>CAZASB010000008.1:0-34213 GCA_964487655.1 uncultured Planctomycetaceae bacterium
TCTTTCCTTTTGATAATGAATCTCATTTCGGGCGAAGGAGAAACAGATGCGACGTTTCACCCTGTTTGTTGCGATCGGCACTGCGGCTGTTGTTTGGTTCGACGCGGCTTCTGCCTCGGCCGCGCCGGTTACCGTAAACTTCGGCTCCGATGGCGACAACTTCATGTACGCTCCCATGGGAGACCACAACTGGGGCACGTGGGAGCATGTCATTGTCGGGCCGAATCTCACGACGAACGGGCCGCCGTACCGCGGGCTGTATCATTTTGACATCAGCTCGCTCACAGGCGTGCCAAACATCAGTGTGCAATCGGCCACACTTTCTCTTACGGTTTCCGATGTTTCCAAGCGTGGAACCCTAACGAGCTACGACGTGGAACTGTACCTGCTCGACGACAGCAACGCCGGGTGGCTGGAAGGTACCGGAAGCGCAGCCGTGGTCCCTGGCGCGTCGAGCTGGAGCTCCCTGGCGCACGGCACCGCGTCTTGGACCGGCGGTCCCGGCGTTGGCGTCAGCACGGCTTCGCCCGGACTGAGTACATTGCTTGGCACGGCGACCATCGCTCCGGCAACCATGGCGGTCGATGACAAGGTATCGTTTCAAATCACCAGTCCGGAAGGGATTGCCGTCCTGCAATCGTGGGCTGGCGGGGGAACGAACGCCGGGTTCTTCCTGAAGACGAGCACCGATACGGGCACAACAAACTCGGGCTGGGGCGCGGTGTACTTCGGCTCGAAGGAGAACACAACGGAAAGCCGGAATCCCGTCTTGAGCGTCGACTATACCACGCCCATTGCCTTGGACGACGTCATCGGCATCGACTTTGCAAGCGCCGGCGGCTCAGCGACCGGTTTCAATGTCTTTAGCTCGAACACGACAATCGCGGACGGCAGCGTCATTCGACACAACGGCGGTTCCGTTGTGCATGGAGTATCCCTGAGTTTCTCGGGAGGGGACGGATTTACCAATCCTGGGGAAACCGCAGGTTGGGTCGGAGCGTCGTCCGACCTCTACTATGCGGACCAAGAATTGCGCGATATTGTCTATGCCAGCGGTTCGGGTTCGGAACTGACTCTGACATTCGCCGGTTTGGATGATGCCCTAAGCTACGACGTGCGCGTGTATTCGTTGTTTGATCGTTCCGACATTAGGAACAGGGAGGAGGCGATTTCCGTCACCGATGGGCTGGGCTTTCAGAGTTTGACCTCCACTCGTTATTCCCGCTGGCTGGCAACCACGCTCGAGGACGGCGGGACTGTGTTCACGGACCTGAAAACGGACGGCAACGGCAACCTTATCGTTACCGTGACGGGCCCAGTCGACTACAATCCCTTTTTGAATGCCATTGTGTTGCAAGCCGTGCCGGAGCCGAGCACGCTGCTTATGCTTTTTTTGGCTGGCCTGGCGCTTGCCTCGGTTCGACGACGTAAAAGGCGGTAGCCTTCGGGTCGCACCTTGCATCGCATCAAGACGCGGTACTGAACCCATCGTCGCGAACGGCCCTCCCGCGAATAGCCGTTTGCGGGCTTTCGGGGCAACCGTATTGTAAACGCATTTGCCTCAATGGAGTATTCGCATGACGCAGCACACCAACGGCAGTGATTCGTGGTCGGATCGGCGCAATACGGCTGACGCGTTCACCTTGGTAGAACTCCTCGTGGTTATTGCGATCATCGGCATTCTGATCGGACTGCTGTTGCCCGCCGTGCAGAGCGCGCGCGAGGCAGCGCGACGCATGCAGTGCAGCAACAACATGCGGCAGATCGGCTTGGCACTGCACAATTATCACGCGTCGCACCGCGTGTTCCCGCCTGGCTCTATCGTGAGCGACGCAAAGTGTACTCCCGCCAATTCGACCAAGCGGCAAGCGCCGTGGACGGTGCAGATTCTGCCCTATTTGGAGCAGGAGGCGCTTTACAGGCAGTTCAACATGGCAGGGCATTTCGCCGCGTTGCAAGACGACAGTCCCCCCGAGCCGTCGGATAGCGAAGCCGCTCAGAACACACCGCTGACCGTCTTCAAGTGCCCTTCCGACCCGGCCCCTCAGGAAGGCGATCCCAGCAGCAATTATATGGGCGTCCAGGGAGGCGGACCGGAATCGGCGGCGCAATGCCTGACCGGCCCGACCGTCAATCGGCGCGTCCGATTCAACAACGGTGTGCTGTTCACAAACTCGGCGGTGCGCATCGGCCATGTATCCGATGGAACGAGCAATACCTTCCTGGTTGGTGAAAGCCGCTGGTGGTCGTACGAGCATACGAACGTCGGCTGGCCGAGCTGGTTCAGTTGGGCGTCCGCGGATCGAACAGCCGGCAGTTCAAGCCACACCATCGTGCTGGCCGCCGCGGTCGATCCGCTCAACAATCCGCTGGTCGACTACAATTCGGCCCAGGGCTGGATCGATTCGAGCGGAAGTTATACCAATTCGATGTACCTTGGCACGCACACCCGCTGTTTTGGCAGCCGGCACCCAGGCGGATGCCACATGGCCATGACCGACGGGTCTGTGCATTTCTTCAGCGAGAACATGGCCCTAGCCACGTATCGGGGCATGGGCGCGCGGAACGACGGCTTGCCGGTTGGCGGGTTTTCGCCGTGAATACAGAAAGAAGAGAGGAGCCATTTCCAGTGCGATTCATCCGAATGCTTGAATGTTGTTTCGTTGTACTGATGTACCCGGCGCTCGTCGACGCGGCCGATCACCACTGGCCGCTCGATTCCGCGTCTGATAGCTCCGTCGCCGTGCGCGGGACGGTAAGCGAGGCCGAAGGCGTCCGCGGCAAAAGCCTGGTGCTCGATGGCGAGTCGCTGCTGGAGGTGAAGAACTCATCGAGCCTGACCGGAACCGAGCAAGGGTTCACCGTGAGTGTGTGGGTGAATCCTTACGCAGTGGACCGGGGCCAACAGATCATCGCCGCCAAGAATCGCTACTCGCTCGATGAGCGCGAGTGGGGCGTCATGGTCGACCGCGATGGGAAGATTCGGCTGTACGCGTGGCAGGATGGCTGGCGGACGGTTGAGCATCCCGAGCAGCCCAAGCCGGGACATTGGAGTCAGGTGGGCGTGGTCGCACGGTCGGGCGAGATGGAACTATGGGTGGACGGCAAGCTTGCCGGCAAGGCGGCCCTGACACGGCCCATCCCTTCGACCAATGCGCCGCTGACGTTCGGCGGCGTGAACGACGATGGCCGTATTCGCCAAATGCTCTTCGGAGCATTGGATGAAGCTCGCTACGCACCAAGACCCCTTTCGGCCGATGCAATGGCCGCGCTCTATGCGCCGGTTGCCGCGACGCACGAAATTCCCAAGCCGCCAGAGCCCTTCATACTCTGGTCTGGCGGCGCTTTGCCGAAAAGCGACGATATCCCCGTACTCGCCGGCGTGAACTTCAGCGTCGTCAAGCCGCACGAGCCGAAAGTCGACGGGGGGAACTGGCTGCTCGGCGTCGGCTTGGCATGGCACAAAGGAACGCTATACGCTTCGTACGGCTTCAACACGGGCAGCGAGAACACGCCGACCGAGGAAGCCCACGTTCGGGTAAGCGCCGATGGCGGCCGCGCCTGGGGCGACGTGGTCACAATCGACGACGGCGAAGGGAACCTCGGCGTCAGCCACGGCGTGTTCCTGTCGCGCGACAACGAGTTGTGGGCCTTCCAGGGGGCCTTTTACGACCGATTTCAGCGCACCCATACCCGCGCATACCGACTCGACGACACCACCGGCAACTGGGAGCCGAAGGGCGTGGTCGTTGATCGTGGTTTCTGGCCCATGCAGGAGCCGCTGAAGATGGACGACGGCAACTGGATCATGGCCGGCGCTCGAGTCGCCTTCGGCTACGATGAGCTTTCGGGGCACCTACCTGCCGTGGCAATCAGCCAGGGCGATGATCTGACGAAGTGGGACCTGGTGGTGATTCCCACCGCGCCCGGCGTGTCGCGCGTGTGGGGAGAATCGACGGTAATCGTCGACGGTGCCCGCGTTTTGAACATCTCGCGATGGGGCGGTCGGGCCTTTGCCTTGGCCGCCGTGAGCGAAGACTATGGCCGTACGTGGACGCCTTCCGCGCCGACCAACCTGCCCATGGCCGCCAGCAAGCCATACGCAGGTACGCTCAGTACCGGGCAGAACTACCTGATCTGTACCACCACGGCCGATAGCGGCAACCGTCGCTCGCCGCTGACGATTGCCGTGAGCCGGCCCGGCGAGGAGACATTTTCCAAGGTGTTCGTTATTCGCCATGCCGTGTTTCCGGAGGGACCGGGCCCCTCGGACCCGCGGGCGTCTCTGTGCTACCCCTACGCGGTGGAGAACGACGGCAAGCTGTACGTCGGTTACGCAGTGAAGAACCACTGCACGGCAGAGTTGGCCATCATTCCCGTCTCAGCCTTGGCCGCACCGTAAGACAGCCTGACAATCCTATCGGCTACCATGGAGGACCACCGCAATGAAAAGGAAGACGGCGGCTTCTGGCCGGCGCATGGCAGCTTGGTTCTGTTTGGCATTGGCAACCGTAACGGCCGGTTGCGGGCAAGGCGGGCCGGGGCGTTACGAAATATCGGGCGAGGTGACATTTCAGGGCAAGCCGGTGCCCGGCGGTCGAATCCTGTTCGCGCCCGACGGCGCCCAGGCCAATACGGGCCCCGGTTCGGTGGCGGAGATTCACAACGGCCACTACCGCACGCGGCGAGGTTTGGGGGCCGTTGGCGGGCCGCACCTGGTTACCGTCTATGGAACTGACGGAACCCCGGCCACCGAGGACCGCGACAACGCGCTGTTTCCTGAATACCGCACTACCGTTGAAATGCCGACCGGCAATGCAACGTTCGATTTCACTGTGCCGTAGCTTGGGAGTGGGAGTTGGAAGATAACGCCCCGACATTGTGGAACAGCTTAGCGGGATCCTTGCGCGCGAGGGACGGTAACGCGCAGGGTAGCCGAAAAGTGCCCCTTTGTTGAGCGTGGACGTGGATTCGATCCTTTCCGGATAGCCTCTATTTGGGATCCCACGAAAAACGCGTCTGGCCTTTGGCTTGACATCTATTTGTAATCGCTGTATAATTTACATCATGAAAAGAACTCAAATACAATTGCCCAATTGGCTTTTTGACGCGGCGCAGCGGGTTGCAAGGCGCAAAGAGGTATCCATGGCTGAACTCGTTCGGCAAGGATTGGAATACATGGTGGTCGTGACACCGGACCGGGAAACGAGTTCAAGTGAATGGAGCGTGCCGGAGCCCTGTATTTTGCATTCGGTGGACCCGTTTCAGGATGACGACTGGCGGGCACAACTTCACTTACGCGACTTACGAGACACAAGCCCGTCGCCCGACTAGCGAAAGGGGAACGATTGATTTCCTGCGACACCAACATCCTTTTCCCCGCGTGTGACGCGTCGTCCTCACATCATCGCAAAGCCCGCCATTTCCTTGACGACTATGCGGATCGAGCGGATTTCTGTCTGTGCGAGCAAGTGCTCATGGAGTTGTATAGCCTGTTGCGAAATCCCGCCGTATGCTCGCCTACCTTGTCTGCGTCCGAGGCAGTGAAGGTCGTGCAAGGGTTTCGGAGCAATCCCAAGTGGCGAATTGTCGATGTGGTCGCCCACAGCGCGATCATGAAGACGGTGTGGCAATGGGCTGCCACGCCCAACTGTGCATACCGTCGCATATTCGACTTCCGCCTGGCGGCGACGTTACGACATCACGGGGTAACACATTTCGCGACCCGGAATACGAAAGACTTCCTCCATTTGGGATTTGAAACCGTGTGGGATCCGTTTTCCAACGCGCACCCTTCCATCGCTGATTAGTCGGTCCTTCTCCCCCTTCATCGCCCCCCACTCCGCCGACGTTCGACGAATCGCTGCCGATACGCGCGGGGCGACAGTCCGAAGCGCCGACGGAAGTGCTGCGCGAACCGAGAAGGATCGGTATAGCCGACCAGGGCCGCAATGTGTCCGATCAGCTGCGTGCCGCCCGTCAGCAGCTTCACCGCCTTGTGCATGCGCAACTCGCGCAAGTACTCGGTAAAGCTGCAATCAAACCGTTCGCGGAACAGGCGAGCGAGATGGCCCACGCTGATCTTGGCGACGTACCGGGCCAGGAAGTCCAACCGGATCGACTCTTGCAAATGGAACTCGAGGTAGGCACAGGCGCGGGCCAACGGGTCGTCGGACAGGGAATCGTCGCCCCGCATCTCCGCCAGTCGATACCACACGGCATCGAGATGCGCGCGGGCCGCGTCCTCGGCAGCCAGCGCGTCACCGGCGCAAACGGCGTCGACCAGGGCACGATGCCCCTCGAACAACACGGTCAGGTCGGGCCAGCAGCGTTCGATCGACTCGATGCGGAATCGCTCCTGGACGTTGGCCGCGGTTTCCCACACCTGCATCAGCCCCTCGACGTTTGCAAGTTGGACGATGGCCAGATGCAGAGCCCGATCGGATTCCGCGACTCGGCGGTGGTCGCCGGCTCGTCCCACCTCGCCCAGGCGTTTGAATGCGTCGAGCAGCGGGCGTTTATCCGCGCCGGCAGCCACGCGAATCGCCGCGTAGCGCGACGCGAACGCATCGACTACCGCTCGCATTTCCGTGATCGCCCTCATGGGCGTCAGCATAGCCATCCATTCCGACATGGAACACCTTCAGAAAGTCATTCTATGCTACATCGCGCGCGGCGATATGTCAATCGCGGCCGGCGTGGCTGCTTTGCTTGTTCAAGAACTTGTTGGGGATACAATGCGAGGCATCAATGTGTTTTCGACCTCAAACCGGGAGTCTACCGATGACTGAATTCCGTGGATTGTTTCCACCGCTGATTACCACCTTTGACAACGCGGGCAACGTGGACGAGGCCCGTATGCACGACCACGTCGATTTCATGATCGACGGCGGGAGCGATGGCATGTGCGCCGGCTCTAGCACGGGCGAGTTCATGAATCTCAGTCGCGAGGAATGGGAGCAGGTGCTCGGAATCGTCAAAGAGCAGACTTCCGGCCGCGTGCCGCTTCTGGCCGGAGGCGCATGGATGGGTACGGCGCACACCATCGAACGCTGCCGATATGCCGAGCAACTCGGCTATGACGGCATTCTGCTCATTTCCCCTTGGTACCAGGTGCATACGCAACGCGAACTGTACGCCCATTTCAAGGCGGTGCGCAATGCAATCTCGATCCCGATCATGGTGTACAACAATCCACCGGTTACCGGGGTCCAGCTTTCCATCGAGTTGCTCGAGCGACTGTACCGCGAAGACATCGTCCAGTACCTCAAAGATGCTGACAGCGATCCCTACACGATCGCCCGGTTGCGTATGCGACTGGGGGAATCGGCGCATCTATTTTACGGGCACGACAACAATGCGCTCGGGGCGTTCGCCTTCGGGGCAACCGGATGGGTTTCCGGCACTTCGAACTTCTGCCCGGAGCTTTGGTCGAAGTTCGTGCATACCTGTATTGATGACGGAGACTTCATCCGCGCCCGGGAATTGTGGTACGCTATCTTGCCGTTCGTCGAGATTGCCACGGTGGGCGTCAACGGCGAACGCCCCGACTGGATCGCCGTGATCAAGCGAGGGCTGGAGCTGCGGGGCCGACGCGTAGGCATGGTGCGCCCGCCCATGCTTCCGTTGACCGAGGAAGTCGATGCCCAGCTTGTCAAGGCGGTACGGAACATGAACCTGGAAAACCAGACCGTTCTGGCGGCAGGATAGGCGTCAGACCTTGCCCCGAGGAACTGTCTTTTGTCGGCTATCGAACCCGAGGAGAATCGCAATGCGAATCAACGGCCGCCTGTTCCTAATTGCAACCGTCCTAACGTCGCTCACTGTACCGGCAAACGGCGAGGAGCCCTATGTGTTGTGGGATCCGCAACAACCGGCGCCCAAGGCGGCCGAGTGCCCGCTGCTAGACAACGTTCAGTTTGCAGTCATCAAGCCGTGCCAGCCGGAGGTAGACAGCTACCACTGGCTGCACGGCGTCGCCATTTGCTGGCATCAAAGACAACTCCATGCCTCGTTCGGCCACAACAAGGGGCACGAGAACACGGCAACCGAGCAGGCTCGCGGACGTATCAGTCTCAATGGCGGCAAGACATGGGGGGACGTGTATACCATCGACTCGGGCAGCGACAATCTGGCCATCAGTCACGACGTGTTTCTTTCAAACAACGGTCAACTATGGGCCTTTATGGGCGCGTTCTACAACCGTCTCCAACGAACGCATACGCGTGCATATTTGTTTGATGATAAATCCGGCCAATGGCAATCGAAAGGCGTCGTAGTCGATCAGGGCTTCTGGCCCATGCAGGAACCGATCAAGATGGCTGACGGGAACTGGATCATGTCCGGCTGCCGGATCGGACGGGGATACGACCTCGACCACCTGCCTGCGGTGGCTATCAGCGACGGCGACCAGCTTGCGAAATGGCGGATGATCGTCATACCGAAAGAGGATGGCGTGGGAGGCATCTGGGGCGAATCGACCGTCATGGTCGATAAAGACACGTAAACATTTGGCTTCGTCCTTCGTGAACAGGTGTCGGGTGATACGTTCGTCTTGGCTTACCGTGGTGTTCCTTGCACTTGTGCCTTGCAGCCTGACGGTGGCGATCGGACTTTGGACGGCCGGTCGGGCCGAACCTGCCTGCGCGGCCATTGTGGCAGCCATCGCATTGCTTGCATTCGCCGCGGCTGCTTCCACGCGATTTCGTAGTCTGGCATTCACCGTTTGGGTTTTCGCCTTCGTTGCCAGCGCCACGTTCTTCCCCGGCCTCTACACCTGGCAATGGCGAGGATGGGAACCGAAACATGCCATTCTGCCATTGGTCCAAGTGATCATGTTCGGCATGGGCGTGACGCTTACCTTCGCCGACTTCGGTCGCATCTTGAAGATGCCCAAGGCCATACTGCTGGGTCTGGTGTGCCAGTATTCGATCATGCCCCTCTTGGCATGGACGTTCGCCACGCTGTTCGGTCTTTCCGGCGAGGTAGCGGCAGGACTGGTACTGGTTGGCTCCTGTCCCGGCGGCGTGGCTTCAAACGTGATTGTGTTCATAGCAGGCGCAAACGTAGCACTGTCTGTCACCATGACCGCCTGTTCCACCGTGGTCTCGCCGTTGGCTACGCCTCTGGTCATGAAGTTGATTGCCGGGCAGTATGTGCCCATCGAAGTGGCCCCCATGATGGCGTCCATCCTGAAGATGGTTCTCGTCCCCGTGCTTCTGGGCCTTCTGGCAAATCACTTCGCCCACAAGTTGGTTACGCGGTTGCTGCGTATTCTTCCCTTCGTCGCCATGCTGGGAATCTGCCTGATAATTGCGATTACCATCGCCCTGGCACGGAGTGATTTGCTGACGGTCGGACTGGCTCTTTTCGGCGCGGCCGCCTGCCATAACGCCGCCGGGTACGCATTGGGCTACGGCTGTGCCCGAGCCGCCGGCCTGGACCGGCGCGACAGTCGTACCGTGGCGATCGAGGTAGGCATCCAGAACGGCGGCATGGCCACGGGGCTCGCGTTGAATGTGCTTAAGAGCCCCGTGGCTGCACTGGGGTCCGCCGTGTTCGGCCCCTGGAGCGCGGTCACGAGTTCCGTGCTGGCTTCTTATTGGCGTCGGACGGCCCGGCAGGCGACGGGTTCGCAAGGTCCGCAAACCGACTCACCAGCAGGCCCACCAGTAGAATCACCAGCGTGCCGACGACGATCACCATGAACTGATGGAAGGGGCTGCGAAGCGAGGCGAGTGATTCGGGCCAGCGGTCGGTGGGCGAAAGGGTCATCCACACGATGGTGAGCACTCCCAGAATTACCCCGGTTACGGCCGCCGGGTTGCCGGCGCGTCGCGAGATCATCCCCAGCAGGAACAGGCCAACCATGCCGCCGCTGAAGATGCTGGCCAGGGTCCACCATGCGTCCAGCGCACTTTGGATCCGGATCATTAGCAAGGCCACGCCCGTGCCCAACGCGCCCCAAACGACCGTGCTGATATACAACGCGGCCATCGACTGCCGCTCAGTCGCCTCGCGATTGACGTATCGCTGGTAATAGTCGCGCATAAGGAGTGTGGCCGACGAGTTCAGACTGGTCGAAACCGTGCTCATGGCCGCGGCGAACACGGCGGCGATGAGCAGACCCGTCACCCCGGCAGGAAGCTGCGAGCCGATGAACAACGGGAATGCCCTGTCGCCCACGTCACTATCGGTCAGCCGGGCCTTGGTCGCTTCCAACTTCGTCGCGTAGTCAGGCGCATCCTGTCCCATGCCCTCGGCGGCCAGTTTCTGCACGGCCACGGCCGAGCGAAGCGCGTCGAGGTCATCCGGCCGCGCCTGGTAGTAGGCGAACAACGACGTGCCAATCAGGAAGAACACGGCCGAAACGGGCACGTACAGCAATCCGCCCAACCACACGCTCTTGCGAGCTTCTCTCTCGGAACGCGAGGCGATGTACCGCTGCACGTAGCTTTGATCGATGCCGAAGTTTTGCAGGTTGATCACCAGCCCGTACACCAGCACGACCCAGAAGGTCGTCTCGGCCACCGACGGGCCGAAGCTTCCTAGCGAGAACTTGCCATGTTCGGCGGCGATGGAAAACACTTGCCCGGGCCCCTCGGGCATTCCGGCCAGCATGACGGCCAGGCACGCGACGGCGCCGGCCATCAGCACAATCGCCTGCAAGGCATCGGCCCAAATGACGGCCGTGATTCCACCGACGAACGTGTACAACGTCACCGAGACACCCGTGACAATAATCAGCAAGCGGACGTCCCAGCCTAGCAGCACGCTCAGCGGCAGGGCCATCAGGTACATGACCGCGCCCATTCGAGCGACCTGTGTAAGCAAATAGAACACGCTGGCGTACGTGCGAGCCCAGGGCCCGAAGCGGTGCTCCAGGTGGGCGTAGGCCGAGACTTCCTGGCTCCGGCGGTAGTAGGGCAGAAACCATCGCACGGCAATCCAGGTGGCCAGCGGCAGCGATAGGCTGAACACGAACGGGTTCCAATTCGTCGCATAGGCCTTGCCCGGCAGCGCCAGGAAACTGATACTCGACAAGTAGGTGGCGAAGATTGACAGCCCGCACACCCAGCCTGGCAGCGACCGCCCAGCGGCGGTGAAGCTCTCGGTCGAACGGCTCCGCCGCCAGAAATAGAAGCCGATGGCCATGGTGCCGGCAAAGTAGGCGGCCAGCACAAACCAGTCGATCGCGTGGAAATGACGTTCCATGGCCTGGTTCCAATCCGTGGGAGGAATCGGCGGCGCGACAACCTTGCCGAGCGCTTGCCCAACCTTGCCGAGCACTTGCCCAATGCCGCCGATGGACTGGTGACATCAACGTATTCTCTTGCCGTCCGGTGTCCGCGTCAAGGCCGTGCGCGGCAAGACTTTCTGGCGAATGCAGAGAAGTAATCTTGCGCAGGTTAGGCTGCCCGCGGCGAGTGCTCCACCGTCAATCGCCCCGCGCCGCCACCTCTTGCCTGATGGCCTCCGCCGCCGCCATCATGTTGCGCAACGATGGGCGAACCTCCTCCCACGTTCGCGTCTTCAGGCCGCAGTCGGGATTGACCCAAAGCTGCTCGGGTGCCAAGACATCCAGGGCCTTCCGCAGCAACGACAGCATATCCTCCACGCCGGGAATACGCGGCGAATGGATATCGTAAACGCCGGGACCGATCTCGTTGGGATACGCTTGCTCTTCAAACGCGGCCAGAAGCTCCATATTGCTTCGGGCCGTTTCGATCGAAATCACGTCGGCATCGAGCGCTGCAACCGCTGCCAGGATATGGTTGAACTCGCTGTAGCACATGTGCGTATGGATTTGCGTGGCGTCGGCCACGCCGCTGGAGGCCAAGCGGAACGCCTCGACGGCCCACTGCAGGTAGTCCGACCGGTCGGCCTCCTTCAAGGGCAAGCCTTCCCGGAACGCCGGTTCGTCAATCTGAATGACCTTCACGCCGGCCGCCTCCAAGTCCCCCACCTCGTCGCGAATGGCCAAGGCAATCTGCCGGCACGTCTCGCTGCGCGGCTGATCGTCGCGAACGAACGACCAGCAGAGGATCGTCACCGGACCAGTCAACATGCCCTTGACCAGCTTCCGCGATTTCGCCGCGGCCATGGCCTCCTTGGCCCACCGCACGGTCATCGGGGCGGGGCGTGAAACGTCGCCATGGATGATGGGCGGCTTCACGCAACGCGAACCGTAGCTCTGCACCCAGCCATTGCCGGTGAACGTGAAACCGTTCAACTGCTCGCCGAAATACTCCACCATGTCGTTCCGCTCGGCCTCGCCGTGAACCAGCACGTCCAGCCCAATGTCTTCCTGGAACCGGATGGTCTCGGTCAGCACGTCGCGCAGGAAGGCATCGTATTTCTCCTGGGACAGTTCCCCTCGCTTGAACCGGGCTCTCGCCGCGCGGATTTCGGGTGTTTGCGGGAAAGACCCAATCGTGGTCGTGGGAAACAGCGGCAGCTTGAGCGATTCCCGCTGAGCTACGCGTCGCTGGGAATAGGGACTCTTGCGAGAGAGCGTCTCGGACGCGACTTCCGCCATGCGGCGCCGCACCTGGGGGTTGTGCGTCAGTGGCGAAACGCGACGATTCTCCACGTCTGCCGCATTCCTCGCCAGTGCCTCCGTCTGCCGTTCGTCCACCTCGGACGCCGAGCGAGCAATCGTCGCGATTTCGGCCAGCTTCTGGCGACCGAACGCCAGCCACGGCCGAACTCGTTCGTCCACCACCGTTTCCGGTTCCAGGTCCACCGGCACGTGCAGCAGCGAGCACGACGGCGCCACGATGGTGCGTTCTTCTCCAATCGCTTCAACCACTTGGCGCAGCAGCTTGCCGGCTTCGGCCAGATCGGTCTTCCACACATTCCGGCCATCGACAAGCCCCGCGGAGAGCGTCTTGTCCCCCGGAAGCTTGTCAAGCACCGCTTCCAATTGCGATTTGCCCCGCACAAGATCAATGTGCAACGCTTGCACCGGCAGTTCCAGTGCGGTAGCCAGGTTTCCACCGAGCGAGCCGAAGTAGCTGGCCACCAGGAGCGACAAGTCGGACGACACGGAACCGAGCCGCTGGTATGCTCGCCCGAGCGCCGCGCGGGCTTTCTCGTCAAGATCGGTTACAAGACACGGTTCGTCAAGCTGGATCCAGTCGGCTCCGGCCGCGGCCAACCGGCCGAGCAACTCTTCGTAAACGGGCAGCAGCGCGTCTAGGAGCGACAGATTATCCAGGTCGGCAACGTGCGATTTGCCGAGCAACAGGAACGTCACCGGTCCCAACAGAACCGGCCTTGTGTGAATGCCAAACTCCCGGGCTTCGACGAATTCATCGATCGCCTTGGTGGAGGAAAGTCGGAAGGTCTGGTCTGGCCGCGGTTCCGGTACGAGGTAGTGGTAATTCGTGTCGAACCACTTGGTCATCTCCATGGCCGGGATGTTTGCTTTGACATCGCCTCGCGCCATGGCGAAGTAGGTAGCCAACGAGACCTCGCCACCGTCCCATTCAAAACGCGTCGGAACGGCCCCCGCCATAACGCTCGTATCGAGCACCTGATCGTACATCGAAAAATCGTTGGACGGGATGTGCCCAATCCCGGCCTTCCGCTGCCACTGCCACGATTGTCGGCGAATGCCGCGGCAGACATCTTGCAGCGAGGCTTCGTCCAGGCTGCCCTTCCAATACTGCTCCAGCGCCTTCTTCAGTTCACGATTCAGGCCGATTCTTGGAAAACCGAGATTGCTTGAGATGACCATATATGTTCCGTTCTGTGTTTATCCGGTACGCCAAGCGAAGCTTGGGATAACTTGTAAGCTGAAAGGAGTTTACCGTGTAAATTTCAAGAAGCCTCCCAGCAGAAGAACGACAGCCTGCCCATGCTCGGGTTGGCCGACAGCCTGAACATCTCCGTTGTGGCGGCCGTGCTGTTCCACGAGGCCCGGCGGCAGCGCGAATAGCTACATCTTCCAACCGTCGGGCAGGATGGCGTCCTTGGGGATGACGGCCACGCCGTCGCGGATCATGCCCTGCTCGGTCTCCTCGGTCGTTTCAACGCGCCGGTGGTTGGTAATCTGCACGCCATGGCCGATACGGCAGTTCTTGTCGATGATGGCGTTCTCAATCAGAGCCCCGGCACCGATGCCGACGGCGGGAACGCCCGTATCGCGACCGGAGTCGAGTTCGTCGGCCGTTTCGTAATCGTCGTTGCCCATCAGCACCGAGTTACGGATGACCGTATCGCGGCCGACGAAGCAGCGCAGGCCAATCACGCTATTTTCCACCACGGTGCCCTCTTCAATTCGGCATCCATCGGCCACCAAACTTCCGCGAATGGTCGCCCCTTCGATCAACGACGGCGGCAGGAATCGTGGGTGGGTATAGACCGGAGCTTCGCGAGTCGCCAGTTCAAACGGTGGCTTTGCCGTTGCCAGGCTCAAGTTGGCCTCGAAGAACGACCGAATGGTGCCGATGTCCTCCCAGTAGCCGTCGAACAGGTGTACCTGAACTCGCCGGGTGCGAATCGAGGCCGGGAAGACCTCCTTGCCGAAGTCTTGGTATTCGGTCTTCTCCAGCACGTCAATGAGCGCGTCACGGTTGAACAGATAGATGCCCATATTGGCCAGGCAGTCGCGGCCGTTGCTCTGGACTCCGTGGGCATCGATCCAGGCAGGATCGGTTCGCACGTGCTCGAGTTCCTGCTCCGTTTGTGGCTTCTCGAGGAACCCGATCACCTGCCCCGTGTCGTCCAGCCGCATAATTCCCAGTCCAGCCGCGTCTTTCGAGTACACCGGCACACCGGAAATCGTCACGTCGGCGCCAGCCGCCTCGTGCGAGGCGAGCATGTCGCGGAAATCCATGCGGTAGAGCTGGTCGCCCGATAGAATGAGCACATACTTGATGTCGCGACGCCGCAAGTAGCTGAGGTTCTGGCGGACCGCGTCGGCGGTACCCTGGTACCAGGTGTTGTTTGCCAGCGTCTGCTGCGCGGCCAGCACCTCAACAAAACCCCCGTCGAACGAGTCGAAGGTGTACGTGCGGCGAATATGGCGGTGCAAGCTGACCGAGTTGAACTGGGTAAGCACGTACATCCGGTTCAGGCCGCTGTTGATGCAGTTCGACAGTGGAATATCGATCAGCCGATACTTGCCTGCAATCGGCACGGCCGGCTTCGATCGGTATTTGGTGAGCGGGTAGAGCCGCGTTCCACGTCCGCCACCCAGCACCAAGCTGACAACGTGTTTCATAAAAATCCTTCTCCGAGCGAATTTGTCGCATGGCTCCGATGTGTACCGGAGAGCCCCAGTGACCGCCGCCATCCGAAAAGGCTGCCCGAAGGGCCGGTCTGTACACAGGTGGGCTTCCACCCGCACACCACGGGGCTCGCCCGTCAACCGGTCATTCTACCAGACTGCCTCCCAGGATTGAACCACCCCTACTCGGCAAGTCAAGTTTCTTACGCGAAATATTTTCGCTTGTGCGGCGCGGAACGTTTGTGCGGATCGTCTGGATTGCCCGCGTTATACACGCCTCGTTGGCCATCTTTGTCTCGCAGGCTACCTAGTTCATTAAGAGCGACAGAAGTTGGGACGATACTGGTTGAAGCAGACGGTCGGCCGGTTTTGGGTGCATGGGCTGACCGGTTTCTCGGGCGTCTGCCACAAATACGGGAGAATTGGTTGCCCTTGCGAAACCCCATAAGCGGTCGCAGCCCTACCGATCCCGGCCAGGAAAGGATGTCCGGCTTATGAAATATCTACCCTGGCTCGCCGTGCTCAGCTTGGTGCCATTCTGCGTGACCGTAGCGCCGGTAGCTGCAGACGACACGTTGGCTTCTCGGACCGCGCAACTGGAACGGGAGACGCAAACACTCCGCCAGGAGTTGGAGTGGCTTCGAGAGCATCCCACGCGGCTGCCACCGGTCGATACAGTCCAGGCGAGCGTGAAATACTCCTCCCTTGGTGCCCCACAGGCCCAGGAAGAGTACTTTACTTGGGGTGAGCTGCAGACGGAGATGAAGAAGTTCGCATTCACGAAGGGCGACTTCCGCATAGTCCCCTACGGAGCCCTCTGGGCAGACATGATCTATGCGACCGAGCGAACGACTCCCGGTTCCTACACTATCTACGTTCCCTCGCGCGAAGTGGAGGGAGAGAACGCGTTCATCGTCGACGCGCGGCGCTCGCGGTTTGGATTGAACATTGACGGGCCCCGCATCCCATTTTTTCACAACGGCAAGAGTTCGGCGAACGTGGAAATCGACTTTCAGAGTCCGCTGACCGATGCGACCGAGAACAAACCGACCGTGCAACTTCGACACGCCTGGTGGGACGTGAAGAACGATGACTACCGGATTCTGATCGGTCAGTACTGGGATGTCATCTCTCCGCTCTATGCAGACACGCTCAACTACGCCGTTGGCTGGGTAGGCGGCAATATCGGCTACCGTCGGGCGCAGTTCCGGTTCGAGCGATATTTTCATCCCGATCCTCGCGTGATGCTTACCACGCAGTTTGCGCTCTGCCAGAACATCGTCACCGACTTTGCAACGACCACCGGGGTGAAGCGAGAGTCCAGCGGCTGGCCCATCCTACAGGGGCGCATGGCAGCCACCCTCGGCGACCGAAAGTATGGCCGGTCGGTGGAGTTCGGTCTGTCCGGCCACATTGGCGAGACGGGTTTTGACTTCCTTCCCACCGGCCCCGCGCCGGCCGAGGACGACAAGCGTTTTCGCACTTGGTCGGCCAACGTCGATATGCGAGTGCCCCTCACCGATCGGCTGAGCGTGAAGGGTGAACTCTTCATGGGCGAAAACCTTAGCGCGTTCGTCGGCGGCATCGGGCAGGGGATCTGTCCGGGATACCGCTCGACCGTTCGGTCGAGAGGCGGTTGGTTCGACATGACCTATAAGCTGACCAGCCGGTGGCGAGTCGTGGCCGGCTACGGCCTGGACGACCCGATCGATAGCGATATCCAATACGGCCGTACGTACAACCAGTTCATCTTTGCCAATACGAGCTACGACATCACGAAGTCGCTTGTAACCGGTTTCGAGATCACCTCGTGGCGCACCCTCTACCAGGACGTGCGTGCCGTACCAACCGCGCCGACCGCCCCCGGTGAGTCGATCGTGTATCAGTGGATGTTCAAGTACGGGTTCTGACGCGGGGTATGATTTCCACCAAAAGCGATTGTGAAAGGGAGTTTCCGATGTCAGACGACCATGTCAGCGAGTTCATTCAGTCCCAGCAGCAATGGGAATACCGTCGCCTGGAGGCACCTGCGGCCGAAGCGCTCAACGACGAAATGAAGAAGGTGGGGCGAGACGCCTGGGAGTTGGTCAGTGTCATCCATAGCCACGAAACCGACGTGTGGCACGGCTTCCTCAAGCGGCCGAGAGCCTATTCCGAATGATCTGATCCATGGCCACTGCTTACGGCTCTTGGCTGATCTTCATGGCCAGCAAGTCGAGCTGGCCCTTGAGGTCGTTCAAGAGGAGGTGGGGGCCGGCACCGCCGGCCAAGTGGGAGTAGAATGCGCTGCCGGGGCTCGCGCCGCCCGTGCCCATGAGCGTGGTCGTGGTGCGCAACTCGTGAAGCTGCACATCCACCTTGTTCAGCTTGGCTGCCGCGGCACGGCTGTCGCGCCAGAGACGGTCTAATTGAAGCACTAGGCCGATCAGCAGGAGCACCTGCCCGATGATCGCGACCGGCAGTCCCACGGCCCACAGTTCGCCCCGATCGGAGGCCACGGCCCACACGAGCAGGATTGCGCCGCAAACAAGCACCATGGTGCCCACCGACAGGACCGACCAGGCTAACGAGCCGCCCGTCGCCGCGCGAGTCGGTTTTCGCCGACGCGATTTTCGCCGCTGCGGTTTTGTTGCCGGGCTGTCCGGCACGTGCCATGACGGCGAGGTCAGATGCGGTGGATCGAGCCGCAAGATTTCACGCTTCAGGTGGTCCTTCACCTGCGTGCTGTCAGCGCTACCACCGCTCAGCCGTCTGCCGATCTGCCGCAACTGCTCGTCAAACTCCCAGGAATCGAACGAGCTGTCCGACAATTCGGACGCCGATGCCTCGGCAGAGGTAGGTTCCTCCGCCGGCGGAACGCCGGGCGTCTCGCACCGGAACTCGGTCGAGCAGCGAGGGCAGCACAGCTTGCCCGTCTTGGGCGATGGCTGCGCGGGAACATCCTGTTGGCATCTTGAACACCACATGGCGTTCCTAAGATCGGCTTCCCGTAAGTTAAACTGTAACGGTTCCGCAGTATTTATGGACGAAGGGTATTGGTCGGCGTGGAAGCAGGTGGTTGCGGGCGGATAGGAGATGGAAGAATGGGCCTCGACCTTATTCATTCATTTGCGGGCCCTAACCCAGAATGCCCTTTCCCAGAAACGGCGACCTCCTTCGTATAGCCCATCCGTCTTCCAGATGGCCACGGACCAGCCGTGGGCATCTTTTTTTACAAATCGCTTTCCTGTGCCCGTTTTGGCGTTTCGGTCTTATTGCCTTATTGCCAAATCGGTCTTGACGGGGTGCGGTGGCTTCCGGTACAAAGTTCGCCCGGAGGGGCGGCTGTTTCGTTTACCTCTGGCCTGCCGGACCCTGATGGGGGGGCTATGCGCCCGATTGGTATCGATTTATGGCGGTTTGCGTCTCGTTAGGACGCGGTCGCTTTCCAATATAGGCATTTTCCGATGGCTCCATACCAACTGCGACGGGATTTCAGGTTATTCAATCCCAGCGTAAAGATGGAACAATCATCCACTCGGCGCGGCGCCACGCGAATTCCGTGGTCGGTTCGCCCGTTGCCTGGGCTGCGCCGCACGCCGCGAGAACTGATTGTGCTGGCACTGCTGGCGCCAACGTTTCTCGGCATCTACTATCTCGGCTTCTGGCTGCGATTCGACGACGGACTGCTTCAGCGCCAGGTCGCCAGCACGCTTCTTCCCACCGCCGCGTGGGTTATCCTGTTGAAACTGGTCGTATTTGCAGGCATTCGCGTTCCATTGGCGGTACGGCGGAAGGTCACCTTCGAAGAACTTATCCCGCTGGTCCAAGCGGCCACGGTCTCTACCCTGCTGATCGTCGTGATCAACCGGGTATTCCATACGACCCCTTTGATTCCCCGCAGCATCTATTTTCTCGACTGGGGCGTTACCTTGGTGTTCCTCGGTGGCGTGCAGGCCCTCGTTCGTGCCTGGCGAGAATTGAGCCTGGACAGCCTCTTGCAGTCTCGAGGCGCGCCGACGCTGATTGTCGGTACCGGCGAGTCGGCCGAAGCGCTCTTGAGGGCGATTCGCCGCAACGACAACCTGACCTACCGAGTACTCGGGTTCCTTAGCCGCAACACGGACGAGTTGGGAACTCGAATCGCTTGTGTTCCGGTCTTGGGCATGATTGACGACGCCGTACGCCTGGCCCGTCGTCACGGCGTCGGTGAGATCCTGGTTGTGAAGGATGAGCTGTCGGGCAAGCAAATCCGCCGCCTCCGTGACGAGGCCGCGGAACGCCGTATTGAGGTGAAGGTACTGCCCGGGTATGAGGAACTCATTACCGGCATGGTGGCCGTCCAGCCGCGACGGGTCTCGATCGAAGACCTGCTGAAACGCGAGCCGGTGGAACTGGATTTTGAGAGCTTGCATTCGTGGATTGATGACCGAGTCATCCTGGTGACCGGCAGTGCCGGCAGCATTGGCTCGGAAATCTGTCGCCAGTTGCTCCATTTCCGGCCGCGGCGGCTTGTGGCTGTCGATCGCTCGGAGAATGGCCAGTTCTTCCTGGAGCGGGAGTTGGCGAAACTCACCGATCCCGGCCGGCTCGACGTGCGCATTGCGGACGTTCTCGATAAGGATCGGATGCGGCAAGTCGTCGACGAATGTCGCCCCGACATCATCGTTCACGCCGCCGCCTATAAGCATGTCCCCTTGATGGAGAGGCACCCGGGCGAGGCGGTAAGGAACATCATCACCGCCACGCGGCAGATGGCCGACCTGGCCGTCGAGTGCGGCATCGAATCCTTCCTGCTCATCTCGACCGACAAGGCCGTGAACCCAACCAGTGTGATGGGTGCTTGCAAACGCGCGGCCGAGATGTACGTGCAGTCCCTTGCCGACGCCTCCCCCTGTCGCATGATTACCGTTCGTTTCGGCAACGTGCTCGACTCGGCCGGCAGCGTGGTACAGGTATTCCGCCAACAAATAGCAGCCGGCGGGCCGGTGACGGTTACCCATCCCGAGATGCGTCGCTTCTTCATGACCATTCCCGAGGCCGCGCAGCTTGTGATTCAAGCTGGCGCGATCGATCCCGGCGGGCACATTCTACTGCTCGACATGGGCGACCCGGTCCGCATAGCCGACATGGCGGCCGACATGATCCGTCTTTCGGGCCTTCGCGTCGACGACGACATTGCCATCGAATACACCGGCATCCGCCCCGGCGAAAAGCTCTTTGAAGAGCTTCGCGCCCCCGGCGAAGACTGCCTTTCCACAATCCATCCCAAAATCATCGTCGCCGACCACCGCGCCGCCGACCACGACACGATGGATTTTGCCATTGCAGAGCTTGAATTGCTAGCGGTGAATGCACCGCAGGGAGTTGTTGCCGAGTTGCAGGCGTTGATACCGGAATACCAGAGTTCGGCCGCCGCCAAGCCGAGCAAGCTGGTTGCGGCATAATATCCGCGTTGACCCACCTACTCCATTTAGCTACAATCACGGCTGCAGTGGTGAGCATGGGGCGTTTGGCATTACACAAGAGCAAACGCGCGACCAGAACTCAAGCAGGCGTTGTATCATTGTCTGCACGGTTCGATCCAGAACACGACATAAGCTCACTCTAGCTTCTGCGCGCCAATTGCTTGACGTGATCGTAAAGTTTGGCCACTATGCGCAGCGATAGCAAGAAAACGATCCTCGCCGGTATGCAGTCTCTGTGATTCAGCCGCTCCTATGCGGCATGAGTTTTTGGCTGCGTTCGGGCTTCTTGATGGCGCTGGTTTCTCGAATGAACCTCGAATGCCCTGCATTAGCGAATGACGGACGATCCCTTGGGGACTCGCTCGATGCCGGGGCGGATGTGCGGTTTGTAGCAGGTTCGCCTGACGCCGTTCTGGAACGGTCGATCATCGGTCCGCAATCTGCGTCAACGAAGGATGCGCTCGAACCGGTCGCTCAGCGCAAACCGCGTTCGCTCCGTGTCAATTCAGCGTGGGCGTTGGCGGGTAGCTTCGTCTATGCATCATGCCAGTGGGGTATGCTCATGGTGCTCGCAAAGTTCGGCTCGCCAGAAATGGTTGGACAGTTTGCTCTCGCGCTCGCCGTCACTGCTCCGATTGTAATGTTGTCCATGCTGCAACTGCGCGCAGTCCAAGCAACCGATGCCCAAGGTGAATACCAGTTCGGTCACTATCTGGCTCTACGAATCATCACGTCGATCTTGGCGATTCTGGCAATTGTAGTTGTAGCGCTCTTTTCCAAATATCGCACAGAAGTTACTTTTCTTATTCTTGCCGTTGGAATCTTCAAAGCCACGGAGTCGGTGAGCGATGCATACCATGGCCTCATGCAGAAATGCGAGCGCATGGACTGCATTGCCGTTGCCAAGATTCTCAAGGGTCCCTCGTTTCTGGTGGCGCTAGCAGTCACAGTGTGTGCTACGGGCAGCGTGGCGTGGGGCGTGGTGGCGATGACGGTCGCCTCGCTCACCGTGCTTCTTACCTACGAGCGGGGCAACGTGTTGCGCGTACTCGATGGTGAACGTCGGAATGCATCGTGCCCCCTGTGGCAGTGGCACCGCCTAGCAAGCCTCGCATGGCTTACCTTGCCCCTAGGGGTTGTCATGATGCTACTTTCTTTGAACAACAACATTCCTCGTTATTTCATCGAGCGAATGCTTGGTGAGCGCATGTTGGGTTACTTTGCTGCTTTGGCCTATCTGCAAGTGGCGGGCACCATGCTGATCGGTTCTTTGGGGCAATCGGCAACGCCGCGCTTAGCGAAGTACTATGCCACTGGCCAACGTCACCAGTACGTGCGGCTTCTGACTCGCCTAGTTGCTAGTGCCCTCCTGGTTGGGGTTGGTGGGACCATTGTTGCACAACTGTTTGGTAGTAAATTACTCACGATACTCTATCGCGCCGACTATGCACAGCATGTCTCTCTGTTCGTTTGCCTTATGGCCGCTGCCGGCGTCTCCTTTGTAGCGTCTATGCTTGGATATGGAATGACGGCAGCTCGGTTATTCCGTATCCAAGTGGTATTCTCAGGAGTGTCGGCTACACTCATGGGAATTACCTGCCTCTTCGCAATACCGCAGTGGGGACTCGTCGGAGGCGCATGTGCTTTGCTTTCTGTTGCCATTGCTCAGACATTTGGCGCCACTGCTGTCTTGTATTGGGCAGTAAGAAGCCAATCCGCGTCGGCGACGAGTATGCCATGAACGTAAACCAAACTCCTATTCGCGTCTTACATGTGTTAGGTGGCATGAACACTGGAGGTGTGGAGACATGGCTGATGCATGTATTGCGTCACATTGATCGCACTCGCTACCAGTTCGACTTCCTAACGCACACGACAGATCCGTGTTTTTATGACGACGAAATCCGGTCGCTTGGGTGTCGCATCATCCCTTGTACGAAACCACATCGACCTTGGCAATACGCCAGGAAGTTCCGTCGTATTCTGAAAGATTATGGACCTTATGATATTATCCACAGTCACTCGCACAATTTCAGTGGGATTGTTCTGCGACTAGCGACTAAACAAGGCATTTCAGTACGGATCGCGCACAGTCACAACGACACCCCCCCTTCTGATGTAAATGCAACTCTGTTCCGCGGAGGCTACTTGCGTTTAACGGAATGGATGATTGCACGATACGCTACGCACGGTTTGGCCTGTAGCGAAAAAGCCGCCCAGTCCTTGTTTGGTGTCAACTGGCGAAACGATTTGCGTTGGAGGATCATGCATTGTGGAATCGACCTTGCTCCATTTGAGGCAGCTGTCGACCGATCTGCCATACGTGCCGAACTGAGTATTCCAAATAATACATTTGTAATCGGGCATGTGGGGCGTTTTGCCGGGCAAAAGAATCACTCATTCCTAGTCGACATCTTTGCGGAGGCTGTTCGACGCGATCCGAGAGTACTCCTGCTGTTGATAGGTGATGGTCCGCTGAGAAAGACGATTGAAGCCAAGGCAAAACGGATGGGATTGGCTGCTCAAGTCCGTTTCTTGGGGGTACGACAAGACGTTGCACGACTCATGCGTGGCGCAATGGACGTGTTTGTACTGCCGTCAACCTATGAGGGGCTTGGGCTGGTACTGATTGAGGCCCAGGCGTCCGGTCTCGCCTGTGTTGTGTCAGATGTTGTTCCATGTGAGGCTACTGTGGTACCTGATTTGGTTACACGTCTATCGCTAGATGAGACCACACATACCTGGAGCAATACCATCCGGAAAGCCCAATCGACACCAAGCCATCGTGCTGTCGCTATGGTCAAAGAGAGTTCCTTTGCCATCGATAAGTCCTTGCTTCGCTTGCGTGAAGTATACTGCCGTCTTCCTTCGTAAAGTCAACACATGCTTGCATGCCGTCTGTTACTCTGCCGAAGAGGCACGCTGGCCTTTGCGATATTGGCTTGCATGATGGGAGCTGCATCGCTCACATTACTGGATAATGCCGACGATCTTGGTCGTACAGCACACGCGAGTCTGCGCTATCGCATCATCGGCGGTGCCCTACTTTTCCTGGTCTGCATGAATGCAGGAAGGTTGCAAGTCCTTACTCGCTGGCCCAAACACTCTCGCATCATGCTGTTTTGGATGCTGTTTGCAGTTTCGTGGCTGGCCTCGGCCTTCTTTTACCTAGATTCGGTTGATATAGTTTCCGGGCTGTGGCTTACACTGGGAGTACCGTGCGTGTTCTTCGCAATGCTCCCTTGCACACATAGCAATCTGGCACAAATGGCGGCCTATGCTTACCTTGCCAGCCAGCTACCTTATGTTATTATGTCGCTACTGTATTGCCCTATTGTCGTGCCATATCAAGGGATCTTTCCTGGCCCAAACCAACTAGGCGTCACCACTGCTGCCATGGCAGCATGCATGCTCGTTATCTTCTACTCGTGCATTAGGCGAAAGGCGCGCCTGATGCGTATTGCGATTGCGATTGCGCTGACTGCAGGACTCGTCATGCTGACACTACTGTCCCGTTCACGCACAGCCCTAACTGCTCTGGTTCTTGCCCATGTGGTTGTATCGGGTGCATTGCTGTATGGAAAGAACGCCAGAAACAAACTAGTGCCCTTTCTGCTGCTCTCGCTGTTGGTTCCGTTCGTTCCTTTTCGCGGCAAGGCTCTGGGTGTCTACGTCTGTGAAAAACACGTAACAAGGACCAGTCTAGTGACGGGAAGAAGAAGCATCTGGCTGCCAGTACTGGCAGATACAACGGTAGTAGGGCATGGTAAATACTATTTCGCGACAGTAGTGGGGCACGGTTCCCATAATAGCATCGTTGAAGCTCTGGGCAAGCACGGATTGGTTGCGGCGATTGCCCTGCTTGGAGTAGCAATAACAAGTGTGTTTGGGGCGTTACGATTTGCACTTAGGCAGCGGTATTGCGATCCCTACGCGTTAGCACCACTCGTCATCATTGTCACATTCTGGGCAATGGCAATGACAGAGGGGATGTTTGGGGCAGTCGGAAAGGGCATGACACTGCTAATGTTTGTGAATATTGGCATTGTGATGAGTCCACGATGCCAAGGTATAGACCGCTTTATGCTCGGCACGATGGCCGAGAACCACTACAATGCTCTCTCAGAACAGCACGCACGCATCTCTGCCTCGCCCCACCTCTCCACAGAAACATCCTGAGGTATTTTTGTGACTCTGACAATAATCCACACGGCCCCGGAATCAAGGGCATCAGCATCTGGCCCTGCCGCCTCCATACCATCATTAATGCAACACCTCAGTAACGCGGGGTGTCATTGCTTGCGGCTCTATACCAATCGGCCGGGATTCGGCTTGGATGAATTCCATGGACAGCGCTGTCACTATCTGGCTGTGTCTTCCTGCCTCTCTCGGTTGGCTCCTCCGTTCAATCGGCCGGACTTGCTCGTGTTCCACGGGGTATACGATCCTCGTCATTTCTTTCTTGTCCGCTGGGCTGATCGGCATGCGATTCCATACATCATTACACCGCGTGGAGGAATGACTCGGGCAGCCCATCGTAGGCGGTTTTGGAAAAAACAACTTGCGGATCTTTTGTACTTCTCACGCACCGTTCGTAGGGCGGCGGCGATTCACTATTTAACACTTAATGAAGCTAAAGAGTCCTCTCACTGGAAACACACCTATTTTGTGGCAGGAAACGGTGTTGATTCCCCACCAGAAATACTGGTGGCACGTCCTAATAGCCGTCCACACCTTCATTTCCTCTTCATTGGGCGCAAGGACATCCACCACAAGGGATTGGACTTGCTTCTTAACGCACTGGGGCTGATCCGCAACTTGCTCACAGAATTCAAAGTCAGAGTGACGATACATGGCCCCGATATCAATGGCAGCGAACGTCGACTGCAAGCAATGATCAACATATTCGGTCTGCAACATGTAGTCCGACTGGAGGCGCCAGTCTTTGGCGCCGACAAAGCGGCAGTGTTGAAAGACTGTGATTTGTTTGTGCATACATCCCGTCTTGAAGGTCATCCCATGGCTGTGTTGGAGGCCATGGCTGCAGGGTTGCCTTGTTTGGTCACACCCGGCACGAACATGGGGGCTGATGTAACCAGATTCAACGCAGGCTGGTTAGCTGATCCCACGCCAGACGCGATCGCGCAAACGTTCAAGACCATTTTGGCTCACCGTGATGCGCTCGCTGAGCGTGGCCATCAGGCCCGGGCGTTGGTGGAAGAATGCTATCAATGGAACCGTGTCGCAGAAGCGACGCTTTGCCACTACCAGCGTGTCGTGCATGAATACCCACACCGGCGTTCGGTTGCAGAAAGAGACATCCACAATGCAATTTGATGAAGCTTACAATCTGTTGCTGCGGGCTTCCCATGCAAGTGAACTGTATCATCGCAAGGTCCGCTCACGCATTGCATATACCTGGAACCGCATCGAGCATCTAATAACCCCGGAAGCACGAGTCGTCGAAATCGGTGTCGGGCCGATGTCACCCGTGATCAAACTGCTTGCGAACGCAGAAGTAATCGGCGTTGACCACACTGCGTTACAAGCTGAGCTATGTCGAACGTTTGACATTGCATTACGATCGTGCGATATCCAAAGTGAACCGCTACCGCTGGATGATAGCTCTGTTGACATGGTCTTGCTGCTCGAAGTTATCGAACATCTTTGCATGTACCCAACTTGTGTCTTGAGACAGATATATGACAAGGTGAAACCGGGAGGCTATTGTGTTCTGACGACGGTGAACTTCCTTCGGCTATCGAATCGGATTCGAATGCTTACTGGCAGAAATCCCTTGCTGACGTTCTGTGAGCCGTCGGAGGGTGGGCGTAATCATATTCGGGAGTATGTGCTGGAAGAGATGCGCCATTACGTAGAGGATGCAGGGTTCCAAATAGCAGAGACGGCCTTGTTTCAAGTGCTTGACAGTAGCTTGGCTGGCAGACTTTATTCGAGAATTGCGGGTTTGTACCCCCGGCATAGGAACTATTTCTTGGTGATTGCGAGGAAGGAATAACCTTCTGCGATGAAAATATTGTACTTCCATCAGCATTTTGTGACACCGAACATTGCTGGAGGAACGCGTTCGTACGAGATGGCGCGGCGGCTCATTGCACGCGGACACACCGTCACGATGGTTTGCGGTAAGACGGGAGACCTCGGGTTACCTGTGACACACAGGAAGGGCTGGCGACGTGGAATAATCGACGGGATTGATGTGATCCAATTGGACTTGCCCTACAGTAACTATGATGGTCTTCCCAAGCGGGCCTGGACCTTTTGTCGCTTCGCATGGTCTAGTATCCGCCTGGCTTTGCGGGAGAAGTATGACCTGTTGTTCGCTACGTCAACCCCGCTAACCGCAGGTATTCCGGGAATCGTTGCAAAGCTGTTCAAGCGTCACAAGCCGTTTGTTTTTGAGGTGCGCGACCTATGGCCTGAACTACCCAAGGCACTCGGCATGAGGAATCCCTTCCTCCTTACCGGCATGAGCGCACTGGAATGGTTGGCCTACCACTTCGCAGACGCTTGCATCGGATTATCACCGGGAATCTGCGAAGGCATTGCCCGAAGAACGTCAAAAGACAAGCAAATCGCAATGATTCCGAACAGTTGCGACTTGGGAATCTTTCGGCCAGAATGCCGGCCGGACTTGGAGTTGGACGGCGTCGAGAAAAACCAGATGGTGGCCATATTTGCAGGTGCACACGGAATTGCGAACGGATTGGATGCTATCCTCGACACTGCGGTTGAACTGAAACGGCGGGAACGTAATGATATCATATTGGCGTTCATCGGCGACGGAAAGAAGAAACGCGAATTGATGAGAAGGGCTACTCAAGAAGGACTAACAAACTGCCGGTTCTATGATCCAATGCCGAAGAACATATTGAGCCGCATTCTCGGTTCAGCAGACGTGGGGATGATGATTCTCGCCAATGTAACTGCATTCTACTACGGAACATCTCCTAACAAATTCTTCGATTACATCGCTTGCGGTTTGCCCGTGGTAAACAACTACCCTGGCTGGCTTGCCGGTTTGATTCATGCGAACGCGTGCGGTGTAGTAGTGCCGCCCGATGATCCGGCAGCATTTGCGGACGCCCTGATCATGCTCGCCAAAAATCGAGACCAACGCCAAAAAATGGGCAGACGCGCTCGGGAACTTGCCGAAAGAGAGTTCGATCGAGACAGATTAGGGAACACACTCGTGGACTTCCTGGAATCCGTCCACCAATCGCGACGGCAGACATTGTAGTTGCCCGGCAAGCGCTCGATCGACCTGTTTAACGTAGGCACGTACGAAGACATGCCTTGCATCGGTATCCAAGAACGCCCATAATTGTGACGTTTGAGTTCATCTGCTTGGCGCAACAAACATGATCATCGTGAACTTCCTCCGCCGTGCATCAGATTTCTTCTTGCATCAATGAACGACACGTACCAGATCTTCGCCAAACGCCTGTTCGACATCGCTGTTAGCCTCACCTTGCTGACACTGGCACTGCCTGCCCTGCTGGTAGTGGCGGCACTGGTGCGGTGGCGTTTGGGCAAGCCTATGCTTTTTCGGCAATTGCGTCCAGGGCTTCACGAACAGCCGTTTCGCATGCTGAAGTTCCGCACGATGACCAACGCACGCGATGCCGATGAACGGCTTTTACCGGACGATCAACGGTTAACCCCGCTGGGGCGATTTCTGCGCAAGTGGAGCCTGGATGAATTACCGCAATTATGGAACGTGCTGCGCGGTGATATGAGTTTGGTCGGGCCGCGCCCGTTGTTGATGCAGTATCTGGATCGTTACACGCGAGAGCAGGCAAGGCGTCACGAGGTTAAACCGGGGGTTACAGGTTGGGCGCAAGTGAATGGCCGCAACGCGATTAGTTGGGAAGCTAGATTCCAACTGGACATTTGGTACGTTGATAACTGTAGTCTGCTTCTGGACCTAGCAATACTGTGGCGCACAGTATCGAAGGCGCTCCAGCAGCACGGAATATCTGCCGAGGGTCAGGCTACAATGCCGGAGTTTGAGGGCTTCGCAGGCGGACAATGCAACACCCATACAACCTCCAAGGCAAAGGCGTAGAAAATACCGGGTCTATAGCTTGTCACCCCCAACCAAGTATGATTCTAGCGCGCGCTTGCTTTGAGGCAGCAAGCGACGATCCCAAGATCGCCGTATGAAGAGAGTGCGGTTGCGAGAACCTGCGGCAACGTATTCTGAGCCTAGGATATCGCGGCCCACCCCGATGCAAGCCGACAGACGAGGCTTCACAAGTTCGTTGCCCCCACCCCCAGGCGGGCCCACTTGTTGCAAATGTATTTGGGGGGATGCTTATCCTGTAAGTTGCTAATCTGGTCTCGCTTCCTTCTGCCGCAGTACTACTACCACCGACCAAACATGAGCATAACAGTCCATCTCAGGAACCGTTGCCAGCGCCTGCGCATGGCATTTGTGAGCAGTATCTATGCGGATCACAACAGGAGTAGGAGCGTCTGCAAGGCACTCAGGGGTGTCCTGGATGCAATTTCTTCAGACGGCACAGCTTTGAATGTCGGTGCAGGCAGTTCTCGGTTACATCCCAGGATGCTGAATCTCGACATAGCACCCGGTCCGTACATAGACCTCATTGCCAGCGCACTGCAATTGCCTTTGGACGATTCAAGCGTGGATGTGGTCGTATCCCAGGAGACACTTGAGCATGTCTCGGACCCGTTTGCAGCCATTGCCGAAATGGGGCGAATTTTAAGACCGGAAGGAACACTCTATCTTCAACTACCGTTCATGATCGGGTATCATCCGTGTCCACAGGATTACTGGCGTTTCACCCGGGACGGAATCGGAGAGATGATCAGAGTGGGGAAATTGGTGCTCCAAGATGAAGGCTTCACGGTGGGGGCGGCAACAGGGTTCTACCGGATCAGCGTGGAATTCTTCGCAATCATATGCTCTGGGCCGATCGTCTCGCTGTATATGCCGGCAAAGGCCCTCTTCTCGCTTCTGCTGTACCCACTGAAACTGCTTGACCGGTGGAGTTGCTACTCCCGGCACAATGACCGAATAGCGGGCGGTTACTATGCAATCGCAAGGAAGATCCCGGAATCCAACGAGGTGTCTGCGTCCGAGCATTCCCGAGGTAGTTCTCTTTCATGACGCGTATATTGGTGTCATCCGCTGGGCGACGAGTTGCGTTGATCGCCTCGTTTCGCCGAGCAGCTGAACAGTTAAGACAAGAGCTTCAAGTGGTTGCGGTTGATGCGGAACCATCGTGGAGTCCGGCCTGCCAACTAGCGGATGTCGCAATCCGGGTGCCGAGATGCACACATGCCAGTTTTCCCTCGCGAATTCTCCGCATATGCATCGAACATGGTGTCGATGCGATCATTCCCACTATCGACACCGAGTTACCAGTGTATGCCGAACAGCAGCCCCTGTTCCGTAAACACGGCACGGCTGTGCTAGTTCCTTCAATGCCCTTTGTTCACCTCGTGCGGGACAAACTAGCCACATCCAAGAAACTCGCCGAAGTAGGGGTTCCAGTACCACTTACGTGGAGCGCGGCCACCGCACTAAGCGAAGCAGAGTCACTTCCATATCCCCTAATTGTGAAACCCATCGATGGCTCTTCTTCCAAGGGGGTGAGTTCGGTATCTGATCCCAACGCTCTACGAAAGACGCTTGCCTCTGCGCCAGGGCTCATTGTTCAGCAGTTGTGCCATGGCACCGAGTTCACCGTGAATGCCTTCTACGACTCAGGAAAATGCGTCTGTTGTGTGCCGCATCTTCGCCGGTTTGTACGCGGTGGCGAGGTGTGCTTCGCCGAAACAATGCGAGTGCCGGCCTTCAGCCAGGTTGCAGATTGCATTGTGCGTGATTTTCCAGACCTATACGGCCCTCTTTGCTTCCAAGGTTTTCGCGATCAGAACGGGCAAATTACCGTATTTGAAATTAACGCTCGATTTGGCGGTGGATATCCAATCTGTGATCAAGCAGGTGGCACATTTGCTAAATGGATTCTCCAGAAGCTTGCCGGGCAACCTCCATCCTATAGTGATCAATGGGTGGAAGGTCTCCGTATGCTGCGCTATGACGATGCGGTCTTCGTTCCACCAAATGATACTTCCCAGCGATGCTAGTTGTTTTCGATTTAGACGATACGCTTTACTTGGAACGCGACTATGTCCGAAGCGGCTTCCTCGCAGTCGGTCAATGGTTAGAACAGTCACGCGGAATCAAGGAGTTTGCTGCTCTGGCATGGGACTCCTTTCAGGCAGGAACGCGAGGACATATTTTCGATGAAGTGCTCACTCAGTTCGGGATCAATGACCCTGCCTTGATCAGTGCCATGGTGACCGAGTATCGTCAACACCGACCATCGATTGACTTACTGCTCGATGCACAGATGCTACTCTCCTACTGTCGAGAGATGCGTGTTACAACCGCCCTCATCACCGATGGCATGTCGGCGTCACAGTGGGCTAAGATTGCGGCTTTACGGTTGACGGAGTATATTGAACACATTGTAGTTACGGACGATTGGGGATCTGGATGGCAGAAGCCGAATCCACGCGCGTTCGAGACGGTACAACGCGAGCGTCCGGGCACGGAGTGTGTCTATCTGGCAGACAATCCACAAAAGGACTTTCAAGCGCCCGCGCAATTGGGATGGAGGCCCTCCATACGGGTACGCCGATCAGGTTCGCTGCACGAAGCAATTCCCACCCCAAGGGAATGTTTTGAAGTCCCTTCGCTTGCTGGCGTGACTGAGTTACTCTCCTCAGAACGCAAGCACGACAAGACATTACCACCAAAGATAGTCGTTCCATGACACTAAGGAGCGCAGGCGTGGGCGCAGAACTCGCAGCCCGATCATCAGCGACATTCACACAAGTAGCTGCCAGTCTGTCTGTCACGGAGAAAGACTGTGCTAATCCTTCGTCCCAATAGGATTTCAAAGCTTGCCATGCCCCATTCCCGCATCTACCTTTCTCCACCTCATATGTCGCCCCGGGAACGGGAGCTGCTGGTGGAGGCGTTCGATTCGAATTGGATTGCGCCGTTGGGACCGCAGGTGGAGGCGTTTGAGAGGGAGTTCGCGGCGAAGTTAGGTGTGCCGGACGCGGCCGCGCTGGCGAGTGGCACGGCGGCAATTCATTTGGGGCTCGTGATGCTGGGCGTGGGGCCCGGTGATGAGGTGATTGTGCCGACGCTTACCTTCGCGGCAACGGCCAACGCCGTACGATACCAGCGGGCCAAGCCGGTATTCGTCGATAGTGATTATGCGACGTGGAATCTGGACCCGGATCTTCTGGCCGAGGAACTCGAGGAGTGCCGGCAACGCGGCAGGATGCCGAAGGCGGTGATTTCGGTCGACCTTTATGGGCAGTGCGCCGATTATGAGCGGATCGAGCCCATCTGCCGACAGTATGACGTACCGCTTATCGAAGATGCCGCCGAAGCGCTGGGGGCCACGTTCGTAGGTAGGCCGGCCGGCACGTTCGGACAAATAGGCTGCTTCTCCTTCAATGGCAATAAAATCATCACCACGAGCGGCGGGGGGATGTTCATTGCCGCCGATCCGGAGTTGTGCCTGAAAGCACGGTTCCTGGCCAGCCAGGCGAAGGATCCTGCACCGCATTACGAACACTCGCATGTCGGATACAACTATCGACTGAGCAATCTCCTGGCTGCGGTTGGGCGTGGGCAATTGGAATGGCTCGATGCGCGGGTGGAGAGCCGACGCGCGAACTTCGCCTACTACGAGCAGGCGTTGGCCGATCTGCCGGGCGTGACGATGATGCCGGAGCATCCGCGAGGGCGAGCGACGCGATGGCTGACGTGCATTCTGATCGACGCGGAAGCGTTTGGCGCAACGCCAGAGCAGGTGCGAGTGGCGTTGGAGGCCGAGAACATCGAGGCACGCCCGCTGTGGAAACCGATGCACATGCAGCCCGTGTTTGCCGGTTGTCGCGTACGAGGTGGTGAGGTCGCCGAAAGCCTCTTTGTGCGAGGGTTGTGCCTGCCAAGCGGATCGAACCTAACCGAAGCGGACCGGCGGCGGGTGGTGGATGTGATTCGACGGTTGGTGACGTAGCTGGGGCAACCGCGCCGTTCTTGTCTTCTCTGAACAGGAAGTGGAAAACTGTAGCAGAAGGAAAGACAAGGAAAGATCGGAACAGGAGGGAACAGAGGAAACAGAGAAAGAAGAAGGGAAAGAAAACGGCACATTCTCTGTTACCTCCGTTGCCTCCTGTTCATTTCTTCTGTGAATTGCGAGTAGGTGACTCGGACGGGAGGGAAATCAACCTGTCGCGGGCGGAGCTTGGGAATGGAAGGGCGGAAACACGCCTACTTCACATGAATCCGCTCGGCCAGCGATTCGAGCAGCAGGATGAAGCGTGGGCCGGGGATCGTGGCGTAGTCGGCCGTTAGGGCATAAACGCGCTCGTGGCGGACGGCGGCGATTTGCGGAAAATGTCGCCAGTCGGTCAGTGCCTGCTCGCTCCGATCGCCTGCCCAGCCGGCCGCGAGGTCGATGATCACGTCCGGGGCCATGCGGATGATCCCTTCGATCGAGACGACCGGATACGGCACGGCAGGCCCGTGGTAGGCGTTCTGTCCGCCGGCCATCGCGATCAGGCTCTCGAAGTAGTCGTCGCGACCGGCGACAAAAAGATCCTCGATCGTGCCAGTGTCGAGCGAGCGGTCTATTACCACCAGCACGCTCGGTCTCGGCCGACCGGCGGCGCGCTGCTGAATCGAGCGCATTCGGCTTCGGAGGTCGTTCACCAGATTCCCCGCCTGCACGGTGGCGTTGCAGTGCGTACCGAGGGTCGTTATCGCGTTTAGAATCTGTTCAATGCTGTCGTCGCCCACGGTCAATGTGCGCAGGGCCAGCTTATTGAGCGACTCGGCCAGGTCGCGTTGCTCGTCTAGTGCGACGACCAAGTCGGGGCGCAACCGGAGAATCGCCTCGAGATTCGGATCGAAGTGCCCGCCCACGCGAGGCAACTCGGCAACCTCGGCGGGAAAGTTGCAGAATCGCGTTACTCCGACAACCCGATCGCCCAGCCCCAGGGCAAACAGCGTTTCGGTAATACCGGGCGTCATCGAGACGATTCGCGACGGGGCGAAGCCAGGTGCAAGCCGAGACACGGCGCTCGGCTGAAGCAGGCCGGCCTTGGCCAACCAGCTTCCGACGAACAGCGCAACGATCACACTCGCGATCGCTGCGTTCGCGAGCGTTGGTCGGACGCGATCGGAAAACATACGATGCCCCTTATACCCGGCTGGTTCTCCGGTTCTTCCGCTTTCAGGTGCGAGCGATCCCAGTTCGTGGCGCCAGCTCCAGCCGAAAAGGCAAGAGCTGCTTGAAGAGACCGTCCGATTTGGATGCAGGCGGAATGTCGCCAAGCAAAATGGCCACCGGCCGGCTTGCCCGGTCGGAGCCGTGGTCAGCAAGCTACACCAGGCCGGACCACCAGAAGCCTTTCTCCCAGGGCGTTGCTGCCGCCTCCGACGGCAGCA
>CAZASB010000009.1:0-12234 GCA_964487655.1 uncultured Planctomycetaceae bacterium
GTCCATGTCTTCGTCCGGCAGTTTATGCGATTTGCGGTACTTGCCGATCAGTTTACCATCGCGGCCACATAGGAACGAGGTGACGTAACTCTTCTCGCCGTCCTTTTCCCGCACGTTCCCGATAACGTACATCTTGTGTTCGCGCGCCTTGTCGGCGATGGCCATGCTGATAGGGCCGGGAATCGGCTCGCCGCCCGTTTTTACGCATTCCATGGGCAAGCACACGATGTCAGACCGGCACGCGGCGGCCTCATCCAGCCGATCGAGCACGGTCTCCAGGCTTCGCCCCTCGTCACTCCACGGTAAAGTGACCACACTGGCTAGAATCCGAGCGAATTGCTTCTGCCGACGCTGTTGATCCTCGGCGACTCGAGGACTCTCTTGCCCGGAAACGGCGACATCATCCTTTTGGATGTTGGCATCCTGGCCAAGCACGCGTCCACTTGCCGCCATCAGTACGACGAACACAACCCAGGACCATCGCAACTGGCGAGAGATATTGACCATGTTTTACCTCCGGTTTATTTTCGAGTAACTTTAGGACTTGGCGCGAGGGCGTCCGTCGAGGATTCATTCCGGCGAGGACGCGCGCGGCATGACCGCGGAATTGCATGCCTCTTGAATGAACGCATTGACCTCGACCGAATGCGTCATATTGATCAGGTGGCCACCGGTGGGAACGATTTCGTCGGCCTCGACGTTCTCGACCGGAAGGAGCAAGTCGCGCTGGCCGTGAATTTGGCGAACGGGCGTATCAGGCGGTGGGGACGGCTCCCAGGCGAGGATGGCCGTCAAGGCCCACTTCATGAACGCGGAATCGGCTTCCTTGAACATGGCGACAAAGAAATCCCGTTGCTTTGTCTTCAGGTGGGTGAGCAGTTCGAGGACCGGGGGAGACAACATCTTCGCGGTGCGCAGCACGCCGGGGAGGGCGACCGAAGCCACCGGCCGCGCGGCGCGCAGCAGAGCGCGTAACGCATGGCGGCTCCGGCAGCTCGCAATTTGCACAACCACCGCTGGCCGAACATGCCGCGCCGCCTCATACGCCACCATGCCGCCAAACGACACGCCGCCCAGCACCACCGGGCCATTGCCCCGAAAAAGCGGGGCAATGGCGTCGGCCATTCGAGTTCCGTAATGCGGCAGCGACTCCTCGGATTCCGGCGGCAGCCAGTCAGGTACGACCAGGTCCGGAAACGCCTCGCGCTGCGGCTCAAACAGCCGCGTATCGGCACCCACTCCGGGCAGAAGGATCAACTTCGGCATTAAGGAAGCCCCATGTTCAGGTTGCAGGCATCATCGCCCACCATACACGGCAGCCGCGTGGTTGGCAAGCGCCGCCGCGTGGCACGCTCACTTTGCTTTGCAGTTCTCCCGGGCACGCCCGTTTGACAAGCGGACTCCGCCCAACGATGATAGTGCTTATCGAATGGGGCGTCCGGAGCGGGACACGAGCGGTCGCGTGGCCCGGTGACGCGACACGAAGCTACCGTGTCGCCCCGTGAGGACAAGTATCCTAGCCATGGGAGGAGTAACGTCATGAAGAATGTACTTTCCCGCCGCACTTTTTTGGCGTTCTCGGCCGGGTCGGCCGTGGCCGGCATCACGCGAAGGAGTTGGGCGGCGCAGCCGGGTTCGCCAGCCATCGCCGAACTGAACGACTATTGCGTCGCTCAGGTTTCCGCGTCGGCCCTGAAACACAATATCGCCCTGATTCGGCGCGAGTTGAAGCCGGCGACCAAGTTCTGTGCGGTGGTCAAGGCGAATTGCTTCAGCCTGGGCTGGCTGGCGTGCAAGGACGCGATTATTCCCGAGGCTGATTGGCTGGCCGTGGCGACCCCACAAGAGGCGTTCGCCGTGCGGCAGTCGGGTTGCCAACTGCCGCTGCTGCTATTGATGGCAAGCGGCTTTTATGGCGACCTCGCCCGCGAACGGTTACGGCAGTTCATCACGAGGGATATCACCCTGACCGTCGCGACGCCGGGGGATCTGGCCAAGATCTCAAGCGTGGCCGAGGAAGTCGGGAAGCCGGCCCGCGTTCACATCAAGATCGACACCGGTATGGGCCGATCTGGCGTACTGCCCGATCTGGCGCCTGCCCTGGTGCGGAAGGCTCGTAATCAATCGGGTATCGTGCTGGACGGTATCTACACGCACTACGCCACGGCTGACGCCACGGACAAGACGTACGCACGCGGGCAGTTGGCGCGTTTTCGGGTCGCCGTCAAGGCGTGCGGCGCCGACGCGAAGGGCCTAATCCTCCACACGGCCGCCTCGGCCGCCACGATCGATTTGCCCGAGTCGCACTTCGACATGGTCCGCGTGGGCACGGCCATGTACGGATACCAGCCATCCGACGAAATGCACAATATCTTGCCGCTGCGGCCCGTTCTGCGAGTGGTCACTCGGCTGGCGCAGGTCAAGGAAGTGCCTGCTGGCACGCAGGTGGGCTATGGACTGACGTACAAGTTCAAACGGCCTGCAAGGCTGGGGCTCGTACCGATTGGCTACGCCGACGGATACTGCCGAGACCTCTCGAATCAGGCGGTGATGCGAGTGGTTGGACAGTACGCGCCGGTTCGCGGACGCGTGAGCATGGACCAGACGATCATCGACCTGACCGACATACCGGCGGCCAAGGTGGGCGACGAGGTGGAAGTAATCAGCCCGGAAACCGACGCCCCCAACAGCGCCGACAACCTGGCGCGCCTAGTCGGTACGATCGTCCCCGAACTCGTCAGCGGGCTTGGCTCTCGCGTTGAGCGCGTGGCGACTTCGTAGTAGAAACTGTAGCCATAAGATACAAGCCAGCAACGAGTTAAGTTCAAATCGGAGGGGGGGTCTGATGGATGTATGGCGAACACATCCGACAGTTGTCCGCCAAGATGCGGCAGGTTCCTTACTTCCTTATTGTCTCGCTGGCCGAAGGCCGATTCGCCGCCGCCGTGCAGGCGTTCGAGCAAGCAAGGATACTTCTTCGTGCCGCTGCCGTCCCGACAGTGCGTGTTCTCTTTCATATCTTGTTGCCGCCGGTCGTCGAAGAACATTTCCGCGACGGTCTGGCTTCCCCTTTCGGCAGCGGAATCCATTGGTCCCAAACCGGGGGGACTTGAATAACCGGTAGGGTCGCGTATAGAATTGGCGGGCGAAGCCAACGGACGTCCTCATCGGGCGGCCCGCGACATACATTGGTCACGAAAACGGAGATTTCCCGATTATGGCACTTGCCTATCATGAACCGCCGTCCGAATTATCGGCCGAAGCTCGCGACATGCACCGCGCCCTTAGCTCCACCATCGAAGAGTTGGAGGCCGTGGCTTGGTATCACCAGCGGGCGGAAGTTTGTACCGACGAGGGCCTCAAGGCCATCTTATTGCACAATCGCGACGAGGAGATCGAACACACCGCGATGGGCCTCGAATGGATTCGCCGCCGGATTCCGAAGTTCGACGAAGAGTTGCGCACCTACCTGTTTACTTCCGGCCCCATTCATGCCTTGGAAGAAGAAGCCACCGGCGGCGGCACGGGCGAATCCAAGCCTGCCACGTCCGACGGTGCGGGTATGGGTATCGGAAAGTTCACGAAATAGCGAAAGGAAACATACCATGGCCGATTTACTGAAACGTTCTCTGGCCCCCCTGACCGACGCTGCCTGGCAGGCAGTCGATGACACTGCGGCGACCATCCTGAAGGCTCAACTCACTGCGCGCACCCTGGTGGACTTTTCCGGCCCGCATGGCTGGCAGTTTGCCGCAGTGAATTTAGGTCGAATCGACATCCCTAAAGGGAGTACGGACGAGAACGTCCCATGGGGCGTGCGCACCGTCCTCCCGCTGGTAGAGGTCCGCGTCCCAGTGGTCATTCCACAACTAGAACTGGACAACGCCTCCCGCGGCTGCACCGATATCGATTTGTCGTCTCTGGAAGACGCGGCCAAACGAGTCGCCCATTTTGAAGACGCCGTCGTGTACTCGGGCTTCGGCCCCGGCGGCATCCAGGGCATCGTGCAAGAAGCTGCCCATAAGCCGGTCAACCTGACTGACAACCCGGAATTATACCCCAAGGCCGTCGCCCAAGGACTGAAGGAACTCCGCTTGGCTGGCGTTCCAGGTCCCTACTCTCTAGTGCTGGGCGTCGATGCGTACGTCGGGCTCATCCAGGCAGGCAAGGGTGGCTTCCCACCGGCACGAATCATCGGTGACATGCTCGGTGGGCAAATCCTCGCCACCCAGGTTCTCCAGGGTGGCGTCCTTCTGTCCTCCGCCGGCGGCGATTTCGAATTGACCGTCGGACAAGACTTCGCCATCGGCTATGCCAACCACGACCGCAATAACGTGGAGCTGTTCTTGACCGAGTCGTTCACCTTCCGAGTACTCCGTCCGGAGGCTGCGGTTGAACTGAGCGTCTGATGAAGCCGACAGCGCTGCTAATCAACACGTCGCGCGGGCCGCTGGTGGACGAGGCGGCGCTGGCCGCGGCATTGCATGCCGGTCGGCTTGCCGGCGCGGGGCTCGACGTGCTTTCGAACGAGCCGCCCCTGGCTGACCATCCGCTCATGACCGCGCCAAACTGCTACATCACGCCGCACATCGCCTGGGCCACCCAGTCCGCGCGTCGTCGCCTAGTCGACGTGGCCGTGGAGAACATCCTCGCCTTCCTAGCCGGCAAGCCTCGGAACGTGGTGAATCATTCAGGCTGACGGCTCCATTTTGCGTCGTCGTCGGTTGAATCCATTGCAAGATTGTTCGCCTCACTTTATAGCTTATGGGCGTCCAGGGAGTTCTCCGCCCGCTTGGCATGTTCAGTTCATCTCGGGCTTGACGAAAATCCTGGCCATCTTGCTGGGAACTCGCACCTTCACCGTACCTTTTTCGAGCAGTACGGTCGCCTTGTCGTACAGATCGACAAGCTGTTTGGTAGCTAAGCCGTCTGTGACGGGGAGCGTTATCTCGCGATCTTCCGAGCTGTCGTTGAGCACGATCAGACCGTTCTCATAAAAGTGGTGGGCGACCTGCTCCGTTTCCTGGTACGGCCCAAGGCCGTTGCCAAGGCGAACGCGATTCAGGAACTCGACCTCGGTATGGGCCAGATTGACCCAGAGGATAAAGTCGACCAACCGAGCGGAGGCGAAGGCCCAGAACGAATCGTTTTTCATGTCGTGGCGTTTGGGATCGAGGAACGACAAGGCTACGATCCGACAATCCGCATCACCGGGGTTGGTTCCAGCAGGAATTCGTAACCCTTCCAGACCGCCGTGGAGCTTGCCACAATGTCCGCTTCTCGAACCCACTGTGGCGCCGGCTTAAGCTGGCCGCCGACCGGCGGAATCTTCAATCCGTACTTGGCGGCCAATTGTTCGTCGAACGCCGCCTCGTCGGCTGCCTTGGCCAGCGACGGGAGAATCAAGGAAATCGACAAAATCAAAAGCAGTTTACTGACACGAGACATTGGTTTGTCCTCTCGATCTTCGCTTGTCGTGAGCGATGAGGCAGGCCTATTCCGGGATCAGCAATTCCCGCCGCGCCTGCCAGCAACCATTGCTAGCACACCACCATCGATTTTAGGTAACCGTTCACGGAGCGGCGCAGGCAGTTTTCGCCGCTGTATGCGAAGGGGACAGTCCCATTTTCGCGGCGGAAACGGTGGATCATTGGGAAAGAACGCCCTTTGTGCCGTGAAAATTGGGACAGTCCCCCTGTGAACGGTTACGATTTTAGTTGCCGCGACCCTAAAAAGGCAAGGGCTGCACGGGCAGCGTTCAACTGGCCGTGCCTGATGAAGAGTCTGGCTTGATCCTAGAACCATGAGTGGCGGATCGCAAGACCAGGCGAGCCATCTCCGGGGGGCAGTTCAGGCGGACGGGAAATTCGCCCGACACGCCCCGCGTCACGTGCATGACGGTCGGCGGCGCGTAGAATATCCCCGAAGCGTACCGAACTCCCTTCTGGCTCGGCGTGAGCAGCGGTCCGAAGAACGGGAGCCGAATCTGCCCACCATGTGTGTGGCCGGCCAGCATGAGATCGGCATCTTGGGCCTGGGCCCACGCGAGTTGGTCCGGGGTGTGCGACAGGATAATGCGAAGTGGTCCACCGCCTGGGGTGCGAGGCGGTGCGTCACGCATGTCGGCTGCCGGAGGAATCCAGGGCAACTCGTTGCCTGCTAGAACGATCTGCTCACCGCGTGCCTCAATGGCTAGCCACCGACCACCAAGGTCCATGAGTCCGCTGGCCGCCATGGCCGCGCGAACTCGCTGGCCGTCGATCCACGTGTCGTGGTTTCCCAGGATGAAGTACGCGCCGTATCGGGCAGAAAGCTGGCCGAACGTGTCGGGAATCCACGGGAGACAACGCATGTCGTCAATCAGGTCGCCGGTGATCGCAATCAGGTCAGGCTTGGCCTGATTGGCCAACCGAACGACTTCTCGAAAATAAGCCTTGCCCACGCGGCCAGTGAAGTGGAAATCGGATAGGTGGACAATGGAAAAGCCGTCTAGGGCGGCAGGAAGACGCGGCACGTCAATCGCCCGCTCGCTTAAGTCCAACTGGAGAATCTCGTTTGCCGGCAGATGGACCAGAAAGTGGTGGGCGTGTTCTTCGGAGGTGACGGCCTCGCCCACCCCAGCCAACGACAGGGTCCGCGTGCGGTGGAATCTCGTTACCTCGGACGGCGGGGTTAGCATATTTCGCCACACCCATCGTGCAATAGCCATGACGGATGCGGCATCGCATACCCCCACGTAGACCATGGCCAGCAGTGGGCCGGACCGCGGAATCGGCCACATCCGGAAGCCTTCAAGGAAGGGTGTCCAGCCGACGTGATGAATCCACGCGCCGAAGAGCAAGGGAATACCTAGCAGCAGCAACAAACAGAAGAGGGAGGCCACATTGCCAACCCGACGCGGCAGATTGAATCCGTGGGCGCGGTTGACAATGGCAACCCACAGCAGCACGTGGCCAAGCATTGCGAGGAGTAGCACCGGGAGAAGCATCGGAAGATTTGTCTCGCCAAGAGTGTTAAACATTCCCCCTGTCAGGGGGCTGCCATTTGTTGTTGACGGCCCGCATCCTATTCTGTACCATGCCGACGGGATGTGTGTAGCGTAACCGTTCGCGGCTCGCGGGGGGAGTGGCCCGTGTTTTGCCCCAGAGACGGTAGGCTTCCGGTTGGATCGGGGGCCGATGGCACGGAGCGGTTCCCCGGACGGGCTTCCACGTCGAATTTTTTCCAACAAGGATAGGTTATAATGCGATTCCCGGTACTTGTCGGTTCGTTGGGACTTTCCAGTCTGGTCGCGTTCTGTGGGGGCTGTGTTCCGTCTGATCCCGGTCCGGCGCCGAGTGTTACGTCGGCGTCTGCCGCAGGTGATCCGACGGTACCCGAGCGTCAGACCATGAGCGGCGTTCTGCCGGCCAAGCGCGATGCGTTACTATTGGCTTACGGAAACGACCCGAACACGCTGAACGCTATCACCGCGAGCGATACGGTTAGCGCGGCCTTCCAGCGTCAGGTTTGCGAGGGTCTTGCTCAGGCTGACTATTCTGATCCGGACAATCTACTGCCCGGTCTGGCCGAAAGCTGGGAGTTCGACGAGGAGACGCTCACGTTCACCATCCACCTGCGCCGCGGCGTGAAGTGGCATCCGATCAAGCTCCCCAATGGCACCCCGCTTTCCGATCGCGAGTTTACGTCGCGCGACGTGAAGTTCAGCTTCGACTGCGTTCTGAATCCGCATATCGACGCGGCGCACATCCGAAGCTACTTCGAAAACCCCGAGCCGAAAGACGAGGCCGGCCGGTACAAAATCAAGGTAAGCGTGGTCGACGATTATACCGTGAAGGTCCGGTGGACCGAGCCGTATTTTCTGGCCAAGCAGTTTACTCTGGGCGGAGTCACCATGATTCCTCGCCACGTCTACTCGGTTGACGAACACGGCGAGCCGATCTCGTTCGATTTCACGTCGAAGGAGTTCGCCGACGGGTTCAATACCCATTGGGCAAACGGCATGATGTGTGGCACGGGTCCGATGATGTTCCGCGAGTGGGTTCGCAAGGATCGGCTCGTACTCGATCGGTTTCCAGGGTACTGGGGCGAGCCGTTCTATTTCAGTCAGTTGCGTCTGCGCTGCATCCCGAACCCGAACACCATGGTACAGATGGGCCTCCAGACCGAACTCGACTGGGTCGGTTTTCCCGAGAAAGACCAATGGCTCCAGAGCGAAACGCACGCGAACGTGAAGGCCGGCAAAGTGAAGCTCGTCGATTTCGATTATCCTGGCTATCGATACATCGGTTACAACCTGAACCGGCCCGTGTTCCGCGACCGAGATTTCCGTTTGGCGTTGGCCCATGCCACGCCACTGAAACAGATCATCGACACGGTGTTCCACGGGCTGGCGATTCCCGTGTCGGGGCCGTTCCTACCCGGCAGTTCGGCCGCCGATCCTTCGATCGAGCCAATCCCCTTCGATCCGGAGAAGGCCAAGAGTTTGTTGGAAGAGGCCGGCTGGCGCGATACCGACGGCGATGGCGTACGCGACAAGGAAGTGAACGGCTCGCACATACCGGCCTCGTTCGACCTGATGATTTACTCCGATTCACCCAGCTTCCGTGCCATTGCCGAGATGGTCCAGGAGGAATACCGGAAGATCGGCGTGCGCGTTCAGATCACGCCCGCCGAATGGGCCTTGTTCCTTGAAAAGCTCAACTCGAAGGAATTCGACGCGGCCATGCTCGGCTGGGCAACCGGGTGGAGCAAGACCGACCCCTATCAACTCTGGCACGGCAGTCTGGCGGACGTGCCGTCTAGCTCGAATCACGTTGGATACCGCAATTCGAAGGTCGACAAGCTGATCGAGCAGCTTCGCGTGACCATGGACGACGCAGAGCAAGACAAGTTGTACCACCAGATTCACCGGCTGATTTTCGACGATCAGCCGTACACGTTTCTATTCTCGGAAAGGGCGACGGCCGGTTACGACACGCGGATCGAGAACGTCAAGTTTTACCGGATTCGTCCATGCATCGACACGCGCGAGTGGCATAGCAACCGCCCGCGATTACTCAGTAGATAACCCTATTTAGTCTACTTTCGGGCCACCCGCACGAAACGGCGTTCCCCAGTCCTTCCAACCCTCAAGCCGCGACACGCTCCATGTGGATTTACGTTATTCGCCGTCTCTTGGTCATGATCCCGACGTTGTTCGGGGTGACCGTGGTGGCGTTCTGCATCATGCAGCTTGCGCCGGGCGATCCGCTGAAGGCGCAGCTAAGCGCGACGGGCACCATTGGCGAAACCAGCCAAACGCGCGAGGCGTATCTCATCATGAGGCGCGACCTGAAGCTGGATCGGCCGCTACTGGTGAACCTCTGCTACTTTTGGGACTACTCGGCGCCGATCCAAGAGGCGGCGGCCTTTCGCGGCATGTCGTCGGCACGGATCCGCGAGGAATTGGGACGACTGGCCGCAGCCCCCAAGGCACCAGAGAACGCCGGCCGACTGGCCTTCCTTCGTTCGCTGGACATTGCCGATTTCGATACCTTGCTGGTCGATCTGTCGAATCATGCCAGACTGGCCGGCATGGTGACCACTGGCGTTCAGATGTACTTGGAGGACGCAGGGTTGCACGGCGTGCCGCCGGCCATTGCCATCCTCCGCGATAGCGAGGCGCGTTTGGAGGATCGTCTTGGCGCAATTCGGGCGATTCGGGTCATGGTAGTCGAGCCATTCCAGTACAGCTTCAGTCGTAATGCCGACGATTTTGAAACGCCATACGTGGTCGCGCCATGGCGGCTCTGGTGGCAGCGGACCGAATCGACCTTCCCGGCGCTCGATCCCGACCGGCGCGCCTACCTGGCGGCCAAGTTCCAGAAGATGGTGGAGCAAGAGTCGCGCCGCGACGTGCTCACAACGCTGGAAATGCTCGACCGGGACGATATGCGGTTCTTCGTCGAGCGATTGCTGGGCGAATCGACCTTTACCGAGAAGACGCTGGCCGCCGCCGCGTTGAACCTCTACATCTCCCACCCGCTCCGACTCGACGCGCCTACCGATGCCTCACCTGAGATGGTCAACGAGGCGGCCGAGAACTGGCTCGCCCAGTATGCTTTGTACCACGATCGTTACGAGCCTGGACTCGTCCGCCGGCTGGGCTACCTTTTTACCGACACGCAGTATGCAAACATGGTGTGGCGGCTGGTAACATTCCAGTTTGGCCGGTCGGCTACGCGGACCCGAGAACCCGTTGGCCCGCGAATCCTTGACGCCGTGATCGTGTCGGCGCCGCTGATGATCGTCGCCCAGATCATCATTTACCTCGTTGCCGTACCGCTAGGCATTCTGTGCGCGGTGAATCGTTCGAACCCGATCGACCGCGGCATCTCGCTGGCCCTGTTCGTACTGTATTCCATCCCGCCGTTCGTGGCCGGCATGATGTTTCTGCTGTTCTTCTGCTACGGCGTGTTTTTCAACTGGTTTCCGTCGCTTGGACTGCATTCGCCCGGCTCCGAGGAGTTCGGTATGGCGCACTACCTGCTCGACTACCTATGGCACGCCTTCCTGCCGGTCGTGTGCCTATCGCTGTTCAGCCTGGCGGCGATGGCCATGTACAGCCGGGCGAGCATGTTAGAGGTGATCGGGCAGGATTACATCCGCACCGCCCGGGCCAAGGGTCTCGCGGAACGGACGGTCATTCTGAAACACGGATTGCGCAACGCGCTGATACCCATCATTACCCTGTTCGCCGGCTTCCTGCCCGGGATGCTTGGCGGCAGTGTGCTCATCGAGGTGATTTTCGGCATTCCGGGCATGGGACGGCTGAGTTTCGATTCGATCCTGCAACGTGACTTCCCGACCTTGATGGCCCTGGTGTACATCAACGCGATCGTGGTCATGGTCAGCATCCTGTTGACTGACTTGCTTTACGTCGTGGCCGACCCGCGCATCAGCTTCCAGGGAAGGGGGCAAAGCTAATGTCGCATTCGGGCGAGGCCTATCTCGATATCGTATGGAAGCAGTTCAAGAAGAACCGCTTCGCCGTGGCGGCGTTGTGGGCCCTGGCGCCGGTCGCCTTGATCGCTCTGTTCGCACCGGTGATCGCCTCCGATCAGCCGCTGGTGTACTTCGATGGCGACGAGGTGCTGTTCCCCTGGTTCCTCGCGCTGTTCAACCCGTCCGAAATGGTCGACTTCGCGTTCAACATGGCCCTACTGGCTCTCGTTCCGTGGGTCGTGGCGTCGGTCATTCTCAACGCACGGTGGCGACGGCGAGAAGTACCCGGCCGAGTACGCGCGCTGCGCGTGGCCGGCATGGCGGCATTATTCGTGCTTGCGACGAATGTGCTGTTCTTCATTCCCGGCGTGGCGCCGGGCAATCCGCACGGCCACCGCGCGTTCGTCGAGGAGGAATTCCGCAAAGACGGCGCGCATGGTCTGTATACGTTCGTTCCATACGGCCCGCGCGATCAGGAGCGAGGTTCGTCCTATCAACCGCCCTTGTACCGCAAGGCGCTGGAGCAGCGGCTCCGCGCCAGTGAGTGGTTCCCCCACCTGCTGGGTACCGACGACATTGGCCGCGACGTACTGACGCGAATGATCTACGGCACGCGTATTTCGCTTACCATCGGGTTCCTGGCCGTGGGTATCTATCTTTCCATTGGCATCGTGGTGGGCGCGCTGGCCGGATACTTTGGCGGGAAGACCGACATGCTTGTCTCTCGCGTGATCGAAGTCATCCTTCTGTTCCCTTCCTTCTTCCTGATCCTGATTCTGGTGGCCATGATCGGGCCGAGCATTTACATCATCATGGTGGTGATCGGGGTGACCGGCTGGCCGGGTATTGCGCGACTGATTCGCGGTGAAGTACTCAAGCAGCGAGGAAACGACTACGTGGCGGCGGCCCGCGCGCTGGGTGCATCTCACCTTCGAGTTCTGTTCCGTCACATTCTGCCGAATGCAATGGCCCCGGCCCTGGTGGCCGCTCCGTTCGGCGTGGCCAGTGCGATCGTAACCGAGGCGGGTCTGAGCGTACTCGGATTCGGCGTGCGGCTGCCCACGCCCACCTGGGGAATCCTGCTGCGGCTGGGCAGTTCAAACTACAACTACTGGTGGCTGATCGTGGTCCCGTCGATCGCCATCTTTTTCACCGTAACCGTATTCAACCTCGTTGGCAGCGGCCTCCGCGATGCCATGGACCCGCGCCTACGCATGTAACAGTCGCACGACTCTCCGAGTCGTAATG
>CAZASB010000009.1:12334-15744 GCA_964487655.1 uncultured Planctomycetaceae bacterium
AGTCGCACGACTCTCCGAGTCGTAATGAAACCTGACGACTCGGAGAGTCGTTCGACAATACCCAACCGTCGAAAACCAATATGTCCGATAACCTCGTTACCATCGATCGGCTGAAAACCTACTTCTACACCGACGACGGGGTGGTGAAGGCCGTCGACGACGTGTCGCTGGCCATTCCGCGTGGCGGCACGCTCGGGCTGGTGGGCGAGTCGGGGTGTGGGAAGTCGGTGACTGCCCTGTCGATCATCCGGCTGGTCGGTCCGCCTGGCCGCATCGCCGGCGGCAGCGTGACGATGTACGGCGATGGCACGCCCACTGTATTGACGGACCTGAGCGAAGACGCCATGCGGAAAGTCCGCGGCCGGGATATCTCGATGATCTTCCAGGAGCCGATGACCTCGCTCAACCCAGTGTTTACCGTGGGCAGCCAAATTGGCGAGGCGGTCGAACTACACCAGAAGGTAGGTCGGGCCGAGGCCCAGCGGCGCGCCGTCGACATGCTCCATAAAGTCCGCATTCCCGAGCCCGAGCAGCGGGCCAAGGAATACCCCCACCAGTTTTCCGGCGGCATGCGACAGCGGGCCATGATCGCCATGGCCCTAAGCTGCAACCCGCGGTTGCTCATCGCCGACGAGCCGACCACCGCGCTTGACGTGACCATCCAGGCGCAGATACTCGATTTGCTCCGCGGCTTGCAGGCCGAGTTCGGCATGTCGATCCTCATCATCACGCACGACCTGGGTATCATTGCGGAGATGGCCGATCAGGTGTCCGTTATGTACGCGTCGAAGGTGGTCGAGTACGCGACGGTGGGCGATCTTTTCAGCCGGCCGCGGCATCCTTACACCATGGCCTTGTTTCGCTCGCGGCCGAAGTTGGGTCAAACGCGATCCGAACGGCTGTTGACTATCGAGGGCATGGTCCCCAGCCCGCTGCACTTTCCGACCGGTTGCAAGTTCCATCCCCGCTGCCCGCTGTACAAGACGCTGTCGGCCAGCGAACAACAGCGTTGCGTGAGCGAGGAACCGGATCTGCTGGAAATCGGGCCGGGCCACCAGGCGCGGTGCCATTTTGTGGAGAAGACGGAGTGACCATGACCAACGCCCTGCTCGCTGTCGACCACTTGGAGAAGTTCTTCCCGATCCGCCGCGGCCTGCTTTCGCGCGTGGCGGCGAACGTCAAGGCCGTTGATGACGTGAGTTTCGATATTCCCGAAGGGGAGACGCTCGGGTTGGTGGGCGAAAGCGGCTGCGGTAAGACGACCGCCGGCCGCACCATCCTCCGCCTGTTGGACCCGACCGGCGGCACGGTCCTGTTCGCGGGCAACGACGTGACCTCGGCCCATGGCGACGTGCTTCGCAAGCTCCGTCGCGACATGCAGATCGTGTTCCAGGATCCGTTCGGCTCGCTCAATCCTCGCATGACCATCCAGGGCATCGTCGAGGAAGGGCTCGTTGTCCACCGGTTGGGCACTCGGCGAGAGCGACTCGAAAAGGTCGAGGAGACGCTCGAACAGGTAGGGCTGGACCCGAGTTACATGAACCGCTATCCGCATGAGTTCTCCGGCGGCCAGCGGCAGCGCATCTGCGTTGCCCGCGCGCTGGCGCTCGGACCGCGGTTCATGGTGCTGGACGAGCCGATTTCGGCCCTAGACGTATCAATCCAGTCGCAGATCATCAACCTTCTGGTCGTGCTTCGTGAGAAGTTCAAGCTGACATATTTGTTTATCTCGCACGACCTTTCCGTGGTGGAGTACATATCCGACCGCGTGGCGGTGATGTACTTGGGGCAGATTGTGGAGCTGGCTCCGGTCACCCTTCTGTACCGCAAGCCGCTGCACCCGTACAGCGATGCGCTGCTGAGTTCCATTCCAACGATGGACCCAAAGGCGCGTCGGGCGCGGGTCGTTCTGCCGGGCGACGTGCCTAGTCCGGTAAACCCACCTTCCGGCTGCCGCTTCCATCCTCGCTGTCCACTGCGCGCGAAGCTCGACCCGGTAGACCAGCGCCGCTGCCAAGATGAGTCGCCCCTTCTGCGCGAGTTGGCGCCCGGCCACGTCGTTCGCTGCCACTTCGCCGAGAAGATGTAGTAGGGCGTCGAACGCTCCGGCTTTCAGTCGTTGCAAAACGCACAAGCGTTCCAAGCGTTCTCGTGAGTGCGACCGCTTCCATCGGTCGTCTCGGCCGTGATACCCTTGCGTTGGGATCCGCAATTTGCAGAGTAAGCTATATCTATGAACAGAGGGAGCGCGGTGGCCTGGCCTGTGCGGCCCCCTCTGAATGACGTTTTTCCTGGATTCGATAGGGTAAACTCAGGCTCGACCTTGATGGAGAGAGCAGATGGCATACTCGACATCCACGATTGAAGCACGTGGCGGCAAGTTGACGCTGCAGCAGGTGGCCGGCCGGATCAACGAGATCTCGACCTTGCCGCAGGTTACATTTCACGTGATGGAAGTGGCCAACGATCCAGGCTCGGGCGCCGCCGATCTGAAAGACGTGATGGAGGGCGATGCGGCACTGAGTGCCAGGGTGCTCCGGTACGTCAACTCATCGGCGTATGCAACGCGCACGAAGATTACGAATCTTCAGCAAGCCATCGCGTACCTCGGGCTCAAGCAGATCCGGAACATGGCCATGACGGCTAGTGTAAGCGAGTTGTTCTTGAAGGACGAACGGATCGGTCCGTACCGGCGGCCAGAGTTGTGGCGGCACCTGGTTTCGGTGGGAATATGCGCGAGGCTGATTGCGTTGCGGCGGAAATTGCGGGATTTCGAGGATGCCTTTCTTGCGGGACTCTTGCATGATATCGGCATCGTACTGGAGGACCAGCATGCTCACGCGGCCTTCTGCGACGTGATCGACTCGCTGGACGAGCAGCAGACGCTTGCGGCGGTCGAGTCGAAGACTCTTGGTTTCGACCATGCGCAATTGGGCGAACGCGTGGCAAAGGCATGGAACTTTCCGGAATCCATCGTGGCATCCATTCGCTACCATCATATGTCGGCAAGCTACCGTGGCGACGCGATCGACATCGTCCGGTGCGTTGAGGTAGCGAACCTGTTATGTACGCTCATGGGTGCGTCCTCGGTTGGCATGAAGCTGGTTCGCATTTCTCAGCCAGCTTTGACGGGACTTTCGCTCACGCGCGACGACATTGCCGTCCTCTCGACCGATTTGAAAGAAGAACTTGCAAGGAACGCCTCCTTGTTCGCCATGTAATCGAGGAATCATGGAAACACTCGCCTTCAGTCTGGCCGATTTGCTTGCCGTCGCGGCGCCGGGGCTTTCGAGCATCGATGGCTCCGAATCGCTGTTGCTTCGACTGCAGTCGTGGCGTTCTCGGCTGCTGCTCCTGGCCGAGGTTGACGGTGAGCTGATTGGCGCGTTTGGCGACGATACGAACGGCGC
>CAZASB010000009.1:15844-34073 GCA_964487655.1 uncultured Planctomycetaceae bacterium
CGCCGAACGGGCCACGCTTACAACGCGCATCCAGCACTTCCAAGCAGAACACGACACGCTGCGAGCTGCGCACGCCGAGGCCACTGCCACGGCCATTGAGGAACGCGAGGAACGACTTCAGACTCAGCAGGAATACGCAAGACAACTGCAGCAAGACATCGTCGAAAGGAAGCAAGCGGCAGAGGAACTCAAACGCTTGCACGTGCAGAACGCGATGATTCTGAACTCCGCGGGCGAAGGGATTTGTGGCTTGGACCACGAGGGTCGGGCCATGTTCGTCAACCCGGCCGCCGCCAACATGCTCGGCTACAAGCCCGGGGAACTCGTCGGCACCTCGTTGCACGAAAAGATTCACCACAGCCGCGCCGACGGCGCCGCGAACTCATCGGACATGTGTCCGATGTGCAAGGCGCTGAAAGGCCGGTTGGCGTCGCGAATCGACACGGAAGTGTTCTGGCGGGCCGACGGTACGCCGTTTCCCGTGGAGTACACGGCCACGCCGATCGAGGAGAGCGGGAACGTGGTCGGCGCTGTCATCACATTTCGCGACATCTCCGAGCAGCGGATGCTCGAGGCGCAGCTTCGGCAAGCGCAGAAGCTCGAGTCGATTGGCCAGCTTGCCGCCGGAATTGCCCACGAGATCAACACGCCCACCCAGTACATCGGCGACAATGCCCGATTCCTGGGCGATGCATTCGCCGACATCGCCAAAGTATTGGAGCAATACGCGCGGCTACTGGAGGCGGCGAAGGCTGGCAAGATTAACGAATCGTTGATTGACGAAGTGCAGCAAGCGGCGACGGACGCCGACCTGGAGTTCATCGTCCGTGAAATTCCCTCGGCCGTTCGTGAGTCGCTTGCCGGCGTGGCGCAGGTAACAAAGATCGTCCGCTCGATGAAGGTGTTTTCGCACCCGGGTAGCGATCAGAAACAGCCAATCGACCTCAACGAAGCCATTTACAGCACACTGACCGTCTCGCGCAACGAATGGAAATACGTAGCCGACATGGTGACCGACTTCGATGAGACTCTGCCCCAAGTCATGTGCCTCCCCAGTGACTTCAATCAGGTCATACTCAACCTGGTGGTGAACGCCGCCCACGCCATCGGCGAACGGCTGGGACCGAAGATAGTCGAGAAAGGCACGATTACCGTGCGTACGCGAACCGACGGCGATTTCGTCGAGGTGCGCGTCATCGATACGGGAATTGGCATGCCATCGGCCATACGCAACCGCATTTTCGATCCATTTTTCACCACCAAGGAGGTGGGGCGCGGTACGGGCCAGGGACTGGCGATCACGCATTCGATCATTACCGAGCGGCATGGAGGAACCATCTGTCTGGAAACCGAAGTCGGTCGCGGCACCGAGTTCATCGTCAGGCTACCCATCCAGCCGAGGGAGGCGCACCATGAAGCGCATTCTGTTTGTGGATGACGAAGCGAAGGTTCTAGGCGGACTGCGACGGATGCTGCGCGGGCTCCGGCACGAGTGGCTCATGGAGTTCGTCGAGGGCGGCCCCCAGGCACTCGAGCAACTTGCTCGGCAGCCGTTCGACATGGTTGTTACCGATATGCGAATGCCCGGAATGGAGGGCTCCGAATTGCTTCGCCGTGTGCGGGAACGGTTTCCTGGTACGGTGCGGATTGTCCTATCCGGTCAGTGCGAACGACTGGAAGTACTCAAGACGGTCGGCCTCGCCCACCAGTTCCTCACGAAGCCGTGCGATTCGGAAATGCTCAAGGAATCGCTAACCCGAGCCTGCCGGCTGCGCGATCGAATGACGGCCTCTGACCCGAAGGAACTGGTTTCGCGGGTCGAGTCAGTCCCCAGTTTGCCCGACAGTCTTGTGGCTCTGGAGAACGAAGTCGCTGCGTCAACGCAGCGCGATGAACGGATTACGCAAATCATTGCCGCGGAACCGGGAATGGCCGTACGCGTGCTCCAACTGGTCAACTCGGGTTTCTTCGGTAGCCCACAGTCGACCGTGGATCCTAGTCTTGCCGCCCGGCTCTTGGGGCAGGAGCGGCTTCGCGAATTGGTGGAATTGAGCAATGCATTTTCCGCGATGTCGCTGGTCGAACCGCTTTTGGGCCACGCCGTCGAAATCGTTGAACACAGCCGCATGGTGGCTGCGGTGGCAACTCGCATTGCCGAGGTGGAATCGGACGACGACCACGTCATCGCGAACGCCCGCTAGGGCGGCCTACTGCACGATATCGGTCTGCTCGTCTTCCTCCAGCAGATACCGGATTTCCTTGCGGACTCGTGGGCCACGGCCACCCGTCATACCCCAGACCTGATCCAACAGGAACGAGACGTGTTTGGCGCGGACCATGCCGCCGTCGGCGCCTACCTGCTAGCGCTCTGGGGGCTTCCCGATTCGCTGGTCGAGATCACGGCGTTTCACCACTCGCCAAGCGAATCGAACAATAACGCCTTCTCGGCCCTGACGGCCGTCCACGCCGCCGATGTGTTGACGCGCAACGCGGCGGACGGAACGTACGGCCGGCGATGCGCCCTGGACCACTCGTATCTCAAGCGGATCGGCATGGTCGACCATGTTGACGCATGGACCGAGTTGTGTCGCGAGGCTCAACTCGAAGGAGCAGTCGCATGAACGAACGTATTCTTTGCGTCGATGACGATCCGAATATACTCCATGCCTATCAGCGATCGCTGCGAAAACGGTTCCACATCGAGCCGGCTCTTGGAGGCGAAGAGGCGATTGAGGCGGTGCGCAGCCAGGGGCCTTACGCCGTAGTCGTGGCCGACATGCGAATGCCTGGCATGAGCGGCGTCGAGGTCCTTGAAGAGGTCCGGCAACTGGCCCCCGATACAGTCCGAATGATGCTCACGGGAAACGCGGATCAGCAGACGGCCCTGGAGGCGGTCAACCGTGGCCACGTATTTCGATTCATGACCAAGCCCTGCCCACCCGACGACTTCGCCACGTTCCTCGAGGCAGGGATCGAGCAGTATCGGCTCATCCGCGCGGAACGCGACCTGATGTCGAAGACGCTCGGCGGCTGCATCAAGGTGCTCAGTGACGTCTTGGCCGCGGTCAACCCCGCGGCGTTCGGCCGCGCTACGCGAGTGGCGCGTTTGGTGACCGACATCGCCGCGGAGATCGCGGCGGAAGACGGATGGCGGATGCGCATCGCGGCGATGCTTTCGCAAGTGGGCTGCGTCGCGGTTCCGGAAGAGACGCTTGAGAAGGTATTTCGCGATCAGCCCCTTTCTCGCGTTGAAGCGGAGCAATATGCCGCGCATCCGGTCCTGGGCCGCGAAATGCTCGGGAATATTCCGCGCTTGGAGCCGGTGGCCGAAATCATCGGTCTCCAAGACCAACCATACTGTGGCGTCTTCCCCGAGGATCCGATGCAGAGAGATCGCATTCCCCTGGGAAGCCGCGTGCTCAAGGTCGCGCTCGACTTCGATACTCTGGTCCACGGCGGATGCTCCGACGGGATGGCGCTGGCCGAAATCCAACACCGTCAGGGACTCTACGACCCGACAGTCGTCGCGGCGCTGACCAACGTGCTGCACGTCGAACATGCGTGTGTGATCCGCCAAGTGAAGGTCGCGCAACTGGCCGACGGCATGTATCTGGCCGACGATGTTCGGACCATACAGGGTACGCTGCTGTGCGCCAAAGGGCAGGAGATGACCGCTTCCATGCGTGCGAGGCTGCGTAATTACGTGGCCAACGTGGGACTTAGTTCCCCGATCAAGGTATTCGTCCGCATGACGTCGTCAGACTCGGGGGACGTTGTGCCCCAAGAACAGGTCTTCGAAACAGCCCAGAGCCGGTCATGAGCGATTGCAGTGATATTCGCGTTCTCGTCATTGACGACGACCCGGCCATCTGCCGGCAAATCCGGACCGTACTGAAGCGAACCCACGCGGCGAGTGTCGCGGCGCGCGAAGCCGATGACGCTCAGGCACTGGGCGACTCCGCCTCCATGGAGCCACTCTGGAGCATTTTGGTGGATACCGCCGCGTCTGGGGCCGAGGGCGTGCGAGCGTTCGACGCCGCCGTCCGAATAGGTTGCCCCTATTCCGTGGCGTTTGTCGACCTGATGATGCCCGAAATGGACGGAATCCAGACCACGCGGCTCCTGTGGGCCATCGACCCGTCGCTGCTGGTCGTGTCTTTCAGCGCCTCTGAGCAGGCCCTCCGGTCCGCCGAGTTGGCCGGACTGACCAAGGACACTCGCCTACTGTTGCTGCGGAAGCCGCTCCACCCGGTGGAAGTCCGGCAAGCGGTCCGTTTCCTCGCCGGTCGGAGCCAGGCGGAACTCGCGTTGCGAGAGAAGACCGTCAGCCTCAATGAACGCATCAAAGAGTTGAACTGCGTGCAAGCCATGTCGAGTTTGATGGAAGGTGCTGATAGGCCGCTGGCCGACTTGCTGGCCGACGTCATCAATCTGATCCCCAGCGGCTTCCAGTACCCGGAGCATGTCTCCGCTCGCATTGTCTTGCATGAAAGCGTGGACACCCCGCCAGTTGATCAAGAACATGAGTGGAAGCTCGCGTCTCCCCTGCTACTGGATGGCCAACTTGCCGGCGCGCTCGAGGTGTACTACTCGCCGTCGGCAACCCATGCCGCGGACGCCTCGTTTCTTTCCGAGGAGCAGGCACTGGTCGACGAGGTGGCGAATCGACTCGGTGAACTACTCACTCGCAAAGAGGCCAAACAGCGTCTCCAGGTCAGCGAAGAGCGGCATCGGGCGCTGTTCGAAGCCTCTCGGGACGCCATCATGGTATTCGATTTGGGCGGGCAGGTGTTCACCACGGGGAACCCGGCCGCCCTGAAGCTGTTCGGCGTCCGCGACTTGCAGCAGTTCACCTCGCTCGAACTCGCCGACATGTCGCCGGATCTGCAACCGGACGGCCGTCCATCGCGGTTGACGGCGCAAGAGATGATCGCGCAGGCCGTTCGTGACGGCGTCGCCTTCTTCGAATGGCGGCACAAACGACTCGACGGCATGGAGTTCCCCGCGACTGTCCTACTAGCCCGATTCCGGCTCGGAGAACAGGTCTTCGTTCAGGCCACGGTGCGCGATATTACCCGCCAGAAGCAACTCCAAGCGGAGCTGTCCCAAGCCCAACGGCTAGAGGCCATTGGACAGTTAGCTTCGGGAATTGCCCACGAGATCAACACTCCCACCCAGTACATCGGCGACAATACCCGGTTTCTCGGCGATGCCTTCGAGGACATCCACCCGTTGCTTGCCCTCCTGGAGAAACTCGTTGCATCCGATGGCCTTCCGTCGGCCGGCTTTCTCGAGCAACTGCACACGACCGCCCGCGGCGCCGACCTCCCCTATCTCGCCATGGAAATCCCTCTCGCCATCGAGCAATCGCTTGAAGGAGTCGATCGCGTGGCGAAGATCGTGCGCGCCATGAAGGAGTTTTCGCATCCCGGCGGTAAAGGCAAGGCGTCCATTGATCTCAATCATGCCATCGAAAGCACTCTGATCGTGTGTCGTAACGAATGGAAGTACGTGGCCGATATGGTGACCGACTTCGACCGGGCGCTGCCGACGGTGTCTTGCGTGCAAGCGGAACTCAATCAGGTAATTCTCAATATGGTCATCAACGCCGCGCACGCCATCTACGAAAAGGTGGGCGAGACTGGCGAAAAGGGCGTCATTACCGTTCGCACCTGGCGCAACGGAGACGCCGTGGCGCTCAGTATCGAGGACACTGGCGTGGGAATCCCGGAACGCCTGCTCCCGAAAATCTACGACTTGTTCTTCACAACCAAGCCCGTGGGGAAGGGAACCGGGCAGGGGCTCACCCTGGCGCAATCGATTGTCGTGGAACGGCATGGCGGCAAGATCGAGTGTCGGAGCAAGGAAGGGGAGGGAACCGCCTTTACCATTTATCTGCCCCTAGAGTCGGTGGCTGACCGATCCGACTCCCGCCCGGCACGCGCGGACACCACGGTCCCGTGCGTGCCCGACCAGGCAGACATCGCGTTCGGTTGGACAACGCAACCTGTGAACTGATCGCTGCAAAGCGATCCATACAAGGAGATCTACCATGAAACCTATTGTCCTGCTGGTTGACGACGATGAACATCTGCTTCACGGATTGATGCGAGCGCTCCACAGACAACCGTTCCAGTTCTACACCGCGCGCTCCGGAGAAGAGGCGATTGCCGTCATCAAGGCCAGGCCCGTCGAGGTCCTCGTGACCGACTACAGGATGCCCGGACTATCGGGCAATGAGCTGCTAGCCTGGATGGCCAAGCACGCCCCCGACATCATGCGCATCGTGCTCACCGGGCACGCCACTGTGGAAGGCGTCATCGAAGCCGTCAACCAAGGACGCGTGTTCCAGTATTTCACCAAGCCCTGCCGGGAAGTCGATCTGGCGATTGCCATCCACAACGCCATCGAGTATCGAAACCTTTCCCTTGAAAACCGATGGCTGACCGAAGAGGGGCGCCGGTGGAACGAACAACGCCGCGAAGTGGTCGAGCGAATCGACGGGATCCGGCGACTACTGACCGGCGCCCTTGGCCGACGGCTGGCCCGGCTCGAGGAATGCTGCCCGATCGTCGCTTCGAAGGTATCGGGCATGCCGGATGCCGAGATGCGAGAATTGCTTGATGAGGCCGTCGAATTGCTTGACGAAACCCAGCGAATCGCGGCCGAACTCCGCGCCAATCCAAGCTTCCAGCCAGCTCCCGCTCTGGAGCTTCACACCTTTTCTGATTCCACGCCGATCCCCAACTTGGCTGAAACAACGTGACCCCCTTCGTCCCCGTGTCTCGCATGGGGACAAGACGACGGACCTCAGTTGGCGCGTGGGTGCGCCTGCTCGTATGCCTTGCGCAGCGAGGCGGTGCTGATGTGCGTGTAGATTTGCGTTGTGATGAGGCTCTTGTGACCGAGAAGCTCCTGCACGCTGCGGATGTCCGCGCCGCGGTCGAGTAGGTGGGTGGCGAAACTGTGGCGCAGCGAGTGGGGCGTCGTGCGCGTATCGAGTCCCGACTGCCTGAGATACTTCTCCAACATGCGCGCCACGCTGCGCGTCGTCAGGCGGTGGCCGAACTTATTGACAAACAGCGGCGAGTTCGGGCCGACGGGTTCGTGAATATGGAGCCGACGAACGCTCAACCATTGCTTGATCGCGTCAGTGGCGTAGGAGCCGATCGGCGCCAGGCGTTCGCGGCGCCCCTTGCCCCGTACCCGCAGTACGCCGGAGTCGAAGTCTAAATCGCCATCGTCAAGGCCGACCAATTCGCTCACGCGTAACCCGGCGGAGTACATCGTTTCGAGAATCGCCCGATCTCGCAACCCCTCGCGGCCCCGAGCAGGCGGCGTGGCCAGCAAACGGCCAATCTCCTCGGCCGAGAGGAAGTGCGGTAGGTTGCGCGCCTTCCGCGGATTACGCAACGGCTTCGCCGGATTCGTTGCAACCCAACCCTCGCGCTGACCAAACCGGAAGAAGCTGCGAAGCGAGGCCAGTCGCCGCGCAACCGTTGACGACGCATAGCCGGCTTCGCTCAACGCGGCTACGTAGCCACGCAGGTCCAGCACGCTGATCGCGTCCGGCGACGGGGGCGTACCACCTGCCGCCTCGCCAAGGTAATCGCGAAGGGCCGTCAGATCCTCGCGATAGCTCTTGACGGTCAGCGCGGACGCATTACGCTCAACTCGCAGGTACTGCAAGAACCGATCGACGGCCGTTTGCATCATGCATCGTCGGAGTCGGTGTGCAGAGGAATATCGAACCGCGAGGAATGGGCGTACTCGCGGCTCTCCTGCCGGATCTTCTGGCTGAGCACGGCGGCGTCGTACCAAGTGAAGCTCAGTTCGGGGTTCGAGGCGTAGCGCCCCAGAACACGAAGCGTTTCCGCGCGGCTCTTGTCGTCGTACAAGAACACATAACGCTCGGACCCCTTGACCAATGCGAGCACGTTGATGTCCTGGCTCACGGCCGGCTTCCTCCTCACGGTGTCACCATTCATGGGTACGTCCCTCGCGTCGCCTTGTCGTAAACAAAGGCCCTGATCGGTCGCGAAGGCAGGTTGGCTCCTTCGCTCACAAAAGCGAATCGGCGCGAAGGCAACTCGGTCGGCGCCATCGCGGTCAGAGGCCCCCCCTTTGCTCTTATCGGCCCGTTGGCCAGCGCCACACCACTCGCGTTTCTCCGGCCCCGCCTCGCGCGGTAAGCATCTCGGAAATATGCATATGGCAGCAAAACCGGATATAGTCGTCGCTGCGTTGCAGGTATCCTTGCCACCCCCCAAAACGGCGATCGTTACGGAAGTAGAAGTAGCCAGCCAATGCCTCGGTAACGTCGGGATCGTTTCCTACATACACCGCCGTGTGCTGGAGCACCGGCTCGCCGCTGGACGAGTGGCATGGTGCGGGCCGCACGCGAGGCGGTGGCGGTACAAATCCGCGCGGATCCGGCCAATCGGGCGGCAAACCGTAGGCCGTTCCGTCTTCCGACGCCTGCGGCGCCGGGCCATCGGCCGCCAATTGTTCGTGGTTCAGGTGTTGCAGGCCGCCCTTTGAACCTGGCGATTGGGGTGATGGCATCGCGCCATCCTTCGGGCCACGAGATATTGGTTGCGCGCCGGAGTTCAAAGCGTTCGGTTCCGACTCGTAATGCGGGGTTTGCGTTTGCATCTGCGCCTTGGCCAACGCCATTTCGGCCTCAAATACCAATGGCGCCGGAATGTGCTGCTCGCCCGGCGTGCCCCAAGGTAATCCGTAGCCCGGCGGTATTGAATGAAAACAAGGATTGGCCGTGTACCATCGCACCTGGAGCCCGAGCCGTGGCGGGTAGTACGGGGTATAGTCGGTAATCGCGCCGACAACCACTGCGTCTACTTCCAGCAACTGCGCCAGCTTGCGAACCTCATCGGTACTGGCCAGTCGCAGCCGATTCCGCTCGATCACTTCTTGCACCGTGGCCACCGGTACTACCTCGAAGCCAGGTACCGACTGGAGTTCCGTAAAGTAGGCCCAAGCCACCTGCTCGCCGTTGAGCGTTGGTTCGTCGGTCATATTAAAAAAGGGAACGACGGCAACTTTGGAAAGCTGGGGGAAGGGATTATAGACGGTCGGCTGATGAGAGATTTCGGGCAGGAATTGACATCCGCCCATCAGCAACAGCGTTATGGGGAGCGTGTATCGGAGCATTGCCTTCTTGAACCGCCCGAGGAGTTTTTCGCCTCATTTTTCCTAAACCCCGCCGTCACATACTGAACGCGGAGTATGGTTGGTCGGAAACAATCGCTTTATCGGCAAAGTCATCGCCAATTCTCCAATTTGAATTTCTGGCGAGAAGAGCGGCCACGGGCACACGCTGCTTGACGTAGATAGTTGGGTTCTTTCGTTTCTAGGCGCATGCCGTGGCAATGTATGTAGACACTCGCCGTGGATCATCCTCAAGAATAAAGGCTGCCTACACCTGGAAACGGGAGAGCCGGCTGTTCTCGCTGGCCGAAAAATCGTTTTTACCGGCATGTTGCGGAAAGTTCCTACACGCCGAGGGGCATTGCTTGCCGATGAAGTGAAAACCGGAGGACGCATAAAAGGCGCATTCGCGTCTGTATCCAGATTTTCAAGGTAGGGGGGAAGGCATGTTTAGGACGATCCATCGCTTCACGCTGGCGGTATGTTGCGCCGGTGCCATACTCGCCACGGAGGCTTCCGCCCAGCAGATATCGTCAGTTCGTCCTCGGCAGACGATCTCGTTGGACCAACCCGGCTCCGACCGCGATTCCCACCCGCCGGTCGTTTCCTCCGTGACCTTGAGCCCCGATGGGCGATACTTGGTGACTGCGGGCGACGATCATCAGGCGCGGCTGTGGAGCGTGAGTGCCGAAGGCGTCTTCGTTCCCGTCAAGCAATACGGGAATCATGCTGATTGGGTCCGTACGGCCGCCTTTCGGCCCGATGGCGCGTTGCTGGCCACGGCAGGTGATGACCAGCGGGTTCGACTGTGGGACGTGCCGGACGGGCGAACGCCCGTGGTGCTTCCCGGAATCATGGAGGGCATCCGCGCATTGAAGTTTTCGCCTGACGGTCGGCAACTGGCCGTCGCCGGATTCGGCGGCATTGTGCGCGTGTATGACAGCGAGTCGGGGCGGGTGGAACGCGAACTCGTGGCGCCCGGCGGCGACCTGCGTGCCGTGACGTTTTCGCCTGACGGGAGCCAACTTGCAGCGGTGGGGCGCGAGGGCACGGTCCGCTTGTGGCGTGCCTCGGATGGCGGCCCACTCCACGATCTGGTCGCCGGCTCGCGCCGGATTCGCGCGCTGGAGTATTCGGCTGACGGCGCCTTGCTAGCCTCCGGAGATGACAACGGAGTGGTTCGCCTGTGGAACCCCCAAACCGGCTCGCTCACAACTGAGCTTGCCGCGCGGCCCGGCTGTATCATGTCTCTGTGCTTCTGCGGTCTAGGGCGGTTGGCCGTGGGACGCAGTACGAATGAAATTGAAATTTGGGACTTGGGCTCAAGCCGCTCCATCGCACGATTGATGGGCCACACCGGGTCCGTAGTCGCGCTGGCCTACGAGCCAAACGGCGGCACGCTTGTATCGGGCGGGTTCGACTGCACGGCTCGAATCTGGGACGTGCAATGACAAGCCTGGAAGGGTATTCGCATTCATCGCAGCATGTAGGGAGGTTGTCGTGGCTCGGCAATTGACGCGATCTGTTCTTAGTTCTCGTTCAAACGATTCGACCTCGCGCCGGCGCACCTGCCGCTTCGAGCAGATGGAGCCGCGCTGCATGTTGAGCGCCGACTTCTCGCCCATCCAGATCGGCATGGTGTACTTCGAGAATTCGACTGCCATGGACGAGGTGGGCGATCTGTTCGAAATCACCTTCTCCGGCGGTGCGCCCGGTACGGAGTTGACCGAACTGGCCATCAACACCGATCCGGCCCAGCAGGGAGTGCTCGAGTATGGGGTGCCGTTTTTCGACACCGTGGCCGGCGGCCACGGTGTTTACGGATACGCGCCGCCGGCGGTGGTTACCAACGAGGGCATTTCCTCCGTCGCGTTCGAGGTGGACGATGGCGGCACGCTTCTGGTCATCCGGCTCGAAGGGTTTCACGCAGGCGACCGACTGGTGTTCAGCATCGACGTTGACGAGGGCGGGCCGCTGCAATCAGCAATTGTCGAAGGAGGCGAGTTTGAGGGCTCGATCCTGTCGGCAACTTTCGCGGCGCCGCACTACTACACTGCTGGTGACGACGGCGTCTTCTACGATAGCTTCAGCGCCGCTTGGGAAGCATCGGGACTCGATCTCCCGCCGGACAGCTACAGCCCGCCGCTGGATACCGACCATCCCGTACACACCGCCGGAGTCTTCTTCTCCGTCGAACAGACCCCGCTGCCCATCAGCCTTGCAGGTACGGTTTACGAAGATGGCAATCTGAACAACGCCCAGGACTCCGGCGAAGTCGGCATCGCAGGCGTTCAGTTGACCCTCTACAAGCTGAGTGACGGCAGTTACGCGAATACGGGCCTGACCTCGGTTACCGATGTCGATGGCAACTACGCTTTCAACGACTTGCTGCCCGGCGCCTACCGCGTGGTCGAAACACAGCCCAGCGGTTACCTGAGCGTCGGGGCCCAGGCAGGCACGGTCGACGGCGTGGTGCGCGGCGAGGTGACCAGTGTGGACGTGCTCAGCGGAATCACCTTGCTTGGCGGCGAGGACAGCATTGACAACGACTTCGGCGAGGTCCGTCCGGCAAGCCTCGGCGGCCACGTCTACCACGACGCCAACAACGATGGCGTGTTCGACTCGGGCGAGAACGGGATCGGCGGTGTCACACTCACTGTCCATCGCATTGCCGATTCATTCCCTGATGCCGTCATCATGGTCACCACGGCGGCCGACGGCTCCTGGGCGGTCGATGGCTTGATGCCGGGCGAGTACTACGTCGAAGAGCAGCAGCCAACGGCATATCTCGACGGGCTTGACGCGGCCGGAACCGCCGGCGGCGTAGCCCATAATCCGGGCGATCTGATCAACGAGATTCACTTGGCGTCTGGCCAGGCTGGCGAGAATTATGACTTCGGCGAGTTGCTGCCAGCCGTCATCAGTGGACGCGTCTACGTTCACCAGGACAACAACTGCATGTATGACGTTGGCGAACCGCTCCTCCCTGGCGTGACGGTACATCTGCGCGACGCTTCGGGCAACATCATCGCCACAACGACCACCGACGAGCAGGGCGAGTATCGCTTCGAGGGGTTGCTGCCCGGCATCTACCACGTCAACGAGATTCAACCGGACGGCTACCTGGACGGATGCGACCAGATAGGTTCCGCTGGCGGAACCCTCAGTTCCCCGGATGCGATCGTGAACATTCCCATTGCGTCCGGCACGACGGGCGTCGATTACAACTTCGGCGAGGTGGCGCCGGCCAGTATTTCCGGGTGGGTGTATGTCGACACAAACAATGACGGCGTTCGCGCCGTCGGTGAGATGGGCATTGCAGGCGTGACGCTCGTGCTGCTGGACGGCACGGGAGCGCCCACCGGGCGCACTACGGTTACCAACGCCAACGGTTACTATAAGTTCGACGCGCTTTATCCGGGCGAGTATCGCGTTGCGGAAACGCAGCCGGCCGGCTATCTGGACGGACTTGACGCCGCCGGCAGTCACGGCGGCACGGCCGTGAATCCGGGCGACCTGATTCGCGACATCATCATTCCATTCGGCGCCCAGGCGGTCGAGTACAATTTCGGCGAACTGGAACCGGCCAGTATCGCGGGCCGGGTATGGGCCGAGTACGACCTCGACTGGGTCCATGATTCGGGCGAGCCGCTACTAGCCGGCGTGACCATCTACCTACTCGACGCCGATGGCGCACGCATCGCTCAAACGGCGACCGACGCGAACGGCGAGTACCTGTTCGCCAACCTGATGCCCGGAACGTACGGAGTCGAAGAAATCCAACCTAACGGCTACTACCAGGGGCGAACGCTCGTCGGTACCGCCGGCGGGAATCTGTCCGGCGTTGATATTGTCGTCGGCGCCGAACTCTCGTCCGGCATGGTCGCCGTCAACTACGATTTTTGCGAGATCGTACCGGCCAGCATTTCCGGCTACGTGTTTCAGGACGGCCCGACCATCGTGCTTGGCTACAAGGAGGCGGAGCCCAACGTGGAAGATGTCCGCACCGGTGTGTACGGCGCCGACAGCAAACCGATTGCCGGCGTCGTGCTCCGTCTGGCGAATGTCGTGGGCCAGCAGATGGTCGACAACGTAGGCAACCCCATCACGGCCGTGACTGACGCGAACGGGTACTACGAGTTCACCGGCCTATATCCGGGGGTCTACACGATCTACCAGGACCATCCGGACGGATATATTGACGGGATCGACACGCCGGGCAGCGGTGGGGGGTTGGTCAATAATCCAGGCAGCCCGATCGACCCGATGCAGCTTGGCTTGTTCTCCGGAGAGGTCACCACGGACATGATCGCTCGGGTGGTGGTGGGCGCCGGCGAGGTGGCGGTGAGCAACAACTTCAGCGAGGTTGTATTCATGCGTACGCCGCCGTACATTCCGCCGCCGCCGAATCCGCCGTCGCCGCCGCTGACGCCGAACTACCCGCCGCCGTTCGCTGCGCCTCCGCCGATGGTTGGCGGGCCCACGATCTACCAGCCGATTCTGGAAGGATTGCTGTTTGGCGGGTCCGGGGCACCGGCCGGTTGGACCTGGCATCTGAGCGTGATCAACGCTGGAATGCCACGCAACTGGGATAGCGGATCCGAGTTCAACCAGAGCAGTCACGGCATCTTATTCGACCCGGTGACCTGGACCGGCTCCCGCGTGGACCAGGGCAAGTTCACGGTGTTGAATCCGGACGGCACGACGTCCGACTTGGCCACGTTCGGCGTCTCCGGTGCAACGCCTTTGGCGGCCGACTTCAATGGCGACGGCCGCGTCCAAGTGGCCGTGTTCCGCGATGGCATCTGGTTCATCGACCTTAACGGCAACGGCATTTGGGACGAAGACGACCTGTGGGCCAAGTTGGGCGACGAAGGAGATCAGGCCGTCGCCGGCGACTGGGATGGCGACGGTAAGGCCGATATTGGCATCTTCGGTCCCGCCTGGATTGGCGATCCAAAGGCCATTGCCGCCAAGCCGGGACAGCCCGACGCACAGAACCTGTCCGATGGCCGCTACAAGAATATCCCGCCCGCGTTGGCCGATGCCACCGTTGGCTACCGTACCATGAAACGCACCGAACGCGGCCGCTTGCGGAGCGACGTGATCGACCACGTCTTCCGCTACGGCACCGACGTGGATCGGGCCGTCGTGGGCGATTGGAACGGCGACGGTGTTGCCACCATCGGCGTGTTCCGTAACGGAACCTGGTATCTCGACGTCGACGGCAACGGCCGTTGGAGCGAGCATGACGTCAAGGTCAGCTTTGGTCAATCCGGCGACGTGCCCGTCGTGGGCGATTGGAATGGCGACGGCATTGACAACCTGGGCGTGTACCGAAATGGCACTTGGTACCTCGACACCAATGGAAACCTCCGACTCGATGCCCACGACAAGGTGTTTGAGCTAGGCGGCCCGCATCACAAACCGGTCGTCGGCGACTTCAACGGCGATGGTATCGATCAGCCGGCCGTCTACGAGGATGTGGCGTCCGCCGACAGCGGCCTGATGACGCCGTAGCGGCCGAGTTGGCGTCGGAATTCCGCCTGGATGCACGTCCAGACGCCCGCGCACAGCTTACCCAGCAGCTTGCGGTCGGGCAGCTTGCGTCGGTTTCTCGGCGGTCACGTGATTCGAGTCAGCGGTATCGCCAGTTTCGGATATCGACGAATCGGCCTTCGATGGCGGCGGCCGCCGCCATGGTGGGCGAAACAAGATGCGTTCGACCGCCTTTGCCCTGCCGACCCTCGAAGTTCCGGTTGCTCGTCGCGGCGCACCGCTCGCCCGGTGCCAGCTTGTCCGGATTCATGGCCAGGCACATGCTGCAACCCGGCTCGCGCCACTCGAAACCAGCCTCGATGAAAACCCGGTCGAGCCCCTCGGCCTCGGCCTGCTGCTTGACCAGTCCGCTGCCGGGTACGACCATGGCGCTGACACGATCCGATACGCGGTAACCGCGCGCTACCGTGGCGGCGGCCCGCAAGTCTTCAATCCGCCCGTTCGTACACGAGCCGATGAACACGCGGTCCAGCGGAATGTCGACGATGGCCGTACCGGGTTTCAGATTCATGTACCGAAGCGCGGCCACCGTGGCCTTTTCGACGGTGGCGTCGCCCAGTGAGGCCGGGTCGGGAACCTTTCCGCCAATGCCGGTCACCTGGCCCGGGTTGGTTCCCCACGTGACCTGCGGTTCGATCTCGGCGGCGTCGAACTGCTCCGAGCGGTCGTGCTGGGCGCCGGCGTCGGTGGCCAACCGTCGCCATCGGTCCACCGCGGCGTCGAAATCTTTCGGCACGAACGGACGCCCGCGAAGGTACTCGTACGTGATCTCGTCCGGCGCGATCATGCCGGCCCGAGCGCCCGCCTCGATCGACATGTTACACACGGTCATCCGTTCTTCCATCGACAGGGCGCGCATGGCCTCGCCGGTGTACTCGATACAGTAGCCCTGGCCGCCGCTGGTGCCGATGCGGCCGATCAGATACAGGATCATATCCTTGGCCGTAACTCCCGGTGCAAGGCGCCCATTCACTTGTAGTTCCAGTGTCTTGGGCTTGTACTGCAACAGCGTCTGCGTGGCCAGGACGTGCTCGACCTCGCTCGTGCCAATGCCGAACGCCAGCGCGCCGAAAGCGCCGTGCGTGGCGGTGTGGCTGTCACCGCACACAATCGTCATCCCCGGTTGCGTGAACCCCAACTCCGGCCCAATCACATGAACAATCCCCTGCCGTTGGTCATTCAGATCGTAGAAACGGATGCCGAACTCCTGGCAGTTCTTCCGGAGCGTATCGATCTGCTGGGCCGAAATCACATCGACAATCGGTAGCGAACGATCTGTCGTGGGCACGTTATGATCGACCGTGGCCACGGTCTTCTCCGGCCTGCGTACCTTGCGGCCGGCAAGACGAAGCCCCTCGAACGCCTGGGCGCTGGTCACCTCGTGAACTAGCTGCAGGTCGATATACAGAATCGTTTGCTTTCCAGGCTCGTCGTGAACAACGTGGTCGGCCCAAATCTTTTCGAACATGGTGCTCGGCATGGCAAGACTCAAATTAGGAGGTATTGTATGGCAATTATTCGACACTTATAGAGCGAATTGTCAGCTCGCGGCCTCGATTTTGCAAGGCCCCCGTTCGGTGCGGAGCGTCTTCCACCAACGGGCCGCATCGGCGAAGGTCCATTGGCCGGACGCCTCGCACCGCCGGAGCGCTTCGGCCAGTTCGTCAGCCGTTTGGTAGCGACGGGACGGGGCCTTCTCCAGGCAGCGGAGGATCACCTCCTCTAAGTCGCGGGGGATGGTGGCAACATGCTGCGAAGGGGGAACCACGTCGTGGTGTGCGTGCGCGATCATGATCTTGATCGGCCGATCGCCTTCGAACGGCGAACGGCCGGTCAGCAGGAAGTAGCCCACCGCGCCCAGCGAGTACATATCGCTCCGGGCATCGGGCTTGCTATCGCCGATGGCCTGCTCCGGCGACATGAACAGGGGACTGCCCGTAATCGCCCCCTCCGCGGTGAGTTGGATGGAGTACTCGTCGTCCGCCAGCGGCTTGACCAGTCCGAAATCGAGTAGCTTGGCCACATCGTACGCGCCGCCGCGCTGCGCCGCGAAGATATTGCTCGGCTTGATGTCGCGATGGATCAGGCCCATGGCGTGCGCTTCGGTCAGGGCATCGCACGTTTGCGCAAGAAAGTGGATTGCCCGCTCCGCCGGCAGGGGACCAAACTGCTCGACCAACTCGGCTAGGCTCATGCCTGGCAGATACTCCATGACGTAATAGAACGTACCTTCTTGGGTGTGCCCGTAGTCGAATATCTCGATGGTGTTCCAGTGACTCAACTTGGCCGTCGACCGCACCTCGCGCTGGAACCTCGCCAGCGTGCGGGGATCGCCTGCCTTCTCGGCCTGGATGAGCTTGATCACGCAAGGCCGTTTTAGCAGGTTGTGCTCGGCCAGGTATACCTCGCCCATTCCGCCGGCCCCGATGAGCTTCTTTAACCGGTATTGGCCAAGCTTCTTCGCCTCGAACGCCTCGCGGCGTAACGACCCGATAGTGTCGACCCCGAACACGCTGCCCACGGCCGCCAGGATCAGCAGTAGAATGCTGGCAATCACGTGGACGCCCGAGACGGCCTCGCCCACCGCCGGTTGGAAGGCCATCTGGCTCAGTAGCAGACAGATCGGCGCCAAGGTGATCAGCGCGATGATGATCGACGCCCGGCGGATCGTATTTGGAATGAATAGTGCGTAGGTATAGATCATCACCAACCATGCGCCGACCGGGAAGACGAGCCGCCCTGCCAGTGCGCCCTGCTGAACGCTGAGATACTGAAGCGTTAGAAAGAAGGCCGTAGGCAACCCGAAGGCGATCAGCTCATATCCCCACAACTGCCTGAGCGAAACCTCGCACCGCCTGCACAGCAACATCGCCACGACGGCCAGAGTCACTGTCGTAATCACGTGAAAGAGCAGAAAGAGCGTCCCGACCAGACTCTTAGGCATGAACAAGGCCATGTGCAACATCAGGAACACGGCAAACCCAACCGCCATGACCAGGGTTGCCAGCCGAAGCCGGCGTCGCAATAGTTGCTGGATCTCTTGGGTAAGCTGCGGTCCGGAACCTTCGATCACTGCAATCCGCGCCGCTGATCGCTGCTCGGACGACTGCTCAATCGATTGCCTGGACGACTCCATGGAGGAAGTAACCACTGGGCCGAACGCATCGAGCGTGACTTCGACAGACGAAAGTTCGCGTTGAGATCGGGAAACATCGCTCATAGGCTGCGGGCGTCTTGTGATCCTCGGAATACTCCAGATGAGGGCCAACATATCCAGCAACCCTCCCTCGGTCATTATACCGGCTTAACGGCTGGAATTGAAGGACTTACCGGTTGCCACCATTTACCTCCATGGGTTACTTGCCTTATCAGCGATTCACCCCCCGGAGGTCTTGAGCTAACGTAGCGCTGTCAGACTAGTTGACAGTTGACGCGAGTTAAGGCGACCGGCAGGTTCGAGCTTACCTGCCGAATGTAGAACAGTTGTCCCAACTGTTCCCAA
>CAZASB010000010.1:0-33698 GCA_964487655.1 uncultured Planctomycetaceae bacterium
ACGGTGGCCACCTCGAGTTGCTCCGCGCGGGCTTGGAGCGAAATGGCCAACGACTCCAGGATGGCGTCCACTTGCGACTTGTCGAGTCGCCCCTTAAAAAAGCTAATCAGCTCGCTGCGCAAGAGCTTCCGGCGGTGGCGGAACAGGGCGCGGGTGAAGTCATGGAAGAACGCCCGATCGGGAATCGACTCGCGGCGCGGTGGATCGAGCACGATCCGTACAATGGCCGACTCGACCTTCGGCCGCGGCCAGAAGGCCGTGGGCGGCAGGATGCGGACCACCTCGGCCGTGCATTGACTTTGCACCCAGATGCTAAGCGCTCCATAATCCTTCGTGCCTGGTCGCGCGGTCAATCGGTCCGCCAGTTCCTTCTGAATGGTTACGGTCATCGCTTGCGGGGCACGGTCCAGGGCCAGCAAGTTACCGATGATGGGCGTGGCCACGTTGAACGGCAGGTTGGCCACTAGTTGGAATCGGCGGTCGGGGGCCGCGTCGAGTTCGCCGAACACGACGTCGAGTACCGCCGGATTGAGCCGGTTCTTGCTCTTCAGCGCGTCCATCTGGAGCATGGTGACGTTCTCCAGCGTGTACAGCTCCTCGCTGGCAAGCTGGAACAACTGCTGATCGATTTCGACCGTGACGACGGCCGCCGCGCGGCTCGCCATCAGTTGGGTGAGCGAGCCGGTGCCCGTGCCCACTTCCAGCACCACGTCGTCGCGGGTCAGTTCCGCCGCGTCGGCCAGGATGTCCAGCAGGTTCAGGTCAATCAGGAAGCATTGTCCGTAGCGGGTGCGCGGCCGGACACCTGCCTCCTCGAAGCGGCGACGCAGAAAGGATGCCGTTTGGCGCGTGCGTGCGTTCACTTCCACTCCTGACTTTCGATCAGCCGCTCGACGTACTTGGCCAGGATGTCGGTTTCGAGGTTCACGCGGTCGCCCACCTTCAGCGACCCGAGCGTCGTGACGGCAAGCGTGTAGGGAATCAGGGCGACGCTGAACCGTTTCGGCTCGCTGTCGACGATGGTCAAGCTCACGCCGTCCACGGCAATGGACGCCTTGGGGGCCATCTGGCGAGCCAAGGCAGGCGAGACGGAGAACCAGAACGTGGACCAGTCGCCCATGTCGCTGCGTTCGACAAGCTGTCCGGTGCCGTCAATATGCCCGCTGACGAAATGCCCGCCCAGCCGATCGGCTACCTTCAGCGCCCGTTCCAAGTTGACCGGACTGCCCACCGTCAGATCGCCCAGATTGGTTCGCTTGAGCGTTTCCGGGCCGGCCTGGAATGCCATTGTCTCCGCGTCGGCGGCCACGACGGTCAGGCAACAGCCATTGATCGAAACGCTATCGGCCACGGTGGTTTCCGCGGCGATTTTCGGCTCGCGAATAACCAGGGTACACCCAGGCGGCTCGTCGCGAAGCTCGGCCACGGTTCCCAACGCCTCCACAATCCCTGAAAACATTCCATTCCTCCTGGTTTGGTCAAGATTCAAAAGAGCGATTCTCTTCGTTCCCGGCGTTCCACGTAGCGTTGCCAAGCATACCGTGCGGGGCCGGTGAGCACGAAGGCACAGCATACCAACGGCACCGAGTAGCCGCGAATGACCATGATGGCCAGCACGGTGAACACAACGGCCACCACGTGGGCAAAGCTCCTTTGTCCGCGAACAATTTGGTTCACCACGTGCGGATACGGCACGCGTGACACCATGAGCAGGGCCACCAGCACGGCGAAAAATGGCAGCACGATCTGCAATGCGCCTTCGATCTGTCCGGCATAGATCAACGGGTTCTCGTCCTTCCGCAGCGTGAAGAACATAATGGCGAAACTGGCGATCGCCGCCGCGCCTGCCGGCGAAGGCAGACCGCTGAAGTGCATGTGGTCGTCGTTCTCGTCGGTTTCCAGCGTGAATCGAGCAAGCCGCAACGCCACGCATACGGCGTACGTCGCGGCAATGACCCAAATGGCGTGCCGGTTCATATAGGCGAATCGCGGACATATCTTCACCAAAAGAAACGCCGGGGCCACGCCAAACGTGACCAGGTCACACAGGCTATCCAGTTGCGCGCCAAATTCGCTCGAACTGCGCGACAGCCGGGCCACGTACCCGTCCAATGCGTCGAACACCATCCCCAGAAAAATCAACCAGCCGCTGAACATCACGTTGGTCGTGTCCGCCAAGTCGGTTGCCACGCCGTCCGGCCTATCGACTCGCGAGGCCACGACAATCGCGAAGAACCCGCATACCAGGTTTCCCAAGGTCAGAAGAGTCGGAAAGACGGCAACGGTGCGCATGGCTTGGGTCACTCGTATTGGGCAAGCACGGTCGCGCCCGCTCGAATGCGGTCGCCGAGTTGCGCGACGATCCTCAGGTTGTCGCAGTCGGGTAGGATCAACTCGGTACGGGAGCCGAACTTGATCATGCCAAGCTTATGTCCGCGAGCGATGACCTCGCCGGGCCGCAAGTCGCACACGATGCGGCGGGCGATGGCGCCGGATATCTGCCGGACGACCATCTTGCGGTGCGGCGGCGTCTGTTCCTCCAGGGCAATCCATGTGTGTTCGTTCACCCGGGCGCTGGCCGGATCGAGCGCATTGCGGAACTCACCCGGCGAATAACGCACGCCAATCACTCGGGCCGCCGACGGTGAACGATTGATGTGAACGTTGAAGATCGATAGGAAAATGCCGAGTCGGACGGCCGGGCCGTCGAGGTAGGGGTCGTGTTCCAGCCGCGTGATTTCAACCAGCTTGCCGTCGGCCGGCGCGACCATCAGTCCGGGATCCTGGGGAATCGACCGCGGCGGATCGCGGAAGAACCAGACGATCAGCACCAATGGTACCCCGGCCAAATATCCCAGTGGCCACCAGAGCCATGTCAGGCATACGGCCAGCGCCAACAGCGGCCAGCCGAACAACTGTAACTCGGCCAGCCCCCATCGGGCAAACGGAAGGCGGTCGCGCCAAGCGAACGGGTTGTCGGCCTCCTCCCAGTCGGCGGTACACTGGTTGCGGCAGTATTTCAGGTCGCGCGGGTCGAGTATCTCGTGCGAGGCGTCCTTCACATCGCCTTGGCGCAGGCGGGCCATTCGCTCGACATAACCGGGCCGGAATCGGCGAAGATACCACCTTCGCCACCGCCCCCAGAGCAATTCAACTTGCATTCCCATGCCACCCCCTGGCTGGGTACTCTTTATGTTCTCCGGCAGGAACTCCGGCTCTGCGCGGCCGGGGATTTTCGTCTGGGTTGAAGTGGGATAGGACATGGCTCAATGGGGCTGGTGAATGCCGACCGTGTGCAATGGGGAACATCCCGCGTAGACGGTTACGCTTGGATTATAACATTTCCTGCGCCCCGAGGCAGTGATCCCCCCGTTCGGTGTTAGCGCTGGTGAAGCAGTCGAAGCGGATTCGCTTCGCGGCGTTCTCCGCCGGCGGCGTACACGTCGTCGGCGGCCTGGTAGGCGGCCGTCGCGACTCCGGTTGGACCACGCAATTCGGCCAGATGTTCCAGGAGGATCCGCCGCACCTCCAGAACCGCCGCGGGATGGGCGTGTACGGTCGAATGGTCGGCCTGGACCACCAGTTCAGACACGGCCTCGTCCAGCCGGGCACTGTCGATACCCACCACGCCGTCGCCCGTGCCCGAAATACGCGATACGAACGAGTCAGCCGGCATACGGCCGATGATGTTGTGATATTTGACCCAGGGCGTTCGTCGGCTTGCCAGCATGGTTTTGAACGCCGGGTTCTTCGGCGAAAGCGAGTCGATGCTGTTCTCGATCTTCAGCAAGGTGCCATTGACGAACCGACCCGGATTGTCGCGGTACAGCTTCTGGTACGGCTGCACTAGCATGGCCGGCAACCGGATCAGCTTCGACATGAGCCATTGGGTGGTCTGGTTCGAAAAGTCGCTGCCCCGGTGTGGCGTACCAATTGTCACCACGCGGCTTACGGACTGACTGGGAGTGAAATAGAAGGTGTCAGCCAGATTCTGCTTTACCTCCGGTTTGGCCTCAATCGACGTGATGGGGACGTTGGCCACAAGCTGCCAGAAGTCGTCTCGGCTATCGAGCGTTTGAAGCCTGGAAATCAGCCCACCCATGCTGTGCCCCACCAGCACCATTTGGTCCAAGGCCGGCTCTTGGCAGTTCGGATCGAGCGTGTGACGTGTTTCGGCCAGGTCCGCGCGGAGCTGCGCGGCGCTGATCCAGAAAGGCTGCCCGGTCGGGTATAGGTAGAACCATATCTGATAGTGGTCACGAATTTGTGGCGAACTTCGTAGGTCGTTGAACATTTCCATCCAGGTCATCGGACTGGACCAGAGTCCGTGAACCATCACAACAGGAATCTTACCCGGCTCGTACGGTTCGAGCATATACAGGCCCATGATCGGGTCGGGCCGGTCCGGCCGCATCTTCAGCAGCTCGTCGGGCCGCAGCAGGCCAATCGTGGCCAACGCTTGAAATTCCGGCTTGGACAGGAAGAAGGCCAGGGGCGTCGTGAAATCGCTTTCGAGGGTGACCCGCCTGTCGCCGACGGTCGTATCCGTGGTCGCGAGCGGATCGTGGAACTCCAAAACAAACTGGTGATTTTGCGATGGTTGTCCGGTGACCGGATTCCGGTTGGACGGGAGAGGGCGGAAGAAGGCCGTTACCGGAAAACTTAGATCGGCCGGGTAGTGCTTCGCGACGTCTGGCTCGCCTTCATAACTCCGCCGTACGGCGATGAGCGGGACGCCAAGGCCATGCGACCGGTAGTGATTCTTCAGGCCCCGAATCTCGTAATCGGAGACGAACTCGAAACGGTCGACGTCGCGCGTCTGCCACTGCGTTCCCCGCAGCATGGCCGAAACGTCGCAGTCGCCGCCGGCCGTGTGGATAGTCTTGGTTGTGCCAACGATCAGCTCGCCGTGGCGGTTTGCCATGCGTAGCAGAGCTTCGAGCGATGCGTTGTACAGCTCGCACGCTCCTCGGAACTGTGGATCATACGGATTACGAGTTGTCTGTAACCGCGGGTCGAACAAGTACTCGTACGCTTTCATGACCGCCGCGCCGTACAGATTCGTGGCCGTGGTGGGGTCGCGTGATTCGGCCTGCCGTCCGGCCAGGTAGGCCAACTCGGAAAACGCGTAGACCTTGTTGGCCGTCGGCTCTTGCTCGATGACCGTGTAAAGCTTCTTCAAGAGCAGTTGGGGATCGCCCTTCACGTCGTCGGCCAGATTATGCACCCGAAGGAGTTGAACGGTGCGAGCGCTCGGCTCCGGCCCCGAATAGGACGTGAGCTTCAGCTTTTCGGTAAGAGGCGTGTCGGGCACGGGCCTCATGCTGACGCCGGTTGAGACGCAACCGCCAAGCGGCGATATCAGTAATGCTAGCAATGGCAGCAATGACAACGTCAGCCGACCACGCGATATCATGCCATGCGGGCGGCGGCGAACGCTACCGTCCGATGGGCACTGCCTTGGTCGTGCTGGTTGTGGTGCTGGAGGCAAGCGTATCGTCCGCCGGGAGAGACCTTGGTCCGAAACGGCGCAGACCTGAGAAGATAGGAAACGCGTCGCGCGTGCTTGGGAACACCCCACGCTTGAAAACGGAACTTACGCGGAATACCACGCAGGGGTCAATGGCGATTTTGAATCTCCAAATCTCAAATCTCAAATCTCACGTTTGAAATCTCAGATCGGGATATCAAAACCGTCATTTCCCCTGGTACGTTTCCGTCCAAAGGCAGCCACCCCAGGAGAAGCCGACGCCAAAGCCAATTTGCATGGACCGCATGCCCGGACTGAGCCGGCCGTTGGCGCGAAGGTCGCGTATGAGGATGGGGAGGGTGGAGGATACCGTGTTGCCGTAGATTTCAAGGGCCTCGGGCATCTGCTCGGCGGGGATATGAAGCCTGGTTCGGAGGTGCTCCATCATGAAGGTGGTCGCCTGGTGTACCAGATACAGGTCAATGGCATCGCGGGTCAATTTGGATTTCGCGAGTAGTTCGTCGACCAACGGCGGGACGACTTCCAGCGTGAACTTCACCAGGGCGGGACCGTCCATGAACAGGGCGCTGGGCCAGCGTTTTCGTTTGCTGGGTTGCACCGTGTCGGCCGCCGGGCGAAGACCACCCTCGGTGACCAGCAGCGCGCTGGCGCCGCGTCCGTCGGTTCCAAACACGAACGGTCCCAAGGAAGGCTCCTCGGCGGCCTCGACCAGCGTTGCCGCGGCTCCATCGCCAAAGATGGTGCGAAGCGAGCGGTCTGCCGGGTCGATGTACTTCGAGTACGTCTCGGCCGTAATTAGCAGAATGCGCTCGGCAAGACCGCCGCGAATCAGTCCGTCGGCCAACGCCAAGCCATACACGTAGCCCGAGCAACCGAGGTTGATATCCAACGCGCCAACCGAGGTGGGCAAGTTCAGCCGCTGCTGCATCAGACAAGCGGTCGTGGGCAACGGCACGTCGGGCGATTGCGTGCATAGCAGCAAAAAGTCAACGGAGTTCCGGTCGATCTCGAATTGCTCAAACAGCTTCTCGGCTGCCGCAACTCCCAGGTCGGAGGCGCACTCGCCGGCCGCGGCAATATGCCGCTCCCGGATGCCTGTCTTCTCGTAGATCAACTTCATGTCCCATCGCGGATTGCGCCGGGCCAACGTGTCGTTGTCCTCGACTAGCTCGGGGAGATGAATGGCAATAGGACCGATAGAACCGAATTTCATGGCGCACTTTCCAACTGGCGAATCCCCGGGTACACCCGCAAGGGAAGTCTGAGAAAATAGCAAAGCCAGGGGGGCCGGGTCAAGGGCACTTCAAAAAAGGGACGATTCGGCACGGCTTTACAGGTTGGGAGGTCAGGCGTAGAATGCTCGACGCAGTCAATACGCTAGGTTAACGTAGTCAATACGCTAGATTACCGTATTGTCGAGTCGGCGTCTAGACAATGGCTGACGGGCGGCTTCCGTTCGGAGGCGTGGGGCTGGTAAATGCTGCTTTCGGCCCCCAGCGCCCCCATCCCAGTCTTACGGGCTTCCTGGCCTTTCGGGGCCATGGTTGTGGCTCCATGCGTTGCACGAAACACCACGGCGGGTTAATTGATGGCCACCATCACTGAAACATTCGAATCGTTACGGACTCGGGCACGCGAAACCCTGCAAAAACGCCAGACGGAAGAGCAGATTCGCATTCAAGTTGGCTCGGCGACTTGCGAAAATGCCGCCGGCGCGCGGGACGTATACGATGAGTTTCGCAAGCATGTTGCCGCGTCGGCCCGCGACGACATCCTCCTGTACCAGACCGGTTGCACCGGCCGATGTAGTCGAGAGCCCATTGTCGGTATCCTCGTCCCAGGCAAACTACCGGTTAAATACGAACACGTCGACCGCGCGCTGGTCCATGAGATATTTACTCGGCATGTGCTCGGGGGTGAGCCGCTCTGGGAGAAAACGCTCGACGGGCCAGTTGTCCAGCCCGCCGAATACGAGATCCTTTACTGCCAAAGCCAGCGATGTGGATGGGGGGGCGTAAGGCCGCTCGCGGAACTACTTCCGGAGAAACTGCAAGCCGCCGGTGTTGCCCCGGGCACGGTCCGAGTGACTCCGGCAAGCTGTTTCGGGGCGTGTGGCAAGCAGGACATCGGCGCTTGCTGGCACCTGCTCATCCGGCCCGACAAGATTCTGTACCGCGTGCATAACGAAGGGGAACTCGACGAGGTCATTCGCGAGCACATTCTCGGCAGGCGCATCGTTAAGCCATTAGCCGTTTCCGGCAAGACGGTCGGTCGGAAGTTTTTCGAAATCTACGGCGACGTGGCTTTCTTTAACCGCCAGACACGCGTCGCCCTGCGGCACAACGGCGTCATCGCCCCCGAGAGTATCGAAGAGTACTTTCACTATCGCGGGTTCGAGGCGCTGGCGACCATCCTTGCGAAGGGCGATCCGAAGTGGGTTATCGACGAAATCAGCCGGTCCAAGCTTCGAGGACGCGGTGGTGGCGGTTTCCCTACCGGCGCCAAATGGAAGATGGGGCATGAGGCGAAGGACTCGGTGAAGTACCTCGTTTGCAACGCCGACGAGGGCGACCCCGGCGCGTTCATGGACCGGAGCATGCTCGAATCCGACCCGCTGAACGTGGTCGAAGGCATGATCATTGCCGCCTTCGCCATCGGGGCGCGCCAAGGATATTTCTACGTGCGGGCCGAATACCCCATGGCCATTCGGCGCATCCAGAACGCCATTGACCTGTGCCACGAGTGGGGTTTGCTGGGAAAGGACATCCTGGGTTCAGGGTTTGATTTCGATCTGGAGATTCGCCTCGGCGCCGGCGCGTTCGTTTGCGGCGAGGAAACGGCCCTGATTCACTCGATCGAGGGGGAGCGGGGGCAGCCGCGGGTCCGGCCTCCGTATCCGACCGAACGGGGACTCTGGGAACATCCCACGGTTATTAACAACGTCGAAACGTTCGCCAACGTGGCGGCCGTGATCAACTATGGGGCCGACTGGTTCGCTCGACTCGGTACCGAGAAGAGTGGCGGCGCCAAGGTCTTCGCCCTGGCCGGCAAGGTGCAGCACACCGGCCTAGTCGAGGTACCCATGGGCACGACGCTACGCGAAATTGTTGAAGAGATTGGCGGCGGCACCGCGACCGGCGCCGCGATCAAGGCGATTCAGACCGGTGGGCCGGCCGGCGGTTGTATTCCCGCCTCGTGGCTCGATACGCCGGTTGACTTCGACACCCTCGCCAAGGCGGGCTCCATCATGGGCTCCGGCGGCATGATCGTGCTGGATGAGACCGACTGCATGGTCGATATCGCCAAATTCTTCATAACGTTTTCCGCGGAGGAGTCGTGCGGCAAATGCACGCCCTGCCGCGAAGGCACCAAGCGAATACTCGAAATTCTCGAGCGCATTACCCAAGGCCAGGGCGTCCTGGAAGACCTGGATAAACTGCATCGCCTGGGAATGCTCATGAAGAATGCCTCGCTTTGCGGGCTCGGCCGCGCAGCGCCCAACCCGGTGCTCAGCACGCTGGAGCATTTTCGGGATGAATACCTTGCCCATATCGTCGAGAAACGATGCGCTGCATGTAAATGCACGTCCCTCGTCTATTACGAAATCGATCCGGAGAAATGCGTCGGATGCATGGTGTGCGCGCGCAACTGCCCGGTGACCTGTATTTCCGGCGAGCGTCGAAAACCGCACGAGATCGATCAGGCCCGATGTATCAAGTGCGGCAAGTGTTTCGAGGTTTGCCGGTTCGACGCCGTGACTCGAAGATAGACCAAGCTCACAATCGAAAGCTTCATTATGGCGAAACATAAAAAGATTACCCTGACCATCGACGGTGCCCGGGTGACTGCGCCCGAGGGCGCGACCATCATGGAAGCGGCCGATACGATCGGCGTGTATATTCCACGGTTGTGCTATCACCCGGACCTCAGCCTGGCGGGCTCGTGCCGGGTATGCATTGTCGAGGTCGAAGGGTTCGACCATTACATGGCCGCGTGCAGCGTGGCGGTATGGGAGGGGATGGTCGTCGAGACCAATTCTCCGCAAATCCGCCAGGCGCGTCGCGATATCGTCGAGCTGCTCCTGGACAATCACACCAAGGATTGCCAGACGTGCGAGCGAGACACCAACTGCGAGTTGCAGAATCTGGCCTATACGACCGGCGTGCGCCGCCGCCTGTTCGAGGGAGAGCGCAAGCAGTTTCCCATTGAAGCCAGCAGCCACTCGGTGGTGCGCGATCCGAACAAGTGCATTCTGTGCGGCCGGTGCGTGCGGGTGTGTGCCGAGATCCAGGGCGTCTACAATCTAAGCCAGCACGGTCGCGGGTTTCTTACGGTAGTCGGACCGGCCCACCTGGCCAACATGGATGATTCAGTGTGCATTCAGTGCGGGCAGTGCATCAACGTATGTCCGGTGGCGGCGTTTCTCGAACGTTCGGATACCGACGACGTGTGGCGAGCCCTGGCCGATCCCGAGTTGCACGTGGTCGTACAGACGGCGCCGTCCATCCGCGCGGCCATCGGCGAAGGATTCGGCATGGCGCCCGGCACACGGGCCACCGGCGAGATGATCACGGGCCTCAGGCGACTGGGATTCGACGCCGTATTCGATACCGACTATGGGGCTGACCTGACGATCATCGAAGAGGCGCACGAGTTTCTGACTAGGCTGAAGGAGGGGCCGTTGCCAATGATTACCTCCTGCTCGCCAGGTTGGATCAGCTTCATGGAGAAGTTCTATCCGGAGTTGATTCCGCACGCCTCGACGTGCAAGTCGCCCATGAGCATGTTGTCGACGCTGGCGAAGACCTACTATGCCGAGCGGAAGGGGCTCGATCCGAAGAAGATATTTGTGGTGGGCGTCATGCCCTGCGTGGCGAAGAAGTTCGAGGCCCGACGGCCGGAACACACCATGCCCGATGGCACGCCCTACACCGACGCCGTACTCACCACGCGCGAGACCATCTGGATGATGAAATGTTTCGGCGTGCGGTTCACGGACCTCGAGGAAGGGCAGTTCGACGATCCGATGGGTCTGGCCAGCGGAGCAGGCGACATCTTCGGCACGACCGGCGGCGTGATGGAGGCCACTCTTCGCGCGGCCAGCGAGTTGGTCACCGGTAAACCGGCCGGACGGCTCGACTTCACGGAAGTGCGGGCCGTTGAGGGCCTGCGCGAGACCTACGTGGCCATCGGCGAGCACAACATCCACGTGGGCGTGGCAAACGGCCTACAAAACGCCAAGACACTGCTCGACCAAGTGCGCGAGGGCACCAAGCAGTTCCACGTGATCGAGGTCATGGCATGCCCCGGCGGCTGCATCGGCGGCGGCGGGCAGCCCTACCCGCCACGCGGCGTTAAGGTGCTCGACCCCGAACTATTGCGAAAACGGGCGTCCGTCCTTTATCAAATCGACCAAGGCAAGCAGTTGCGCAAATCGTACGAGAACCCCGCCATCAGTGAGTTGTACGATACCTACCTCGAAGCCCCGGGCTCACCAAAGGCCCACAAGCTGCTGCATACTCACTATCAGGCCAGGCTGCCGCGAGGAATCCGATGAGTACGACGACCGACAATTGGCAAGAGGTGCAAGCCGTCGCGCGCAAGGCGCTCGGTGAGGAAATCGCCGCAATGATCGACGCGTGCCGTCAAGAACCGCACTCGGAAAGCCGCCTGATCGGCGTCCTGCATAAGGTGCAAGCGACGTTTGGCTACCTGGGTGAGCAGCAGCTTGACGCAGTGGCCCAGTTGCTGCAGGTGCCGGCGGCCAAAGTCGCCGGCGTGGCGAGTTTCTACCATTTCTTCCGGCTCACGCCGCGAGGGAAGTTCATCATTCACGTTTGCATGGGCACGGCCTGCTACGTGAAGGGGGCGGACCGCATCGCCCAGAAGTTCATCGAGGAGCTGGGGATATCCTGGGGCGAAACCAGCACGGACCGCGTCTTCACGCTAGAAGGCTCACGCTGCCTGGGAACTTGCGGCTTGGCGCCCGTCGTGATGATTGGCGACGACATCCACGGCAACGTCACGCCCGACCAAGTGCCCATCATTCTCGACACCTATCTGAAGCGAGCGAGGGAAGAGACGGAAACGCGGCCGGCGCCATGAATGGCCAGCTACAGCAACACGCGTCTAATTCGGATTATTCATCACCTGTCATGCTACCGTGCCAGTATACTCAACCCGCAAACCGTCAAACTAAGGCAAACCGCAAGTTCAGTTAGGGCAGGTTGCCCGCCCTCCGCAGGACCAAGCGGCTTGTAAACATGGCATAACACGGGATATGCATTACGACGGACACTCTGCCGAATCCGATGCGTGGGACGCGTATCTTCCTCGTGCGGCCCTGACAACGCGCACGCAATAACGACGGTCATGTTCTAATCCTCCACACCGTTCCGCGCCGCGAGGAAGCGGGCGTTGTCGACGCGTTCTTCGGCGATCCAATCGGCAATGGTCGCGGCGGCGCCGTCGATGGGCAGCATGGATGCCTGCTTTTCCCAACGCCACTTCACTTCCAGATTCCCTTCCTTCAGCCCGCGGGGACCGATTACGATGCGCAGTGGAATGCCGATCAGGTCGGCGTCATTAAACTTCACGCCGGCCCGTGCGTCGCGGTCGTCAACCAGCACCTCGACGCCGGCCGTCTGCAAGTCGGCGTAGAGCTGCTCGACTGCCTGGCTGGTGGCCTCATCGTCGGCCTTCATGGGTACCAACAGCACCTCGTACGGAGCGATGGCCACCGGCCATACGATGCCATGTGCGTCGTGGCGGGTTTCAATGAGGCCGGCCAGGATGCGGTTGATACCGATGCCGTAGCAGCCCATGATGATTGTCTGCTGCTGCTCGGCATGGTCTAGGAACTTCGCGCCCAGGGCGGCGGAATACTTCGTCCCCAGCTTGAAGACGTGTCCGCCCTCAATGGCGTGACGCTCGGCCAACTTGCCGGAGCAGCGCGGGCAGGGATCGCCGTCCCGCGCGTTCCGCAGGTCGGCGTACTTCTCCGGCGTGAAGTCGCGGCCAGGGTTGACGCCCACCAAGTGCGCGTCGACCTCATTGGCGCCGGTGGTGGCGTTGACCATAATCCGCACGCCATTGTCAGCGTAAATGGGCAGCTTGCCGGCAAGCCTGACGGGACCGGCGAAGCCGACCGGGGCGCCGGTGACCTTCTCAATGACCTCGGGGGTGGCTAGAGCGAGTTCCGTCGCCTCGGCCGCGCGGCGAATCTTGCCCTCGTTCGCCTCGTGATCGCCCCGCACCAAAACGGCAATCGGGTTGCCGTCCGCCTCGTAGATGAGCGTCTTGATCAACTTACTCGGTTCGATCTTCAGGAAAGCGCTCACCTGTTCAATGGTGCTCGCGCCGGGCGTGGCTATCTTGCTCAGCTCCTTCTCGGGCACGTCTGGGCGGGTGCAGTCGCGGGAAGGAACCTCGGCCCGCTCCTGGTTGGCCGCATAGCCGCACTGGCGGCAGTGGAGCACGGTGTCTTCGCCGTTCTCGGCCGGGATCATGAACTCGTGGCTCGCATCACCGCCGATCGGTCCACTTTCCGCCTCCACCGGCAGGTATTCCAGTCCGCACCGGTCGAAAATGCGGCAGTAGGCGGCGTACATCTTCTCGTACGTCTCGTTAAGCGATTTAAGAGAGGGGTTGAAACTATACGCGTCCTTCATGAGGAACTCGCTGGTACGCATGACGCCAAACCGGGGCCGCTCCTCGTTGCGGAACTTCGTCTGGATCTGGTACAGCGTAATGGGAAGCTGCCGATAGCTGGAAATACGGTGAGCGACTAGGTCGGTCACTACCTCCTCATGGGTGGGGCCAAGGGCAAGTTGAATCTTGCGGCCGGCCCGTTGCACGGCGAACTTAATGAGCACATCGCCGAAGGCCTCGACCCGCCCAGTCCGCTCCCAGAGCGATAGGGGCGACATGGCCGGCATGAGCAGTTCGACCGCCCCGGCCGCGTCCATCTCCTCGCGAACGATCCGCTCGGCCTTCCGAAGCGACCTAAGCCCCAGTGGCAGGTAGGTATACGCCCCGGCCATGACCTGGTTGATCATGCCGGCGCGGAGCATGAGTTGATGGCTCGGGATTTCCGCTCCCTCGGGTGTTTCCTTCATGGTCGGAATAAACGAACGGGTCCAGAACATGGGTATTGACAGCCTGTCGGAGTAAGGATCGTGTAAGAACCACGCTGGTGAGGAATCCCCTTGCGGCGTTTCGTCACCGGCGAAGGCACATATTCTAGCCGAAACCGCCCAACTACTGCAAGTCGGGGGGGGGGGGAAGCCAAGTACTTGACGAACAGCCCCCAAAGCCAGCGCCTCTTCCGAGGGCCATCCCTTCCTTTCCGCTTTCAGTCTCCTTGAACGGCAGGTTGGAAGGCTGCGCCGCGTATCGTGGCTGGTGCTTGAACGAACAGGCAACAATCGTCCAAGTCCAATGCCCAAAAGGAAGGACTAGCAAACATTCATGTTTATCAGCGTGACTTCATGGTGGACGGTACCGGACTGCCGTCGGCCAGCGTCGATTATGTCATGTTGTTCAACATCCTCCATGCCGAGTGCCCCGAAATTCTCCTTCAGGAATCCGCCCGCATCTTGAAGCCGCGCGGGCTCCTGGCGATCATTCACTGGCAATATGATCCTTCGACGCCTCGGGGGCCGTCGCTGGAGATTCGGCCTCGTCCGAAGCAGTGCCATGATTGGGCAGTCAAACGAGGATTTGGTCTTCTCGATCCGGGTATTGTCGATCTGCCTCCTTATCACTATGGCATGGTCCTGGAGTCGCTGGGACAGACAGCAATGGCTTCTGTCACGGGCCGAGAAGGTAGTGTCGCTTGAACACCACAATACGCCTTCATCAAGTGGCAACTGGCTGCGGCGCAGCCCGCCAAGAAAGCCTCGGAGGCAACCGGTCGGCAAGGCAGGCCGGCCAACTTCAGAAATGTGTCGAAGCGATGTTGCAAGCGGTTGACCACCCCGCAGGCGCGCAGTATGATGAAGGGCGACAGGCTGGGTCAGCCTGGCAAAACTGCAGAGGATCGGCCATGCCGGAGTGGAAGACATGGCAACTGGTGTTGGATTGTCAGAAATTGCCTGGCCTTATGTGATCAATCATGCCTAGCACAGTGACGATGATTGGACCCGATGAGGCACTGGCCCTGGTGCTCCGCGAGGCTCATGCACTTCCCGCTCAATGTATTCCGTTGGCCGAGACGTGCGGGCTGCAACTCGCCGATTCGGTCGTCGCGGACCGCGACTATCCACCTTTCTCCCGGGCAATGATGGATGGCTATGCGGTGCGCATGGCCGACGCGGGCCAGACCTTGAAAGTGGCCGGGGAAATAGTAGCAGGTCAGGCGGTCGCCAGTTCATGTCCTCCGGGCCAATGCTTCGAGATCATGACCGGCGCGCCGTGTCCGGCCGACACCGAGGCTGTCGTACCTAAAGAGGATGTGGTACGCCAACGTGACTGTGTCACAATTCCATTGACGATCAGACGAGAGCAGCACATCGTCCCGCAGGGTAGCGAGTGCCTGCGAGGGGCGGTGGTGGTTGAATGCGGCTCGGCGATCACGCCGTTGGCGGTCGCAGTCATGGCATCGTTCGGGTGGAGCACGATCAGTGTTATTCCTCGGCCGTCGCTTAGCGTGATCACCACCGGCGGAGAACTGGCTGCGGCGGGGCAAAACCCGTCCACAGCGCAAATTTACGATTCCAATGGTCCGATGCTCTCGGCCATGACGGTCGCCATCGGCTTGGCGCGGCCGCAAACGCTACACGCGGACGACCGCTTGGCCACCATTCGGGCGGCATTAGACCGTGTTGCCGACCGTGATATTGTCCTGCTCACCGGGGGTGTATCGGTTGGAACCTACGATCTGGTGCCCGAAGCCATCCGGCAGTACGGCGCCGAAGTGGTGTTTCACAAGATCACGCAGAAGCCGGGCAAACCGTTACTGTTTGCGCGACGGGGTTCGCAACTGCTTTTCGGTTTGCCGGGCAACCCGCTGGCCTGCCACCTCTGTTTTCATCGCTACGTCGCGGCGGCGGCACGGCAACTGGCTGGCTGGCCGGCCCAATCACAACCGTTGATCGGACGATTGACGGCGGCCGTGAGCGGGCCCCGCTCGCGGACCGTCTTTACGACTGCCCATGCCGAACTCGATCGGACCGCGGACAGTGGCTGGTTGGTGCATCCTTTTCCGGGCATTAGCTCGGCCGACATCTTCTCTACCTGCCGGACCAACTGCTATGCTGAAATGTCGCCGGGGAGTGAAGAGATTCCGGCCGGGAGTCCCGTTCCGTTTACTTGGTTCATCGATCCTTCGTAGTCTTTCGACGACACCAGAAGTTGGCGCCTTATGCGACGGATTTAGTGTTGCGAGGAAGGTTTAGAAAGAAGCCACGGTGACATTATGAGTGAACTTTCGCACGTGGATAGCCAGGGCCGAGCCAAAATGGTAGACATAAGCGGCAAGAAAACGCAGTACCGTATGGCTCGCGCCGGCGGCGCTATTACCATGTCGTCGGCCACAAGAGAGTTGATCCAGCAGAACCAGATTCGCAAGGGCGACGTTTTGACGATGGCGCAGATTGCCGGCATTCAAGGCGCTAAACGCACGGCCGGCTTAATCCCGTTATGCCATCCTTTAGGTCTGGACAAAGTCGACATACAATTACAATTGACCGAAGACGGGGTCGAGGTCGTCAGCGAAGTTTCCTGCATCGGTCGAACGGGTGTGGAAATGGAGGCCCTCGTGGCCGTCAGTGTGGCCCTCTTGACTGTCTACGACATGTGTAAGGCTGTGGATAGAACCATGCGGATGCAAGATATCTCACTTATTGAGAAGGTTAAATGCGATGTCTCGGTCGATTGAAGTCGTCTCCGTGAACATATCGAAGCAGAAGGGGGTTGCCAAACATCCGATGAGTGAGAGTACCGTGGATGGTTTGGGCATCGTCGGCGATGCGCACGCGGGCGCGTGGCACCGACAGGTGAGTCTTCTCGGCATTGAGAGCGTCGAACATTTTGCTACGAAGATCGGCCGGCAGATCCGGCCCGGCGAGTTTGGCGAAAACGTGACCATTCGTGGTGCTGAACCAGGCGGCGTGGCCGTGCTCGACCGATTCCGCCTAAATGACGTCGAACTGGAAGTAACGCAAATCGGCAAGCAGTGCCACGGCCAAGGATGCAGCATTTTCCAGCAGGTCGGCAAGTGCGTGATGCCGACCGAAGGCATTTTCGCTCGCGTTGTGCAGGGCGGGACACTTCATCCCGGTGACGGAGGAGAGCACTTGCCCAAGACTCTCCGGTTCCTCCTTATCACCTTGAGTGACCGGGCCGTCGCCGGAGAGTATGTCGATCGGGCAGGGCCGCGCATGCGAGAACTATTGGAGACATACCTGGCAGGGCAGTCGCGGCGGGCGGAGATCGAAGCGATCCTGCTGCCGGATGACGCCGCGCAACTCCGTGAGCAACTGATCGCTGCCCAGCAAAATGGGACTGACGGAGTGTTCACTACCGGCGGGACAGGCGTGGGACCACGCGACATCGCTCCCGAGACTGTTACAGACTTTTGTGACAAAATCATTCCCGGAATCATGGAAGCCGTCCGCCTGAAGTATGGGGAGAGCAATCCCCGCTCGCGACTCAGCCGGTCGATTGCGGGTACGGCTGGCCGGATGCAAATCTACACGCTCCCAGGTAGCGTACGAGCAGTGGAGGAGTATATGGAGGAAATCCTTAAAACGGTCGAACACCTGATTTACATGCTTCACGGCTTGGATGTTCATCAGGTGCGCGCATGATTGCCGATTCCTTGGGACGAACCGTCGATTATCTGCGTCTGTCGCTCACGCGAGCATGCGCGATGCGGTGTTCTTACTGCCGACCGGAAGCCCTCAGCCACGATCGTCTTGCGAGCACCGTCTTGACGGTCGACGAAATTGTCTTCCTGGTGCGGCACCTGATCGTCCACCATGGCCTCAGGAAGGTACGGCTGACCGGCGGCGAACCGACCGAGCGACCCGAACTAATGGAAATCGTGGAACGTGTCTCAGCCATTCGGGGGCTCGGCGAATTGGCCATGACCACCAACGGCCTTGCGCTCGCCCATCAGGCTGTCATGCTGGCCCGTGCCGGACTGCAACGGGTTAATATCAGTCTGGACTCCCTCGATTCAGAGAATTTCGCTCGCATTACCGGTGTGGACGGGCTGGACCGCGTGCTTTCCGGTATCGACGCCGCCCTGGCCGCTGGATTGAAGCCCGTTAAGCTCAATGCGGTAGTGGCCGACGGCGAGAACGATCACGAGTTGCCAGAGTTGGTCCGTTTTACCGCCGCGCGACAACTGGAACTCCGCCTGATCGAACTGATGCCGATGGGTCCTCTAGCGGCTCAATGGCCAGAGCGGTTTTTCCCCGAGGCGGCCATGCGACAGAGGCTAGTCGGCACGGTAGCGGCATGGGAGCCATTACAGACCGGTGCTGAATCTGCCCGGCGGTTTTCGGCCCGTCTTTGTGACGGTCGACGAGTAGTTGTTGGTTTTATCGCGGCCATGAGCAGTCCCTTTTGTGGGCTGTGTAACCGGATCCGCATCGCGTCCGACGGCAGCTTCTATCCATGTCTGATGGGTCCAATGGCGGGTTCATTGCTCCCCGCGATCCGCCCGGTGTTTAATTCTCAAGCGCTCGACGAGTTGCTGCAAACTCATTTGGCTACAAAGGCCGCGCAACATTCCAAGACTGGTATCGCAGTGATGACCTATTTAGGAGGCTAACCCATGGCAAAGAAGAAAACCGCGTCCCCGCCGCAGCCACCGCTGCCGGCAACCTTCAAGGCATTCATTGACAAGTTTCCCGCGCTGGGCAATGCGCACGAACAGGTCGCCGAGGCCGTGGACTCCGCCGGCCCGCTAGACCGGAAGGTCTGCGAACTGATCAAGGTCGGCATCTGCATCGGCGCTGGACTGGAGTCGGCATTGCGGAGCCACGTCCGCCGCGCCATGCAGCATGGGGCGACGGTGGTGGAGGTCGAGCAGGCTATCCTACTCGCGATGAATACCTGCGGTTTCCCCCGCACCGTTGCCGCATGGCAATGGGCTTGGCAACAGATCGAACGCGACCAAGGGGATAATCGTTGAGCGTTTCAGGGTCATGTGGTTCGATGTCTGTTGCTGCAACCGCGTTGCCATCGTCATGACGGGCGGCATTTGCGTTTTATAGAAACGTCCATTGTGCTCCTTCGGGTGGACGCGCATGGACAGACCGGTCGTATCATCCGAGGCAGTTTGCGAATCACTCAACCGCAGTCAAGCTGTGAGTCTTGACCAGGCAGACGACCTCGACGTCCGGTTTAATATCTAATTCGATTGCGGCTGCCGATGTGACCTCAGCCCAGATAATTTGTCCGATGTCAATTGCCACGAACACCGCTTGATGACTCCGTGCGATCCGACACACCCGGCCACGAAGATGATTTCGGGCACTGACCCCAAAGACATCCTGCCTACTCAGGATTACGTCCGTGGGAGAGAACTGGACGAACCTTGGAGTTGGACTGGACGGCTGCCGCGGCGGCAGGGTTATGAGTTGCGCGCCGATCCATCCTTTGGCCTGACCTTCGGACGCTTCGACTCGATCCAATCGGACAAGATTCATGGGGCCAGTCGAATTACTCCACGCAAGGGGTTCCGGTTGTCCCAACGCATCGTCGGGCGCCCCCGTGCCTACGACGCGCCCCTTTTCCAGCACGACGACCCACTCGGCGGCACGTCGGACTTCGGCTTGAGAATGTGTTACAAACAAGGTTGGAATGCCCCATTCGGCAACAACACGCTCAAGGTAGGCAAGGATTTTGTTCCTCAACGGCGCATCGAGTGCAGCCAACGGCTCATCCATCAAGAGCAAATTCGGCCCACTGAGCAGAGCTCGTCCCAATGCCACTCTCTGTTTCTCGCCGCCCGAAAGGTTTCGAGGGTAGCGTTGCAGGAGTCCACCGATCTCCAAGACCTCAACAACTCGGGAGAAGTCCATCGCACGTTCCTGTGCCTTCCGGTAACGCTGCCCATACCGAAGATTGTCGTCAACGGTCAGATGTGGAAACAGCAGACCGTCTTGAAACACCACGCCAACTGAACGATCGTGGGTCGGGACAGCCATACCGCTCGCCGTGTCCAGCAGCGTGCGATCCGCTAATCGTACTCGTCCGTTCCGTGGTGTGAAAAAACCTGCAATTACCGAAAGCACTGTAGTTTTCCCGGCTCCCGAAGGCCCGAAGAGACTGTTGAATTGAAGGTCCAGCTCGAAGCCAACGTCGAGGCAGAAGCCGTTCGCAAAGCAGTGATGGCATTGGAACTCAAGCAGAGGCATCGGTAGACCGCCTCCGCTCTAGCCACTCACTGGCGGCAAGTGCTCCGCAAGCGAGAAGCATTGCCAGACCGACGAGCCGCCAAGACCGATCCATGCCGTCCGGTTGATTGGCCAAGGTATAGATCGCCAAGGGAATAGTTCGAGTTTGACCTTCGATATTCCCCGCAACCATGATCGTGGCCCCGAATTCCCCGAGGCTGCGAGCGAACCCCAGAACACATCCTGCGATCAGCCCCCGGCGAGCAAGAGGCAGGCTTACCGTCAAGAAACTCCGCAGTGGCCCTGCTCCGAGACTCTGAGCGGCGGTTTCAATCCGAGGGTCGACTCCCTGAAATGCAAGCCGAATCGCTCGGACCATCAACGGAAAACTTACCACCACGGATGCCAGAACCGCACCAAGCCAACTAAAAACGACCTTCACCCCAAACCAAGCCAGCAGCAGCGATCCGCCAGGTCCATGGGGACTGAAGCACACCAGCAATAGGTAGCCGACCACCACGGGCGGAAGAACTAACGGCAGGTTGACAAGCACCTCGACCAACCATTTGCCTCTTGCAGAACTCCGAGCCAGCCAGTAGCCAATTGCCACGGCAAAAGGAAGGCCAATCAAAGCAGCACAGGAAGCAACCTGAAAACTCAGTCGCAAGGCGTGCCATTCCGCAGTTGTCAGGAGATTGTTCAACAGTTCCATCACAATGGCTCCAGGGATGGAAAGAGAAATCCTCAGTCGGAAATTACTTGTTTACTTTGGTCCTTCACCGAAGTCCGTGAGGACGATGAACCCGTACTTCTCAAAAACCTTGGTCGCTTCTGGTGAGCTTAGGTAATCATAGAATGCTTCCGCGGATTTCTGGCTCACGCCACGCTTCAACAGGAGGATCGGATATCGCATGGGCTCGGTCGTATTCACCGGAATCTCGACGACGACCTTCACTTTCTTACTGATGGCGGCATCCGTGGCATAGACGATTCCGGCTTCCGCGGCCCCTGTTTCAACATAGGTTAATGCATGACGGACATCCTCGGCTGGGACGACCTTGCCGCGGAGCTTTTCCCAAAGGTCCAGTTTGCTCAAAGCCTGCTTGGCATACCTGCCCGCGGGAACGGCGTCCGGGTCACCGAGGGCAAGATACTTCACGTCGTCTGACGCCAGATCCTCTAGCTTCGACAGTTTGAGTTTCGAGTCCGATTGCACGACAATCACCAACCGGTTGCCAAGTAGATTCCGTCGCTTTGCTACCGGCACCTTGCCTTCGACGTGATCAGCCCATTTTACGTCAGCGGAAATGAACAGGTCCGCTTCGGCTCCGTTTTCGATTTGTTGTGCCAAAGCTGATGAAGCGGCATAGCTTGTCCGAACCTCGACACCCGTGCTTTTGGTAAAGATCGTCTTAATTTCGTCCAGGACATTGGTCGTACTGGCGGCAGCGTACACCGTGACAAGGCTCGTGTCTTCCAACTTCCAGCCTGTGGAGCGGACCTTCTCGGATGGGTTCATTCCACAACCGGTCATCGTCGCGATGAGGATGAGCGGCAAAGCGAATCCCTTCATTCCATTCACGGGGGCTCTCCTGATTGACAAAATGTTCAACACTCAAAAGTCAGTCCGCGCCAAGCATCACATTCGTTTACGTTCCTGACCGGTCTGGTCCTGACGTTGGTCCTGGAATGTCGGAAAAACCGCCTGCTCTAGCACGCTTCGGTAGGAGGCTAAATCGTTGACATTGACTAGCGATTGCAATCGGAGATCGACCTCGCTGAGATCCTCGACGGCGACGCGTCGCGTCGCCACGCAGTCGAAGAGTGAAGCGACGCTGTAGCTCCCAGCGGCCAGTAGTTGCCGGATCTTGGACAGGGTATTTATACGATAGACGGCCGCCAGCGGCTCATCGAAGCCATGCACATGCGGAACGGCGATGTCGAATCCGACTGCCAACTCAAGCATACGGTTCACAAATCGTGGTTCCAACAAAGGCGCATCGCAGCCGCTGACGAAAGCGAATTCCGCCCGGCCTTGTAACCACTGCATGGCCATCTTCAGACCCTCCATTGGTCCACGATCTTCTTGCTGGTCATGAACCATGTGGACCCACGGCGGTAAGGTGGGAAGTTCCTGTCCGGTGCGCGCTGCGACTACGACCGGGCGCACAGCCTCCCCCAATCGGCGAACAACTCGCTGCAACATCAACTCGGGGCCAAATGGCAGCCATGCTTTAGGCGTTCCCAGGCGGCTACTTCGCCCGCCGGCCAGGACGATGCCCGCGTGCTTTGACTGAGCGGCTATGCGATTATTGGAGTAATTTGGCGTCTCTCTCGTCCGAGCAGTCATCGTCGATCCTTCGCCTCGAACGGCCTCCCGTCAACATGGCGCGACGGCTCCATCGACGAAAATTGCCGCGACTTCCGCAGGGCCGACAAGAAAAGGAGACCGAGTGCGCCCACGACCAGAGCCATCGAGCCAATCTCGCAGAACCCGATCATGGGGATATCCCCGTTGGTGGAGGGCAGGATCATCAAATACACATCCAGCCAACGCCCGACTAACACCAGTAGCGAGACCTTGACCAGGACGCCGTCGCTCTGTTTCGACACCCGCGGCAACAACACAGCAAAGGGAATCGCCCAGTTGATCACGATGTTGGCATAAAACAGCGGCATCCACAAGCCGTGAATACGGCTTGCATAGTGCGATGTCTCCTCCGGTATGTTCGTGTACCAGATGAGCATGAACTGACAGAACCAGATGTACATCCAAAAACAACTGTAACTCAACAGTAGCGTGCCCAGATCGTGCAGGTGATCCCGGGTGACTACGTTTCTCAGCGGCTCGACCCGTCGCAACCAGATCGTCAATAGCGTGATTACTGCCTGCGCACTGAGTAGTACGCCACCGAAATTGTACACGCCGAAGGCCGTGCTGTACCAACTGGGTTCGAGCGACATGATCCAATCGGTGCTGGCCAGCCAGAAGGTGAGCGAGAAAACGACGAGAAAGGCTGCGGAGAGGCGAACCCTAGCAGGCGTTGGCCTATCAAGGACGGTCCCGCGCCGCGAGGCCCGAACCATGGCCACGGCGAACACTGCCCAGATTGCCAAGTAGGCTAGTGCCCGGGCCGTGAAGAAGCCGGGTTCCAGCCACCAGCGTTTGAACCAATCGGTTTCCTGTGTGATCGTACCGGTGCAAGACCAAGGATATAAAGAAAGACCGGCGACGAGGATGATGGCTAAAACGGGGGCCACCCATGGAAGCGTGGCGGCCATGGCCTCGCGTATGCAACCAAAGGCATCGCTCCAACGGGCGCCCGTGAGATCGTGAAATGCGATCAGCAGTAGGCCGCCCAAACCGAATCCTATGGAAAGGAATCCCAGCAGGATCAGGTTAGGCCAGAGCCGCTCGGGCTGGAACACCGCACCCAGGGCAATCGCCAGACCGCCGAGCGCCGTCAGTGTCCAAAGCCAGCGAATCGCTCTCGGCGAAATATCTATGTCCGCAGCTTTACGATTCATGGCGAAGATTCCGCGGGCTTGGGCGTGTTCAGGGCCTGCAGACTGCGGATATGAAGGATCACGGCCCAGCGATCCTGCGGCAAAAGCAGTCCGGCTTGAGGCGGCATGTTGCCCCTGCCGTAGGTAATGATATGGAAAAGTTGCCCATCGGGCATTTTAGTCGTGCCGCCGGTTACCAAGGAAGGCGGTGCGGGATAGCCGTGGAGTGTCACGGAGCCGTCGCTCTGTCCTCCGTTCCCATGGCAAGGGGCACAAAAGGTCTGAAACACCGCCGCGCCGCGCGCGCGAACATGGGCCTCTTCGGCAGACAACGGGTTGTGCAGTTCCTGCCCGGCCAGCAGAGCGTCGGCGTCTGTGGGTGCGTACTGTAGCCGTTTCTGGCCCTGCGCCACCGTGCCGGAGACGGGTGGTTGGAGGGTCTTGCCATCGGGGAAGTTCGGATTAGCCGACTCGCTCGTGTAGGCGGGGGAGTGCGCCATATCGGGGAGGAATTCCCAGTTCGGCTGCAAGGGGTCGCCCACGGCCAGGAAGTTTACCGCTACCAACACGATCAGGACTAACAAAAGCAGGTAGTTCAGTCGCCTTCTCGACGGGTTTCCGGTAGCGTTTTTTGCCTCTCCAAGGGATAAATATCTTTCCTCCAAGATCCGCTCCTCGATCTCTACGGTGTGATAGCCTCGCAGCATGTCGCCCACGGCTGCCGCATCGAACGTGGCGTCGGTCTCATCGATCACCAAGGCGAAGCGATTGTCCAACACGCCTGGAACGATCGGCAGCGTCTTCTTTCCAGGACGTAAGCGGGTCACCACCATCAGCGCGAAGACCGTTCCCAGACCAGCGGCCAGCACCATGCCTTCGAAGATGATAGGCACGAATGCGGGTAACGAATTCCAAGGTTTGCCACCCACGTTCAGCGGCCAGCTCACCGCAGAAGTCCACTGCTGGAACCAGAGCATGAACACCGCACCGGCCAGCCCGCAGAAGGCACAAACCCAACTGAGCCGCGATGGCCGCCATCCCAGGGCTCGGTCCATGCCGTGGATCGCGTAGGGGGTATACACGTCGCGGATTGTTAGGTCCGCCGCGCGCACGGCCGCAACGGCACGCACCAGATCAGCCTCTTGCTCGAATACGGCCACCAGGACGCGGTCGCTCATCGGGTTGCCTCCTCTGGGCTGTGACCGAAGGCATGTCCCAAAACGCCCTTCACCTCGCCAATGGCAATCATTGGCAGGAAACGGCAGAACAGGAGGAAACAGGTGAAGAAAAGTCCGAAACTGCCGGCGAGAGTAGCAATTTCAATCGAGGTGGGCAGGTACATGGTCCAACTCGATGGCAGGAAATCGCGGTGCAACGAGACCACGATAATCACGAAACGCTCGAACCACATTCCTATGTTCACAAGAACCACAATGATAAACACCAGCGGCAAGGCGCGGCGAACCCGACGGAACCAGAGCAGTTGCGGGGTCGCCACGTTGCAACCGATTATGAGCCAGTAGCACCATCCGTACGGCCCCCACAGCCGATTGATCGCGGCGAACTGCTCATACTCGTTCCCGGAATACAAAGCCGTAAAAAACTCGGTGATGTACGCCAGGCCCACCATACTTCCGGTAAGTAGTGTGAGCTTGCACATGGGATCGATGTGTCGGTGCGTGATGTAATCTTCCAGGTGCATGACCTTGCGGGCGATGAGCATCAGCGTGAGCACCATAGCCATGCCGGAGAAGATGGCCCCGGCAACGAAATAGGGAGGCAGCACCGTGGTGTGCCATCCAGGGAGCACGGCCGTGGCAAAATCGAAGCTAACGACTGTGTGGACCGAGATGACCAGCGGTGTAGCAAGACCCGCCAAGAGTAAGTAGACCAGTTCATAACGGTGCCAGGTGCGGTACGAGCCGTCCCATCCCAAACTGAAAAACCCCAAGAGCCATCGCCGCCACCCGGGCTTAGCCCGGGCCGAGGCCGTGGCCAAGTCGGGGATCAATCCCACGTACCAGAAGATCAGTGAAATGGCGAAATACGTGCTGATGGCGAACACGTCCCACATCAATGCCGAGCGAAAGTTGACCCAAAGCGGCCCGCGATAATTCGGGTAGGGAACTACCCAGTATGCCATCCAAGGCCGCCCCATGTGGATCAACGGGAACAGGCCAGCGCACATCACGGCGAAGAGGGTCATGGCCTCCGCCGAGCGATTGACCGAGGTCCGCCACTTCTGCCGGAAAAGAAATAAGATCGCGGAAATCAGCGTACCGGCGTGCCCGATACCAATCCAGAACACGAAGTTGGTGATATCGAAGGCCCAGCCGACCGTGCGGTTGAGGCCCCAGGTGCCGATGCCGGTGGCGATTTCGTAGGTGACTGCCGTCACACCCAGCGCGAGTACCGACGCCGATACGAGAAAGGCTGACCACCACAGCCCTGTGGGCCTTCGCTCCATGGGCGCGCAGATGTCGCGGGTTACGTCGGCCAGCGATTTGTTGCCGGCCACCAGCGGCGGCAAGTGGACGAGGCTTGCTTCAGCCATGCCGCGGCCCTCCTTCGTCGACATCGCGGTTGCGCACCCGCCGTAGATAACCGATGGCAGGACGAATATTCAGTTCGGCTAAGACCTGGTAGTAGCGGGGCGAGGCCACAAGCTGCGACACGTGGCTCTTCGGATCATTCAAGTCGCCGAACACGATGGCTTTGGCGGGGCAAGACTGCTGACAGGCGGGCTGAATCTCGTCATCGGCCAATTCGCGTGAGAGCCGCTTCGCCTCCAGCTTGGCTTCTTGAATTCGCTGCGCGCAGAAGCTACATTTCTCCATCACTCCTCGCGAACGAACCGTGACATCTGGATTGAGCACCAGATTCTCGCGTTGGTCATCTCGACTGTAACGAAACCAATTGAAACGGCGGACCTTGTAGGGACAGTTGTTGGCGCAGTATCGGGTACCGACGCAGCGGTTATAGACTTGCTCGTTCAGTCCTTCTTCGCTATGCACAGTCGCCAGCACAGGGCAGACGTTTTCGCAGGGTGCGTTCTCGCAGTGGTGACAGAGCATGGGTTGATGAGCTATGTCAACCGTGTCAGCGGTGTGGGAGTAATAGCGGTCGATACGGATCCAGTGCATCTCCCGACTGCGGCGGACTTCGTCGCGGCCCACTACGGGCACGTTGTTTTCCGCCTGGCAGGCGACAACGCAGGCTGAGCAACCGGTACACCGGGCCAAGTCAATGACCATCCCCCATCGCTTACCGGTGTAGGGGTGATCGTCCGGCCAGAGCCCCGCCGCGTGCTCGTGTTGCGCGTCACCTCCAGACTGAGGATTTTCTTGGTAGGCCGACAGCGTGGTTTCTTCGATCATCGGCCGCTGCCGGGCCCCAGGCGTGGCCAGTCGCTCGGGCACCGTGATCTCATGATGCCGTTGTGTACACGCCAAAGCATGTTTTTGGCCAGTCTTGGCCAGGGTGACGCCGCTGCGCTCGTAGCGCAACGCACCCCCTTCCAGCGTAAGCCATGGCGCCGCATTGGACCCTACCAGTCCGTTGGGACCGACAAGAGGCCGGGCTTCGATCCATTGCGGCGCGATCTTGGCAAAACGTTCCGTGCCCTGGCGGCCGTACCCTAGTGCCACTGCCACGATGTTGTCGTGCTGTCCGGGCTGGATCAGTACGGGTAGTTCCAGGCTAGAGGTTTCTCCGTCTCGGGTGCCGCTGCCGATGCGTACCACATCGCCGTTTTCCACCCCCAAAACGCCCGCTGCTGTCGGAGAGAGGCACGCATAGTTATCCCAAGTCACCTTGGTCACCGGATCGGGAAGCTCTTGGAGCCACGGGTTCAGCGCGTGCCGGCCATCGAGCAAGGCGACGGTGGGGTAGAGCACAAGCGTGAAATCGTCAGCAGATCGCTCCGAGGCGTTTTCGTCGAGCCGCAGGCTCTTGTGATCGAAATCTTTCACCGCCGACGCTTCGGCTCTTGTCTTGGCATAGCCTCGTTCCAGCGTCTCGTCCCAAAAGGACTGAAAGGACTTCCCTTTGCTGTCTTGCTCATCTTCCTCGCGCCGCGGATAGATTGCCTGCTCCCAGTGCTGCCGCACAAGTTCGGAGGCACTGCGCGGTTGCTTCATCCAAGCGGCCAAACTCTCCATCAGTGTGCGGGTGTTCCCCAACGGGCGCAGCGCCGGCTGGGCGATACTGACTACACCGGCCACCGACTCCGCGTCGCCCCAGGATTCCAGAAAATGGCTTTCTGGGCAAATATAGTGTGCCAAGGCGGCCGTTTCGTCTACATGATCCGCAAAACTCACGACTAAGGGAATTCGCTGCAAATAATCTTTAAGCTCGTCCGTCCATGGAAGATCGTAGACAGGATTTACGCCAGCTACAAATAGGGCCGCCACCTTACCGGTGCGAATCTCCTCCAGCAGGGACGCCAATTGTCGGTCGTCACCTTGCCGTGCGTACGATGGCCGGTCGAGGAGGATCGTCGTACCGTAGGCTTCCAGCAGATGGTTGACAAAGTTGGCCAGTGCCTGGACGTGGATATCCTGACTGCCGCATAGCACCAGGCTTCTTCCGCGGGCCTGCCATAATCGCTCGGCCAAGCGGTCGAGGAAAGCGGCGGGAACGGATGAATTGCGCAGTGGAATTGTTATCGTCGTGTCGTCCGTATTGTGCGCTAGGCGAGCCGCCAAATGACTGAGAACGAATCCCATTTCCTCCGGCAAAAGCAGAAATCGCTCGTCGGCGTTGCTACCGGTGAGCGACATTCGCGACTCGAATTGCACATGGTACGCCATTTGTCCCGGCTTGCCTTCGGGTACACGTCCACATTCGTACCCAGCGGTAAACGCCACAGGAGAGATCCACGTGCCGAGAAAGTCGGCATCCAGGCTGACGATCACGTCGGCTTTGTCCAACCGGTACTGTGGTAAGATACGAGCACCGTGAGTCCGCTGGTAGGCATCGAGAATTGCCGAACTGGAGATCGAATCGTAAACCACATGGCGGGCATTAGAAAAGCCCGTCCAGTGCGTGTCATCCTTGGCAAGCTGTCCGGTGGAGTCCGACGGCTTCGTGTCGCCTTCCAGAAACCGTCGGATGATTGCTCGACTGGTGGGGCTGACCACGCTTTCGCTCAGAAAGCGGACAGCGCCGCCCTGGGCGCGAATTTCCTTCAGTCGCGCGCGGATCTCACGGTCCATCCGCTCCCATTCAGTCGGTTTTCCGTCGGTCAAGGGGCCTGTGAGCCGCTGGCTGTCGTAGAGTCCCAGGATCGCCGCCTGTCCAGCAGCACACAGACCGCCTTGCGACGACGGATGCTTGGGGTTGCCTTCCAGTTTGATCGGTCGCCCGTCGCGGTTCTTCACCAGCAGGCCGCACGCGGCCGGGCATGCTCCGCAGGCGGAGGCATAGTAGTTTGCCCGCCCCGGAACGCTCCCCTCGGGTTGTTGGACATAGCTGAAGGCATTCTGCACGGGCGCACGATTGCAGCCAGCCAACGCCGAAAGGAACAGGCCGAAACCTGAAGCTTCCAAGAAGTCGCGTCGGCTCCACCGGTGTTTCTGGTTATTGCAGGACATGGACTTCCGCATTAGTGATGACAAGTGACACAATCGGTCGAGGCATGGACGCGCATGCCGTCCACACCCTCCTCGTTGGACGTGCGGTGACAGTTCACACACCAGCCCATGGAAAGATCGCCGACCTGGCGGATTCGCTCCATGGTCTCCACCGATCCGTGGCACTCTTGGCACGCCACTCCGACGTGGACATGGGCGCGGTGGTCGAAATACACAAAGTCGGGAAGATTGTAGGCTTTGATCCAAGGAACGGGGCGCGGCTGCTTCTTGGAGTCAGAGACCAGTCCTTGCTTCTGGTTCAACGTCAGCCCGAGGGTATCGTAAAGCTTCTGGAGTTCCGCGGAAATGATCCGCCGCGGCGGACGCTTTTCTTCCTGGGCTAGTTTGCCCTCGGCTTGCACCGAAACCATGGTCGCGGTGACCAGCCAATGGCAATTCATGCAGGTACTGGCGGCGGGTATATCAGCGTGCCGACTCTCTTCGGCGGCTCCGTGGCAATGCAGACAAGCGATATTCAGTTCGCCCGCGTGCAAGCGGTGCGAAAAGGCGATGGGCTGCACCGGCTCGTAGCCCTGCTGGTTCGCCGGCAAGTGTAAGGCCGGCGTGACAAACCCCAAAGTCAATGCCGCGAAGACCAGTCCTACCATCAACAGCCATGTAATAATCTGATGTTCCATATTGGCTATCTTGAAACCTCATCGACTGTCTCGTCCGTAATCGGTAATCTCTTTTGCAGAGTCACTTCTCGCGTCGCGGGCAACCAACGAATCATCCCAACAAGCAGGAACGAGAGAACTGCCAAGGTGGCGAAAACCGTGAACCCCCAGGCATAACCTGCCGTCGGGTGGTGCGATTCGTGGAAGAATCTCACGTACCAACCCAAGACCGGTGGAATAACGAATCCGCCAAAGGCTCCCAGTCCACCAACCCAACCGGCCGCGCCTCCCACGGCGTTGGGTACATGGCTGGGAACCATCTTGAACACGGCTCCATTCGTAACGCCCATCCCAATCGCCAGCAGAAGGACTGCGAGCACCGCCACGGAGAACGCATCCGTCACGATGAGCATCGCGGCACCGACGAACATGCACATCAGACTGACCACCGCCGTACTCTCGCCGCCCGCCTTGTCGGCAAGCCAGCCGCCGGCAACTCGAATCCCCGAGGCCAGCAGAGAATATGCGGCGGTCAGCATGCCAGCCATCAGTATACTTAACTCAAAATACCGTGTCCAATAGGTAGGAAACCAAGAAGTCAAGGCAATGAAGCCGCCGAAGGTGGTGAAATAGATTCCCACCAGCGCCCATGTCCTCCAGTTGCGTGCAGAGACCAACAAGCTTTCGCGAAGGTTGCGGGCGGGAAATAATTCTTGGCCATAATGACGCGCTTGCTCGCGGGCTGCTTCCGGCGAGAGTCCTCGGGCCCGCAATTGAAAAAACCAGGAATTGCTGGCCAACACTGCATAGACAACCGTACCTGCCGTCAGAAACAACAGCCACGCCAAATAGCTGCCAGATAGGCCCCATCGGCTGAAAGCGAGCGGCATCAAAAGAGAAAATAGCCCCGGTGCGAGGTTGCCTACACCCGCGTAGATCCCCAACGCGTGTCCCTGCCTGGCCTGGGGATGCCAGTAAGAGACTTGACTGATGCCCACCGAGAACGTGGCAATGCCGCAACCGCACAGCAAGCCGAGGACCGACAGTACGATGAAGGTTCCCGCGTCAAAATGCCCGTGATACTCGTGTCCCAGACTAGCAGTAGCGATGAGCATTCCGACCATTCCAGCAATCGACAGAACCAGCAATACCAGGAACGGTTTTCGAGCGCCAGCACTATCGACCCAAGCCGAAAAGGGGATTCGCAGTAACGATCCCGACAGCGAGGGCATCGCCACCAAAAGTCCGATCATGACGGGCCCTAAGTCCAGAGCTTCGCCAAATCGAGTCGCCGTGGGACCGAACAACGCTACCGAGGCGAATCCAACAAAGAAACCCAGGGTGGCGCCCCAGAGACCTTGCCGCGGATTTCCTCGGAGATTCGCCGTCGACGCCGTCATGATCTTGATCTCCGCAAGTCATTCTGACCAACATCCGACGACTGATACCACCGCACGACCTGCGGCCTGCGCCAAAGGTACGGAATGGGAACCACCAGGATATGGACGAGTCGGGTGAAGGGAAACAGACCGATCAAGAGGAAGGCATTCAGAATGTGTAGTTGCGCGGAGAGCGGCAATTGGGTCACGATCGTCGTGTTGGGACTCAAGTTAAAGAGTGACCAAAGATAGGGTACGGCCACTGAGGCGTACCACGTCGATCCCCACGGAGTAAAGACAGCCACGTAGACCCCACTGCCCACTTGAAACAACAATACCGCGAACATGATCCAGTCCATGACGCTGGTCACTGCAAGAACCTTGGCATTGACCAATCGTCGGTTGATCAGCGCCAACATGCTGATCAGCGTGAGCAGACCGAACACGAGCGCCGTGACTTCCAGAATGTAGAGACGTAGCGGCTGACCGTTCCATGCCAGCACTGCCCGTGGCACTGAAAAGCCGATGAGATGGCCTAAGAGCACGGTCAGAATACCATAATGAAAGGGGACCAACGCCCAAAAATGCGTGCGATTTTCCAAGAACTGCGAGGAAAGACTGGAATAAGTGAAGGTTCGCCATAGGTAACGCTGAAGGCAAACCAACACAAACACAAAGGTTGCCGTATACGGCAACCCGATAAATAACACATTGTCAAATGTCGGTAGATTCATGAGCGGACTCCTGGGAATCGTAGCGCGACGACGGCGTCTTTTCCTGGGCAGGCATCCCATCATACTCGCCATCGCCAAACTCGATGTCCAGCATCGCGATGAGACCGCGGAAGACATATTCGTATGGGTTCTGTTTTCCTTCGAAACCGGCGAGTATTTTCTTCACGGCGGGCGTGACACACGCCGGAGCAAACCGTGCCGCCTCGTCGGGCTTCATACGATCCAACAATGGCAGCACGTGAGCCAGGTGATCGGGCAGCTCGCACGATTCCTGGACGCCGTGGCGGGCGAGTTCCTCGCGGAGCCGAACCAACAGCGCGCCGCGATTATAGTCTTCGCCGAACAGGTGCCAGCCGATCTCCAGCGCACAGGAAGGTGTGAAGTCGAAGGTTCGCGCGTAGAGTTCCTCGAGGTCGGTCAGATCGTAGCCGCACGTGGCCGTGTCAAAGTCAGTCAGGTGCGAGACGACTCGCTCGGGAAAAAAGGGACAGTCCTCATTTGCCGGAACGGCCTGAAGGGTGCTTCGCACAAATGGGGACTGTCCTTTTCCCTCCCCACGGCTCAGCATTGCCCGACAACGAGCCAGCCGCTGGCGGAAGTCGCCATCGGGATAGGCCAGCAGCTCGGCAATTGCCGCAAAAAATCCGTCATGGACTTCCATCACAACCCCCTCTGCGGACCTGCAGTGAAACCGAAACCAGCCTGCTGCTTGTGCTTCAAGGGATCCTGTTGCGTTTCCACACCCATCTCCCGGTGTCCTGGTGGAATGACAAACCGCTCGTCGAACGTGGTAAGAGCGGTGAGACGGTAAATGGCATCGGCCTCTTCGGGTGAGCAGTCCGCCTCGCGGAGCATCCGCCCGACGGTCTCCGCGTCCACGTCGCCGACCGTCACGGCCCGACGATGCCAGCGAACGGCCTTCTGCTTGCGCAGGGCATAGCGGACCTTCGCCTCGTTACCCGCGGCCAGCAAGTTGGCTAGGTACTTGATCGGTACCCGCGCCTGCTCGATGTCGTGGAACAGATCCTGGCTGAGATGATCCAAGGTGTCGCCTTGCCGGACCGCCATCACCGGAGCCATCGAAGGTACGTAGAACAGCATAGGCAGCGTGCGGAATTCCAGGTGCGGCGGCAACGCCAGTTTCCAGACTTTGACATATTGATAGACGGGTGATTTCTGCGCGGCTTCGATCGTCGATTCGGGCATCTTGTTCTTACGGGCCGCGGCAAGTACCTCGGGATCGAATGGGTCAAGGATCAGCGATCGTTGGGCATCGATCAGTTCTTCGTCGGGCCGCGTAGCCGCCTCGTGGATACGATCGGCGTCGTAGAGCAGCACGCCAAGATAGCGAATTCGGCCCACACAGGAGTGAAAACAGGCCGGGGCCTGACCAGTCTCGACCCGCGGGAAACAAAGGATGCATTTCTCCGATTTTCCCGAGGACCAGTTGTAGTAGATTTTTTTGTAGGGGCACGCGGGTACACAGGCCCGCCAAGCACGGCACCGCTTCTGATCCAGGAGCACGATCCCGTCTTCGCCTCGCTTGTATAGGGCCCCCGATGGGCAAGCCGCGACACACGCTGGATTGAGGCAGTGATTGCATATCCGCGGCAGGTAGAAGAAAACCAATTGTTCGATGGCAAACAGTTGCCGTCGCTGCTCGGGGGTGAGCACGGAGAGGTTCGGATCGTTTGCCGCGTATACACGCGAGCCGCCCAAGTCATCGTCCCAATTAGGCCCTGCCTCGATGTCAATGTGCTTACCGGTTATCATCGAAATAGGGCGGGCCGTGGGCTGATCCGAGCCCTCCGGCGCATTGAATAACTCCTGGTAGTCGTAGGTCCACGGCTCATAATAGTCGTCCATCGTGAGCATGCTGGGGTGGTGGAAAATGTTGGCCATGATCCAGGCTTTACCCGTCGATTTCAGCTTCCCGTCGGCATCCCATCCGCCGCGATATTTCTGCTGATCTTCCCAGAGAGTCGG
>CAZASB010000011.1:0-33479 GCA_964487655.1 uncultured Planctomycetaceae bacterium
CGAACGCAACGCCGCGCTCGAAGCCATGACTCGCTTCCCCTGCGTCGGCACGTTTGACCTCGCCCTAGCCCAGCTCAAGACTCCCGAAAGCGAACAGGCTGCCGCCAAGGCCGCCCTGACCATCGCTAGAACCGTGCGAGACCTCGATCCGGCAAGGGCGACCGCAGGCTTGAAGCGACTGATCGACGCAAACATCAGTGACGGCGTGACGGCCTCGGCCAAAGAACTACTTCAATAGGCGAGTGGGTATTGGTCGGACTACTGATACGATCCGCGAGGTTTCGCAGATGACTTGCTTGAGATTGCTGCCGCAAATCTGGAAAATACCGGTTCACGATCGTGTAGCCTTGGTGGAGTAGATATGGTACAGCACCGTCGATGACGAGATGGGAGGATCTAGGCGAGGAGGGGGCAACTCCTGAGGAAGCTCGGTGAAATGTGAGTAACGTTGAGGCGCGCAGAGCGTGAAAACACTACTGAACAGCGCCCAGCGTGCGTATGGAGGGCATGGAGGGGGAATCGCGAGCGAGCCATCATTTGCCCTCGCCAGCCTTGCCGCCTGTCGACGGCGCAAGCAATCGCTTTGGAGTGCGGCGGCTTGATGCCGCTTTTCTCTTTTTGGACTCTTCCATTTCTGGGTGCAAGTCCGTGGTGAAAAGACGTAGGGTGGATGGTTCCGGATGTCTCAGCATCCGGGTTCATCCACGTGTCAGGCAATTCTGCACCCAGAAACGGAAGAGCCTCTTTTTGTGATAGCTTTGTTTGTTTTGTGGTCGGTTGCGGGGACATGAAAGAAAGAAAAAGCGTAACCGTTCACGGAGCGGCGCAGGCAGTTTTCGCCGCTAAATACGAAGGGGACAGTCCCATTTTCGCGGCGGAAACGGTGGATCATTGGGAAAGAACGCTCTTTGTGCCGCGAAAATTGGGACAGTCCCCCTGTGAACGGTTACGAAAAAGCGGCGTCAAGCCGCCGCACTCCAAAGGGCAGCCGTCTGGCGCTAGTGGTCGGTAGTACCGCGTTTCACGGATGCCCCCAACATCTTACGTGACGCTGCGCTACTTGTTGGCGCCGGGGATTTTCTTTCCCTTCAACTGATAGACATAGGCGAGCACTTCGGCAACGGCGGCGTATTTCTCTTCCGGGACGGGATGGTTGATATCGACTTCGCGATAAAGCGCCTGGGCGAGCGGTTTACGCTCGACGACAGGGATACCGTTTTCCAGTGCAATTTGGCGAATCCGCTGAGCCAGAATGCCTGCCCCCTTGGCCACGACGATTGGCGCGGCCATGGCGGCCGGGTCGTATTGGATGGCCACGGCTAGTTCGGTCGGGTTGGTCACGATGACATCGGCCTTGGGCACCGCGCCTTCAAGCCGCTGCTTGGCCAGTTCGCGCTGTACCTGGCGACGCCGTGCCATCACCTGCGGATCGCCTTCCAGGTTCTTCATCTCCTCGCGTACTTCCTGAGTCGTCATTCGCAGGTCCTGCTCGTGCTTCCATTTCTGGAAGGCATAATCCAGCAGCGCAAGGATGAGCAAGGCAACGGCAATTCGGATCGCCGTCCACATGAGAATCTGGACCAGGTAGTAGGCAGCCTGCGATACGGTCTGGGCGGTCAGTCCGAGAATCACCTCGCGCTCATGGTACAGACTAGCCGCTGCCACGCTCGCAATGACGGTGATCTTGAAGATGCCAAACAGCAGTTTCATGAAGTTCTGGAGCGAGAAGAGCCGTCCGAATCCCTTGAGCGGATCCAATCGCGTGATGTCCGGAGCGAGCTTGTTCGGCAGGAAGAGAATGCCCACCTGAAACAGGTTGACAGTTGCGGCGGCGAGGACCATGGCGCCCATGATGGGCAGGAGGCGCCAAGCGAGCGGCACGAGTGCCTTGTTCCATGCGTCCGTTGCGCCTTTGGCGTCGATATTGAGGGCATGGACAGTCCCCAAGTGTTCCCGGGCAAGGTAGCCCATGAAATCAACAAGCCGTCCGCCCAGGGCCATCAGCGCCATCAGGCCCAGCAAGAGGAGCACGGCGGAGCTGAGATCCTGGCTCTTGGCAACCTGACCCTCCTCGCGCGCTTTCTGGCGTCGATGCAGAGTAGGTTCTTGCGATTTGTCGCCGTCCGAACTCGGCATGGCGAGATCCTGTGTACGAACACTTGGGCGCGTGGCCCGTCAAAAACTACGTCGGTCGAAAGCCCGAACCGCATGAAAAGGCGCTACCCGGTATGCCACCCCTCGCCGACGGCATCGACCATGGTTTCGAGCGCTGGTTCGATCTGGTCTTGAAAAACCCAAATGGCCGCGCCGAGCGAGACGGCCATCAGGCCGAACGTGAGCATGGCGTTCAGCCCGAAGCCCACAATCAGAATGTTCAACTGGGGCATGGTCCGGCCGATCAGGCCGAGGATCAAGGTCGACAGCAGCAGCGCGACCGTCAGGGGCATGGCGGCTCGAATCCCCAGGAGAAAGCTCTGGGCGAGCAGGTTCACGAATGCGCCGGTCAACGAATCGGGAATACTCCCGCCGCCCGGTGGAAGAGCGGCGAACGTGTCGAGCAGTGCGGCCATCACGATGCGATGCCCGCCAATGCCGACGAACACGGCCAACCCGACCATGAACATCAGCCGCGAGAAGACTGGCACATTGGAGTTCATCGTGGGATCGAACACGTCGGCCAGCATCATGCCGCCAAGCCGCCCGATCAGCGCCCCGCCCACCTGCAAACCCGCGAAAAGAACCATCATCCCCAGTCCCAGGCACAGGCCGACCATCAGCTCGGCGCCAAGAAACACCAGGTAGTTTGGTATCGTGCCGGGATACTCCACGGAGGCATGCCATTGCGTGGGCAGAATGAGTAGAGAAATGGCGAACGCAAACAGCGCCCGAACCCGTACCGGAATGTCGCTCCCGCCAAAGATGGGCGCGGTCATGACCACCCCGCTCACCCGGGTCAATACCAAGGTGAACAACAGGAACTTTTCAATACCTAGCCACTGAAGCCACAGCATGAAGGAAAGTCTGGTCGTTTCGGGGGAAAAGTCGTGCGAGAAGCGAGCTAGAATCGCGCAGGTATTTGGGTGATCAAATCGGTTGAGTAGTCCATCATGCGCACGACGAGCCAGGGAAGAGTGAAGCTCAACGCGAGGACCATGGCCACGATCTTCGGAACGAACGCAATTGTCTGCTCCTGAATTTGCGTTACGGCTTGGAGCAGTCCGATGATCAGTCCAACGACTACGCCTGCCACGAGCACCGGCGCGCTGATCATCAGCGCCGTCAACAGGGCCTCCCGGCCGAGATCAATCGCTTCTTGCGGATCCATGACAATATCTTAAGCAGAAAGGATACGAGAGTGCGGAAAACGCTATGTGATTGGCGTGAAACTCTCCATGAGCATGCCGACCACCAGGTGCCAGCCGTCCACCAGTACGAACAGTAGGAGTTTGAACGGCATGGAAATAATCACCGGCGGGAGCATCATCATGCCCATTGACACCATAACGGCGGCAATCACCATGTCGAGAATCACGAAGGGAAGATAGATCTGGAAGCCGATCAGGAAGGCCGTCTTCAACTCGCTCAGCATGAAGGCGGGCAGCAGGGCTTGCAGCGGCACGTCGTTGTAGTCAGTCAGGACAGGTTGGTCGGGCATGTACTGGAGGAACAGATGGACGTCCTCGCTGTTTCCCGTACGAGCGATCTGCATGGCCATGAACCGCCGGACCGGCTCCACGCCCGCGTTCCATGCCTGCTCCAGCCCGATCTCCTTATTGGTGTAGGGGACAACGGCATCGTCGTACACTTGCTTCCACACGGGCGTCATGATCAGCAAGCTGATGAACAGCGACAGGGAGGTAATCACCTGGTTGGGCGGCAGTTGCTGCGTTCCGATGGCCTGCCGCAGCAGGCTCAGCACGACGACAATCCGGACGAAGCACGTGGTCATCAGCAGGAAGGCGGGGGCAAGGCTGAGGACGGTCAGCAGGAGCATGACCTGAATGGCCGAACTGAGGCCCTCGGGACTGGCCCACTGTTCCGGCCCGCCGGAAAGTCCCTTGGGCAGTTCGAGGCTCATCGGCACGTTGGAGGCGTCCTGCGCGACGGCTGGCGCCAGAAGCGTCAGACACGCCAGGGCAACGGCAAGCCAAGCAAGCCTGCGGCGCGCGGGACTATTCCTCCAGCGGCCGAGGGCGTCGTTTGCATGGGAGGGGCCCGGCTCGCATTCCGGAGGAATGGCTCGATCGCTAATGCTCGGCAATGGATCAGCTCGCATGGGAGCCCTTTCCTTCGTGCGAGAACTGCTGGAACACGCGGCGAAACGCGGCGGAAGAGCTGTTCGGACGCGATTGCTCGCACAAGCCGGCAATCCGATCGACCTCGAACGGATCGGTGATCTCCGCCAAGGTTTCGGCCGTGTCCGGCGTCACGGAAACGAGCAATAGCTTGTGTCCGCAACGCAGCAGATGAACCTGATGCCGGCCGGCAAGCGGCGCTCGGCCGAGCACTTCGACCACCTGGTTGGGGAGCGTCATCGGCGCTCCGGGCGTTGCGCGGCGCATTCCCCAGGCCACGAGAAAGAAGATGCCCAGAACGACGGCAAGCCCGCCGATCATCGTCACCAAGGACGGTAGCCTGCCGGCTTGGCGACCGCCACTCTCCTTACCGGGTTCCCCAGGCGGTTTCAGCGGTAGTGCCTCTCGCGACTTCTCCAGCGGCAGAGCAGCCGGTTGGGACCGTGCATTCGCAGGAGTGGACTCGCGATCGGATGCCACATGTCTCTCGGCCGCAAGTGGGACTGCCGTGTCGGATGCGTCGCCGGCGAGATACGTTGCCGGCGCAACGAGGCCGGGTAGGCCATCCGCCGCCCGATTGCTTGTCCCGAAGGTCAGCGCTTCGGCGCATGCTTGCCGTGGCAGAACTTCGGGCGATGGCAGGAGCTTTGGAGGTTCGGGCTCGCCTACGTCAAACGCGGCGGCTGGAACACCCGGTCTCTGCCTGGCCAATTCGGGCCCGGAGAGCAGGCTTCCCGCGGCATCCGACTGGAAATCGGTCGACGTGTCGGCACAAGCGGGCCGTAACGGCGGTTCGAAGGTCGATCGGGGTTCTGGCTCGGGGACTGTCGCGAAAGCGGTTTGGTCGAGATAGACCGACGTCGGCCGGTCGCCCTGGGATTGGGTAGCTTGGCGCGGCGCCGTCTGGTCGCTCGTCGAGGCCCAGCCTGGAGGCGCCGCCAAGTACCGCTGGGCAAGCGACCGCTGTTCCGCTTCGCGCGTTAGCTGCACCGGGGCCTTGGGATACTCGGAAGGCAGAATGCTCTGGGCAAATAGAGCACTCGCCGCCATCATGGCCCAATACGCAACGAAAAGACGCGCCATGGGAAGCATCCATGCTCTCCTTGGTTTGCTTGAAAAGTTACGGAACTCTAAACGCCCGCCCCAACGCCGGCAATCAACTCCGCAATTCGAACGCAGAAGCTATCGTTGAGCACGAGAACCTCGCCACGTGCAACGAGGCGTTCGTTCACGTACACGTCCACCGGATCGCCAGCCAGCTTGTCGAGAGGCACGACCGAGCCCTTCCTGAGTCGCAGCACGTCTTCCAGGTACATGTGCGTGCGTCCCAACTCGATTTTCAGATCGAGTTCGACATCGCGAATCAGATCGAGCGTGGCGGCCTCGGTAGAGGCAGGCGCCCCACGAAACTCTTCGAGTCGGAACGCGGCAACGCCCTGCGGCAAGTCGCGCTCGCTCCCCGAGTCGATGGACTGGAGCGCCCGTTCCGCCTGATCCAGTAGGTAATCAACGTCTTCTTGGGCCACATCGCCCTCTCCGTCTGCCGCGAAAGCAGGGGATTCCCGCCTCGGCGCTGGTGTAGTCGCAGGCGCCTGCTGGGCCGCCGCCGCTTTGCCTGCCTGGCTTAATAGCTTCTCAATGTCGCCCTGCCCGAGCAACCTATCAGAGTCAGACCCCGGGTCCGAAACCGCGGCAGGCGTTGGGCTGGCCTTCGATGCCTGGCCCAAGAGGGCCTCGATCTCGTTCTGATCGAGTGCCTGATCGTCAGGGGCCGGCACCGGGTTTGCGGCTGACTTGGCGGTCGGAGCAAGCGCCGAGCCGGCCTGGCTCATCAGGCGTTCGATCTCGTTCTGATCCATCAGGTTATCGTCGGGCATGGGAATCCGTTCCTGCCAGCACTGCTGGCGCTACTGCTCAATAAAGGAGAAGTCGCTGAAGATGACTCCTCGCAGCAAGGGTTTGCCAAGAATGTGGTTACTCTTTTCGAGAACTCTCCTTCGAATCAATCCCAACTGGGCTTCGGTGAAGTCGGTAATGTCGGCGGTGCGTATGGTAACAATAACCTGCTCTCGAAAGCGATGCCGGTTTTCCTCTAATTGGCGAAAGAATTCGGGCTCGTCCTTGATGGCAATGGTTCCGTAGAGCTGGAAGTCAATGCGGAGGGTGGAATTGGATACCGGTTGGAAGGCGGTTACGCTGAACTCGCCCAAGGGAACCTCGATCTGATCGGCCGTTTCTTGGACCTTGGTAGCGTCTTCCTTGACGGTAACCTTGCCCGTTTCGGGGTTGATTCCGAGCGTCGCGCCAGCTATTTCCGCCGTTTCGGACGAACTGGGAACCAAGAAATAGGCCGCCGCACACTCGATTCCGATGACGAGGGCGATGAAAACGGCAGCCTTGACCTTACCGAGATTGCTCTTCGGAGAGGCTGCGGCTACTCCATTAGAAGTGTCTTTGTTCTCTTGGAGTCGGAGATCGGCCATGTCGTTGGAGAGCGCGGAACGGGGTGCCCCGAGCGTAAAGGGTTGCCGAGTATAGTATATTGTGAGGAAGGTGCCCCGACGGCGCGAGCGTTTGGCGCCACCGGGCAATCGCCTTAGTGAAGCTTAGCCTATCATTTCGGCGTAACGACGGGGGGGGCCGAATACCGTTCTTCCCGCTCGGCGGCAGTTCCCTCCAGGTCTTTCACCATTTCGTCGAGCATGAACACCTCTACACGGGGGTTTTGCCGCAGCAGCAGAGGGTCTGGGCTGATGTGTTTCGGCTCTTTGTCGGCCGCGACCGAAATGCGAATTCGCTTCGCGTCGATCCCAAGGCTGACAAGGTATTCCATGGTGGCGATGCACCGGGCATAGGCAAGATCCCAGTGAGTTTTGAATGGGCTGTCCGCAGGCAGGGGTAGGGGCGACGTATGCCCGCGAATCTCGATCTTCTGCGGCTTCCCGCCAATCTCTTGGGCGGTCGCTCGCAATACGCGCTGGTTCGCCTCGCTAATCTCCCATTCGCCTTCGGTAAAGACGATCTCGCCGCCGAGCGTTCGTTGGTCGGCGCTTCGGATGGCGCGAACTCGTGGGTGCTCACCAACGGGGGCGCGAACTCGGTCGCCGCCGCGCATTGTATCAACTCGGCGCGCCCGGCCCATGCTAGCCAGCTTCTCCACCGGCGAATTGCGAGGGCTCGTTGGCCCCGGAATCATGCTCACGATGCTGCTATCGTGGCCGAACCGCTTACGCATCGCCTCCACCATCAACTCGTATCGCTCTTCTTCGCGAATCTCGCTCATTGACACGAGCATGATGAAGAATGTCAGAAGCAGCGACATCATGTCGCCATAGGTTACCACCCAATCAGCTACGCCTGCTGACTGATCGTCGTCGTCCGGTCCGAATGACATTGTAATTCGCGCTGGCTGTGTGTGGAAGGTGGTCCTGTTTTCGCGATCGAGCCGGCGGTTGGTTAAACTTTACCGACGTTGGGCCTCAAGAAATGAAAAAAGAAATGGTGTCCGTGAACGGTTACATAGCCTCTTGTGCTTGGCGGAACTTCGGCGGTACGAACGTGCTCAGCTTCTGCTCGATCACGCGCGGGTTCTCGCCCGCTTGAATACCCATGATCCCGCGAACGATGATCTCCATGACAAGCATTTCGTGCTTGTTGATGTAGCTGAGTTTCTCGGCCATGGGGAGGGCAATCAGGTTGGCCACGATGGCGCCGTAGAGCGTGGTAATGAGCGCGACCGCCATACCGGGCCCGATGGCGCTCGGATTGTCCATATTGCCCAGCATGATGATCAGCCCGATCAGAGTTCCAATCATCCCGAACGCCGGAGCAAAGCGGCCCAATTGGTCCAGGACGTTTCTTCCGTTGCGATGCCGGGTGGCCACGACACTGAGTTCGGTTCGCAGGATGTCTTCAATCACCTCTGGACGCGTGCCGTCGACGGCCATCTGGACGCCAAGAATCACGAATGGATTCGACAGCTCTTCAATGCGTCCTTCGAGTGCCAACAGTCCATCGCGGCGTGCCGTCTCGGCAAGCGATACGATCTGGTCGATCAACCCGCGGAAGTCCTCTTGCCGGTTGAAGAAGACGTTTTTGATCACGCGCGCCGTGTTCATCACGCTCTTCAGAGGAAAGCAGATCAGGATCGAGGCCACCGACCCACCAATGACAACCATGATGGAAGGATAGTCGATGAACGCGCCGAACGAAGCGCCGGGCGCGATGGCAACGGCGAGGATCAGCAGGGCGCAGCCGAGCAATAGTCCAATTATACTGGCGATGTCCATGATTCGTTTCGGTTACGTATTACGTTCTTGAGTCGGGTTGGGGATATCGTGGCGGGAGCATCAGGTATTTGGCTTGTTGATACGTGACCGCTCGGCGCATGACCTCGTCCATCGACTCGACCACGACAATCCGCTCGCCCGTGGTGAGCGTGATGAACGTGTCGGGCCGGGCCTCGACATACCGGATCAGTTCGGCGTTGAGCACGAACGGCTCGCCCCCGAGGTGGGTCAGTTTGATCATGAAAAGGGTTTTGGGTGGAAGCCAGCGGGCGGCATGGATGGCGTTGCATCCCCTTGCCGTCCGCGCGGCTTCGCGCTGTTAGCGTCGCAGGGCAAGCAGTTCGTCGAACATCTCTTGCGCGGTGGTGATTACGCGGGTATTGCCGCGATACATGGTGGAGGCCAGGATCAGGTCGATCAGGTTACCGCCGATGTCGGTATTGGACAGTTCCTGGGCCCCGGCGATGATCGAGCCGATACCCTGCTCGTTGGGCCGGCCGATGACCGGCAAGCCGGAGTTGACGCCGGCGGCGAACATGTTCTCGCCTTTCTGTTCCAAGCCGGTGGGGTTGCCGAACCGTGCAAGGACAATCTGGCCCAGGTCGCGAGTAATACCGTTGCTGAACACGCCGCGGATCGTTCCATCCTCGCCAACGATGAAACTGGTGAGCGTACCCGGCGCCGATCCATCCTGTCTCGACACGGCCAGCGTGCTGTTTTTAGTAGCCAGGCCAGAAAGCTGCTTAAAGTCCAGGTTGAACTCCAAGGGCGATGCCGACGAGACGTTCCGGCGGGCGATCGAAACGGTTGTCTCCGTGGCGGTGGTGAAGTTGCCGTTGCCGTCGAAGGAGATCAGGCCCGTGCCAACAGCGATGGCCGACCCGATGTCGGGATCGTTGTCTGGCGAGTCGGCGAACCAGCGGTAGGTGGTCGCGGTGCTAGTGCGGCCTTCCAGGACGGCAGTCAAACGGACGGAAATATCAATGCCCAAGCTGTCGTAGGCGATGAAGTCGCATACGGCACTTTCACCCTTGGCCTTCTGGACCGAGGTGAATGGCATGTTGACGTTCTCCTCGCTCCCGCTGGCCCTGATGAAGTTCATACCAGAAAGGCCGATGGAAATTGCGTTCGCCACGCCGTCGTTGGCGCGAAGAAGGATTCGTCCGTCGGCGGTGACCTCGCCGCCGGCGTTGCCTCCGTAGACTCCCGCGGATGGCGGAATGGGATTCGTGCTGTCGGGACCGGGTGGGCTCTGAATGCCCAGGGCCGATGACATAAAACTGTACAGTTCCAGCACGGTGGTGGTCGCCGTGACCTGGAACTCCTTTTTGGAAAGGGATCGATCCCCCTTCCGACCCGTGAACTGAAGGGTTCCCGGCCCGTCGAACAGATGGGCATAGGTGGAGCCGTCGCGAGTCACCATATCGAGCACCAGAGTGCTTGGCGTGATCTTCGGACCATCGAGATCGATCTGCGGGCTCGCCTGGATGGTAGTGTCCTGCACCGAATCGGTGAAATTGCCGCCGGTCACTCCAGAAATCTCGGTCACTCGGTAGAACGTACCAGTATCGTTGGCGATATTTCTGTAGATGCGGGTGTGGGTCCATTCCGAGGCATTGCCCGTGGGGAGGCCTTCGAGGTGGATCCGTCCGTCGTTGATGATGAGCGGTCCCGCAAGCACAGAGGGTACACTCTCTCGGCCGGTGCCCGAGTTGTAGAAACTGACGTAATATGAGTAGGCGCCGCTGAGCACATTGGTCTGGTTGAGCGGAGGATGAATCAGCGGTTGGGTTGTCAATTCGCCGTCGCTATAGACGTCGGTGATAGTCGTATCGCCCACCACGGTTCCAATGGCGCTTTCGCCAACCAGATAGAACGGATCGGTATCGGGATTGGCTCCGCCGGCGCAGCGATAGACGCGGACGTGGCTGTAGTGGTCCACGTTCAGATCGGTCGCATCGGGAATCGGCCATCCGCTGACGTTGACGGTATCCTCTCCGGCGGTCACGGGCACCAAGGTCGCGTAGGCCGATGCAATCCCTTCGGTTGCCGGATTCGCGCCGAGAGGACCGTCGGCGTAGACGACTTTGTAATAATAGTTGCCCGGAACAATCGCCCCGCCGGTTGCCGCAGGCGTCGTTACCAGTCCGGTCACGTCGGGCGTGCTCGCAATCAGAGGCTTGGGCGACGTGGTGGGTTGCGACCACTGGGCGTCGCTGATCACGCCAGTCTGAATCACCTCGGCCGTGTCGGCCAGGTTACCGGTTGGCGAAAGGGTTCCTTCCAGGTACACGTTTTCCGTCGCCTTCGCGACGGCCGCGGCGCCCAGGGGGATGACCAGTGGCTCCAGACTGGTCGCCTGGATCTGGTAATCCTCATCGACCCCGTAGCCCAAGAGCCGGTTTCCCGTGATGGTGACCAGTTCGCTTTCGGCATTGAGTTTGAAAATACCGTTGCGAGTATAGAGTTCCTCGCCCTGCGTGCCCTGGACGATGAAGAACCCGTCTCCCTGAATGGCCATGTCGGTTGCGTTCGAACTGATTTCGATTGTGCCCTGGGTGAACGTGGGCGAAATCTGGGCGACCATGGTTCCCAGACCGATCTGGCGCGGGTTGGTGCCGCCGCTGCCGGTCGTCGGCGCGGAACCAAGGCTGCGGGTTTGGAGAAACTGGGTGGCGAACGAGGCTTCCGATGCCTTGAATCCCACTGTGTTCGAGTTGGCAAGGTTGTTACCGACCACGTCGATCGTCGTTTCGGCCGCGGTCAGGCCCGTCAATGCCGTGCTCATGGCAGACGCTAAACCCATGAGTATTCCCTCCTGGAGTATTTCCGGTTATTGTTCTAGGATTCAATACGCAACACGACTCGTTTGTCCGTTGGTTTTTTGCATTCAACGTAGTTTTACGTTGCTGTGGAGTCCTCGGAATCGTTCGATGTTTCTGCTTCCTCGGCGGCGGCGAGTAGTTCGTTGAGCAACTCTTGCAACGCGGCCGCGTCCACTTCGTCCTCCCCCGTGTCTCCTCCTGCTTCCGTCTCCTCGGTGGTCGCTTCCTCATTTGGAAGCACCTCGACAATGTTCCTCAGGGCAATGGTGCTATCGCCGATATGGGCCTGGACTTTCATGCCGGTAAGCGTGACCCGGTCGACGACGCCAGTGACATATTCCCCATCGGTCGACAAGCCGATGATATTCCGTCCCATCAGCCAGTTGGCCGTCGTGAAGTTCTGACCAAACAGGACTGACTCCAAGGTTGTCGTCAGGCTATCCGTCGATTGGATTTCACGTATTTGGCTGAGTTGCGACAAGATGGCGGCAGTATCCGTAGGATTCGTCGGATCCTGGTTGGACAACTCGGTCACCAGGAGTTTCAGGAACTCTTCCGTTCCCAAACTGGAATAGGCGTCGCCGCCCACGGTTGCCTGCTGTCCCGACGTGCCGCTAATTCCGATCGAACTTGACGTTGCACTTGCCATACTCTCGTCTCCTTGGTCCCCGCGGAACGCCTTGCACGGCTTTCCGCTTTCGATATCTCTTGTGGTTGATGATTAAACGAGCACGTCGAGCCGGCTTGTTTCGCCGACGCGGCGGGCGCGGCGTTCCTCCTGCGATTCGGCATCTTGCGCACTCGTGCTGCGCGGGGTCGAATGCCGCCGTGGCTCGGCTTCGGAACGATCTGAGTACGACCGGTCCTCGAATTGATTGGGTTGTCCCCCGGCTTCCCGGCCGGAAACGTCGACTTGGAACTGTTCCACCTTGATTCCCTGCTCGGCTAGTCGCTCGCGCAAGGCGGGGAGGTTCTCCAGGACCAATTGGCGCGCGGCGTCGGTCTCGGTTTCCATCCGAGCATTCATCACGCCCTGCTTGACCGTAATCTCGACGCGGAGCGAGCCCAGTTCGGGCGGGCTCAAACGCATCCGCAATGTGCCACCCCGGTCGCCGGTGGCCTGGAACACCTGGGCCACGCGTTGCACGAAGCGGGCGCGATCGACCGCGCCGGCCTGATCGGCCTCGGGCGTTCCCGGTGTGGCGGAGGCGGCGCGAGCGCCGGACTCGCCACTCGTTGCGCGAGTGGTCCCGGTTGCGACACCCTCGACCGGCTCCACCGAAGTGGCGTTTGCGGCAGGAGCGGTTGGCTGACTCGTTTCGACTGTCGCAGCAATGGCCGCGGTCGAAAACGCGGCATCGTCGGTTGCCACGTCAGCGGCCTGCGCCGGCGTCTCAACCGCCTGTTCCTGGCTCAAATCGGTCGTCTGGGGTTCATTCGCCTCGCCGGCATCCTTGGCCGTGGCCGGTCGCCCATGGCGCGATCTCGATTCGGCGGACTCGGCCGCTGTCCCAGATTGAGTCTCCGAATCGGGCTCGCCATCGCCACCGTTGTTGCTTTCGACGGTCTCCTGCAATCCGGCCAACTTCTCTCCCTCGGCGTTCGATTCGCCCTCGCTCGACGATATTTCGTTCGCCGCCTCGCCAACAACAGGGGACTCGGTAGCTGAAGGCGAGTTTTCGGAAACAACGTCCTCGGATGCCGCCGCAACTTCGAGCAAAGCCGATGCTTCGCCGTCGGCAGCCGGCTGCTGCTCGGCCTCGGCAGGGACGCCGAATAGTGCCGCGTCGGCATCCCTGTCAGTCGCCGCGTTTGCGGACATTGTGTCTTCTTCCCTCGCGGCAGCCTGGGGCTGGGAGGCCTCGGCTTGCCGCGCATTGCCGCCTGCAGCGCCCGTTGGCGGCGTCTGTTGACCGCTGTTTTCGTTGGGTGTAGACGCACGCGTAGTCTCACTAGCCGGGGTTCGCGAGGGCGCGGCGGTCGACTCGCTTGGAGCAGTCTGCCGCTGCAGGGTAGCCGCCACGCCCGCGCCATCGCGTTCGCCCTTGCTTTCGTCCTTGCGTCGTTCAACTGGGCCTTTCGTATCACGAGACACATTTGTCGGAACGGGAGAATTCCGGTTGGTCGAGTTTGTCGTGGTCGTTGTCGTTGTCGTGGACCGACTCCACACCTCGTCGAGGTACGCGGCAAACTCCGTCGTGGGCACCATGGAGCGCGAGCCAAACGGCATGAGGACGTTGATGGGATCGAGTCGTATTTCCGCCATTTGCCAAACCTCTGTCTTCCGTAACGTTGTGTGTCTTTTCGAAATATCTCGTTGAACCACGCGGGTTAGAGTTTTCCTTGGGCTGCGTCGGCAAGCTCGGCGTCGGGTGCTCCTTCCAGAATGCGTTTGAGCACTTCGGCGATCTTCAATTCTTCCTCGGGCATCTTGAACTCGCCAATGATCTTCGACCGCTTCTGATCCGACATCTCAGCCAACAACATGACGACGGTGTCCAACTCGTCGTTGCCGAGCATTTTAAGCAACTGGAGCTTTGCCTGCTGCGGCTTCACGCTTTCCAGGATGCGTCGGACCTCGTCCAAACCTCGTGCCACGGCGCCCTCGCGCATGGCGGACAACTCGGTGTTGTAGGCATCGCGAATGAGCTGGAACCGGCGGCGTTCTTCCGCGAGGTTTTGCTGTTGGAGTTGGACCTGTGCCAAGGCACTGGCCAGCGTCTGCTCCCGCAATTCCAGGTTGCGATATTTCATAGCCCGAGTCGCGCGGATCTCGTCGAACGACACCTGCTCAGCGACCTTTTCCTCCTTGATCAAGGCATCCTCGCGCATGGCGAACAGATCGATGCCTTGGGCCAAGGCGAGAATCTGGATCATCCGGTCTCGGTTCATGTCCCATTTCCAGGCGACCAGGCCGAGCAGGAACACCTGAGCCAGCAGCGTGCCGACGGCAAAGTAGGCAAGGAGGGAAGCGAGGGTTGCGACGATTCGTTGCATTATTCGTCTCCTCGGCAGGTGGTTCGCAAGGCGACTTCGTCAAGCTCCCGGACTTCGCGGCGCGTCTCGTCCTGCTGGTAACGCTGCTTATGGCGCTCACGAAGCTTTTCCAGCGCACGTACTTCGCGGTTGGCGGCCAACACGGCCTCGCGGCGCCGTTCAATTTCGCCGCCGACGGCCTTCCGCTGTTGCTCAAGGAGTTTCTGCCGCGCCCGTAGCGCCATCTCGTATCGTTGTGCTTCGACAATCCGGTCGAGGTCGACGGCGCCGGGCGTCACGGCCTTCCGGCCACCGGCGCGGGTTGCGGCGATCTCGTCGGCCACCATGGCCTCGCGCTGCTCGAGCAGTTCGTCGGCGCGAAAAGCCTCGGCGAGTTTTGATCGCCGCTCATCGCGCACCGACTCGTTGAGTCGGAGCAGGGTGGCCAGACGAAAGTGGAACTTGGGCATGGGGCGCGATACTTCGTGGAAAGCGGCCGCGGGCCGGACTTCGTCAAGTCGAGGACCCAAGGCCGTTCAGGATCGGTTACGTTGGCTTCTTGTTGCGTTGTTGACTTTTACGGTGGATTTCCAGCAGGCCCTCCCGTGTCGCTTCCATGGTGGAAGGCTGGTCGACGGGCTGACGCAGGAAGTTGTTGATGTCATCGAGCAATTCGATGGCCGCATCGACCTTGGGGTTGCCGCCCCGGCGGTAGGCGCCGATCGAAATCAGGTCTTCGTGTTCGCGGTACGCCGCCAGGAGACCGCGCACAGCCACGGCTGCCGTACGATGCTCCTCGTCGGTCACCTCGGGCATGAGACGGCTGAGGCTTTCAAGCACGTCAATGGCTGGGTAGTGCCCTTGCGAGCCAAGTCGGCGCGAAAGCCACGTATGCCCGTCCAGCAGTCCGCGCACGGCGTCGCCGATCGGCTCGTTCGGATCGTCGGCCTCGACCAGGACGGTGTAGAAGGCGGTGATGCTTCCGCGAGGGCTGCGCCCGGCGCGCTCCACCAGTTTCGGCAGCATCGCGAACACCGACGGCGTGTATCCGCGCGTCGTGGGCGGTTCTCCGGCGGCCAGCCCGATTTCCCGCTGTGCCAGGGCGAATCGGGTAAGTGAATCCATCAGCAGCAGGACGTCCTTGCCCTGGTCGCGGAAGAACTCGGCGATGGCGGTTGCCGTGGAAGCTGCCTGCACGCGAACCAGGGCCGGTTCATCGCTCGTGGCAACCACGATCACGCTTTTGGCCAGTCCTTCCACTCCCAGGTCGCGTTCAATGAACTCGTTAACCTCGCGTCCGCGCTCGCCAATCAGCGCCGTCACGATCACGTCGGCGGCCGTGTGACGCGACATCATGCCCAGCAGCACGCTCTTGCCAACGCCCGAGCCGGCGAAGATTCCCATGCGCTGACCCTTTCCGCAGGTGAGCAACCCGTCCACTGAGCGCACGCCGGTCGAGAGCGGCGTATCGATGCGAGGTCGAGTGCATGGGTGGGGCGGCGCGGCATGAAACGCCGCCCGATGCGGCAGGATGGGTTGCGGCTTGCCGTCGACCGCCTCGCCGGCCGCATTGAAGACACGGCCGAGCATGGCCTCGCCCACGCGAAGCCACCGCGCCGTGCGGCGCAGACGAACCCGGTTCCCGTGCCGAACGCCAGCCGGCTCCTGGAATGGCGCCAGCACGGTTAGTTGATCCTTGAATCCAATCACTTCCGCCTCGAGCGGCTCGCCTGGCACGCGCTCGATTTCCACCAGCGCGCCGACCGGCGCTGGGAGCCCGGCAACGGAAATCATCGTGCCCACCGTGCGCACGACGGAACCGCTCAGGGCGGTTGGCATGATCTGTTCGAGTTGCGTGGCGATATCAAGCATGGTGGCGCTGCTGTCTTAAGTCAGCTCCTCTTCGATCCGGGCGAGTTGCGATTCCAGTTGCTGGTCGATGGTTCCGAAGCTTGTTTCGACGCGGCAACCGCCGCGCGTAATATTTCCGTCGGCGATGATCTCCGCGTCAGCCAGCGGTGCGAGTTCCTTTGTCAGCACATCAGCTTGGCCTCCCATGGCCGCGTGGTCGTCAGGGTTCAGGCGAACACGGAGGTGGGCGCTTCCGGCGGCCAGTTCGAGCGCTTCCCGCAATTGTTTGGCGGCAAAGCCGGGCATGTTGGCAATCTCGCGGCGCACGATTCGGCCGGCGATGGCGGCGGCAACGTGGATTGCCGCCCCCTCCCAGTGCGTCAGCCAAGCCTGCTTGGCGTGTCGCACGTCCTCCGCGGCCTGCTCGAGCGCGGGCAGGACGGAGGCGAGTTGGCTCCGCACAATCTCGGTCACCTGCTGCTGCCCCGCCTTGTAACCCTCGGAGCGTGCTTGTTCTTTCAAGGCGACCGCCTCGCACTGCGCCTTGGCGACGATCTTGCGCGCCTCGCCGCGGATACCATCGAGGTATTGGTTCGCACGAACGGCCATGTCTTCGAAATTGAAGGCGGCGTGGTGCGTTGCCAGGTTGTGCTGGGTTGCTCGAATGATGGTGGCCATGGGCGCTGCCGTCTCAGGCTGTCAAGATCATACGGGATTGGTTGAAGGTCGTTTCGATGCGACCACTTCGATTGAGTTCGGCCGCAAGCTGAGCGATGCGGCGCCGCGCTTCCTCGACATCGCGCAGCCGGATGGGACCGGGCTCATCGAGGTGCCGCCGCAGCCACTTCGACTCGCCCTTGGGAAGGACGTGGAGCACACGGTTGATCAATGCCACCGGCGCGCCGAGTAGCGCGGCGCCGGTCAACTGCCGGCCTGCCTCGCGGAACAGGGTCGCCAGGCTGATGGCGTCGAGCCGCGGCAACGCCTCGAAGGGAATGTCGACGTCCGGTTCCTCGCGTTCCTCGGGTTCGCTGGGTTTGGCTTGTTCGGTGGGTGCGACTCGCTTGATCGGTATGGTGCATGCCATGGGTTCGACACAAGCCGCCGGACGCGGCCGATTCACGACTCCGGTCGGGGCCAGAGTCTTGGTAATGGTCTGGCTCAGGCCAGGATCGCTCGCGTCGAGGATGCCTTGGACGGCTTTCATGCCGACAATTCGCTTGGGGCGAATACCCCATCGCTGGGCAACGCGGCTCTTGATCGCTTGCTCGACGTCGAACACGACGGACGGGTCCGCCTCTTCAAGGTCCGCCAGGCGGCGGATCACCTCGGCCTGCGAGGCAGGCGCCAGGCGCTCGAGCACCTCGCTTGCGCGGCGCGGCGGCAGGTGCGCGAGTACCATCGCGATGATTTGGGGCCGCTCGTTTTGCAGCGCATCGGCTAAGTCGCCGCCAGCAGCGCCGGAGAGGAAGGCAAACGGCGGAGACGGCTGCTGTTGCATGGTTTCCGTCCGTTCTCTCGGGGTGGGCGAGTGGGCGGGCCCCAGCATCGCCAGGTTGCCGTCGAGTTCGATTCCGGCAAGCTCCGGTTTCGGGCCGCGAGATCGAACTCGCATGAACTCGTCGCGTATTCGGCGTTCCTCGCCGGCCTCGACTTCGCTGAGCGCAATCATGGCGTCGCGGACCCGGCGCGCCTGCCCGTCCGGCAGCCGGTCCAACAGGGCGTCGGCGGCCGAGCAGTCCAAGGCCGCCACGAACACCGCCGCCTTTCGGATTCCCTCGTCGATTGCATTCATCGTGTTGTCCCGCGTTGGTTGGGGCGCCGCGTAGCGCGCCGCTGGGGCTTAGCCTGCCTGACCAATCCATGCCTTGAGGATATTGGCCGCCGCGTCCGGATCCTCCTCGACCAGTTCGGAAAGCTCGTCGCGCAGCGAACGGCCCGTCTTGGCGAAACGTGAAAGCCGGTTCGCCACGGTTGCCGCCGCCTCCCGGTCGGGTTCCTCCGATTCGCCTTCCTCGTGACGGAATAGTTCCAACGACTGCCGCTCGGTTGGACCGACCGCGATCATGGAACGGAGCATCAGCAGACTGAACCCGGCGACGAGTAGGATGCCCACCGTGCTCCAGTGCCCGGCGAGCCAGGTGAGCGTCTGTTGGCCGTACGTGGGGCCGACCACTTCTTCCGGCGTAAATCCTTGGAAGGTCATGACCTCGACCAGTTCCGTTCGATCTTCCATGCCTTCGGCGGGGGGGAGCAGGTTGGCGACAAGACGTCGGATCTTGGTGGTTTCGTCGGTTCGAATTTGTTCGAGTTGCGCCTCGTCGAGCACCTGGGCCTCGCCATCGGCGCCCTGGTTTCGTTCTCGCCATATCTTCCGAAAGTAGCCGCTGGGTATGGCCACCGAAACGCTCACGCGTCGCGGCGTCAGGCCAACGCTTACCGTTTCTTCCTGGGTGCCCGACGTCAGCGCGACTGTTTGCGTCTTGGACTCCTCTTCATCCTCCCGGGAGCCTCCTCCGCGCCCCGTATTCAACTGAACGGGCGTGTTGGGCTGCTGGGCGACATATCCCGGCCGGCCGCCGGGAGCGGCGCCCTCGCGGGTGCGCGACGCGCTCTGTTCGGCTTGCTGGACGATGATCGGCTTGGGATCGTGTTGCACGCGGCGCTCGGTTCGCTCCCGCTGGCGGTCCAGTTCCACGTTGGGCGTCACCTTCACGCCGGGCACGTAGGACAGGGCGTTGAGGATCTTCGCTTCCCACTCCTGCTCATACATGCGTTTCCGCGCGGCGTACGGCTCGTCGATGAGCGTTGTTCCGCCACTTTCGGGATTACCGTGCCAGGTGGGACCGTTCAGGTCGGCCACGGTCACTTCGTTCGATCGCAATCCAGCGATGGCGCCTGAGACCAGCGAGCGGACGGACGCAACTTGCGACTCGGTGAGCTGTTCGTTGCCCACCGGCTTGACGGCGGCCGTGGCTGTAATGGTACGATTTCGGTTTAGCGTGTAGCGATTGACGTCGATGTCGTAGATAACCGAGGCGCTTTCAATGCCGCTCATTTGGCCGATGATCATTCCCAGCGTCTTCTGCTTGGCCAGTTTCAGGCGCATTTCGCGCTCGTCGCGCGAACTGAATGAGTTGGTCCCGTCCAGCGCGTCGTCAAACCAGGTTTCGAAGTTGGGCGGCAGGGCCTTCGCTTCGGCCACGGCGGCAAGGTACGCGTCGCGCTGGCCGCGAGGAATCCGAATCCGATTCCCCTCGACCTCGTAATCATTCAATCCCTTCTTGGCGAACGCGGCCTCGATCTGGGCAACCTGCGTGGACTGGATCGGCGTTCCGCTGAATAAGTCGACCTCCGCGCCCGTACCCTGATAACTGAACAGGAAGCCCAGGCCCACGACGACGACCGCCAGGAGCAGGCTGGCCGTAATTCGCGCGCCGGGAGTCATCGACCGGAATAGGTCGGATATCTGGGCGAAGGCTTGGTTCAAGAAGTCCATGTTGCGTTCCTAGACGATCCTCAGATTTGGAGATTCTTCACTTCTTCAAAAGCCGCCACCATCTTGTTGCGAACCTGCAGCATCATGCGGAAGGCCACGTCGGCCTTTTGTACGGCGGTGAGCACCTCGGCCGGATTCGCGTCGCCGCCGGTGAACAGGCTTTCGACAGCCTGGTCGGCATCCTGCTGCATGGTGTTCACTTGTTGGATGGAGTCGAGCAGAAAGTCGTTGAATGACTTGTCACCGTTTACCGCGCTCGGACCGTTTGCCATCGGAGTAACCGAAGGCGGGAGCGGTTGGATACCTTGGATTGGATTCATGGCGGCCTCGTGGTTCGTCCTCAGGCGAGGATTCTGAGCGTCTGGGTTTGCATGTCCTTGGTGATGTCAATCACGCCGAGGTTGGCCTCGTAGGCGCGGGCGGCTTCCATGGCGTCGGTAAACTCGGTCATCATGTTGACGTTCGGATAGGCGACATATCCGGCGTGCTCGCCTTCCTTGACCGCGTCGGGATGATGCGGTTGGTAGCGCCAGATCGGTTCCACGTCCTCCACCTCGACGGACGAGACGCGAACGCCCGCCGCTCCATGCGCTCCGACGCTTTCGTCGGTCTGGAAGACGACGAAGCGAGGCTGGTACGCCTCCGGCTCGCCCCGCTCATTGTGTGTGGTGGAAATGTTCGCAATGTTGCTCGATTGCGCGTTCATGCGGATCCGCTGAGCTGCCAGCCCGCTTGAACTGATGTCGAATGCAGCAAACATGGCATATCCCTTCGATTTGAAAACGCAGTGGTTGGCGGCGGGGCCAGCCCGCCCCACGGAGTTATACCTGTAAGGAAATCGCGGCCGTCAGCAAGCTGAACTGCTGTTTCATCACGGTCAGGGCAAGGTTGTGTTCCATGTGGTTTTTCACCATCTCCGACACCTGTTGCTCCAGTTCCACGTTGCTCTTGTCGTGGTACAGGATCGTGTGTGGCTTATCGGATACGGCAGCGTGGAACGACTGATCGGTTGCCTCATTCTGGCGTGGGTAATAGGGATCCGGCGGTTGGCGGCGCGCCTCGACCGCGTTCTTCAACCGTAACTGGAAGTCGTCCACCGACATGTCGCGGAACTCGTAGCCGGGCGTGTCGAGGTTGGCGATGTTCCCTGCCAAGGTCGTATGCCGAAGCTGGGAAAACTTGGCGACTTCCTCCAGGACGGGAATGGTCGTTGAGGCAAAAAGGTTCGTTAACATGGCAATCCCTGCAATGTGGGCGCGCTAGACGCCAGTTGCCCGTCATGCAACCGGCGTGCCATTTCGCCATGGCGCCGCGGGTCGCGAAAGGCTTCCCGGTCTTCCCGGGTTGGCTGTAGACTCCGTGCTTCCTCCAAGTTGTACGAGAACTCACTGGATCGCTGGCGGTTGCCTGCCCTCGCCCGAGCGGGCTGGGCCCGTTTCACCGTGTTGTTCGGCGTCGTCACGAGCATCCGTCCAACACCCGAACTCCGGCAGAAGCTGCCGGCAGGCGTTCGGCGGAATTTGCCGAAAGAGACTTCGACTTGGTGGGCGACTCGGCCGATCATGCTCGCATTCTCTCTTTCTCTCGCGGCGCGTAGCCATACTGCCGTAACTTGCCGGAAAGCGTTCTGACGCCAATGCCCAGAGCTTCGGCCGTGCGTTGTCGATGGCCGTCGAAATGGTTCAGCGTGGCTTCAATCAGTTTCTGCTCCATTTCTTGCAAGCTCATGCCCACCGAAACGGGGGAACTGGGTTCGACTTGCTCACTTGTCGGGTCGATTATCAACCATCGTCGCAACTCGTCGGCGGTGACCGGACCACCGGAGTTGAGCACGCTTGCGCGGGTAACGATGTTCTCCAACTCGCGTACATTTCCCGGCCAAGGATGCCGCATGAGTAGTTCCATTGCGGCAGGTTCCAGGACGCACGGCTCGCGGCCGAGGCGCTGGGCGCATCGAGCAAAGAAGTGTTCGCATAGCGTGGGAATGTCGTCGCGTCGGTCACGCAGGGGCGGCACTTGGATGGGAACGACGGCCAATCGAAAGTAAAGGTCCGCGCGGAATCGGCCCTCGCGAACCGCGTGCTCCAGGTCGCGGTTCGTGCTAGCCAGCACGCGAACGTCGACCCGTTGCGTGCGGCTAGAGCCGACGCGCTCGAATGCCCGCTCCTGGAGCACGCGAAGCAGCTTCGCCTGCAAGTTCAGGTCGATTTCGGTCACCTCGTCGAGGAGAATGGTTCCTTGGTGAGCCATTTCGAACCGGCCGACGCGTGGAGCGTCGGCCCCGGTGAACGCGCCTCGCTCGTGGCCGAACAGCTCACTTTCCATCAGTTGAGCCGAGAGGACGGGGCAGTTCAGACTGACCAAAGGGCCCGCGGCGCGAGGGCTTTCGACGTGGATGGCGCGGGCGACCAGTTCCTTGCCCGTTCCGCTCTCGCCGAGAATGAGTACGGTTTCCGAGGTTGCGGCAACGAGGGCAATGCGTTCTCGCAGCGAGCACATGGCTGGGCTGTTGCCGATCATCAGGGGCGGCTCGCCAGCCGGATGAGCGGTGCCGCGCCGCGGCTCGACAACCCGTCCATGCCGGATGGCCTGGGCCACCAGACGTTCGAGCCCGTCAACGTCGAACGGCTTCTCGATGTAGTCGAAGGCCCCGTGCCGCATGGCTTCGACGGCCGAGGCTACCGAGGCGTGGGCCGTGACCATGACCACTTGCACGGAAAGGCAGCGCTGTTCGATTTGAGCGATGAACTCCAGCCCGCTCATGCCGGGCATCTTCAAGTCGGTCACAACGCAATCGACCGCGGTCTCGGCCAGGCGCCGCAGCGCTTCGGCGGCGCTGGAGCAGCAGGCGACGTCGTGCCCGGCCTCGCGCAAAACCTCGGCCATCGACTCGCGGGCAGGCGCGTGGTCGTCGACAACCAGGACGCGCCCGGTGGCGTTGACGAGGCCGTTGCGACGTTCGGTTGGGGTCTTCATGCGGCGGTCTCCAAGGCAATTGGGTGGGGAAATCGGAGAGTAACGGCAGCGCCGCCCTCGGGGCAATTCGCGACGAGAACGCCGCCGCCGTGAACTTCGGCAATGCGATGCACGATGGCCAACCCCAACCCAGTTCCACCCTGCCTCGTGCTGAAGAACGGTTCGCACGCCCGGCGACGGGCTTCCTCGGAAAGTCCCGGGCCCGTGTCGGCAATCTCCAACTCGATGCCCTTCGCCGTATTCAGCGACGTCAGAAACAGGGCGCCGCCGTCAGGCATGGCGTCCAGCGCGTTGAGCATCAAGTTCAGCACACAGCGACGCACCATCGACTCATCGGCCCGGATCCACTCACCACCTGGCACGTCGATTCGCACGTCGATAGCCTGCGCGCTGAGTTGCGGCGTTAGGGAAGCGCACACCTCCTCGACTGCGCGGCCCAACGAGAACCGTGAAAGGCGAGGCTCCTGGTCAGCCGTGAAGTTCAGCAGATCGTGGACCATGGCGTCCAGCGCCGTGAAGGCCGCGGCGATCCGGTCGGCAATATCGACCGCGCCGCTGTCGTCGCTCACGCGCCGCCGAAGCAGACTCAGGTACAAGGTGACCGGGACGAGGTGATTGCGCACTTCGTGGGCGACATGGGAGGCCATTTGCCCAAGGTCGGCCAGCCGATTTTTCCTCGCCAGCTCGCGATTCTTCACTTCCAGTTCATGGGTCAGCCGGTACACCTCCTCGCGAAGAACCTCGTGGGTTCGTTCGAGCCGCACAGTTGCTTGATGCCATGCGGCGAGCACGGTTTCCAATTCGGCGTTTGCCGGGGGAAGCGGTATGTCGGAGTTCTCGGTTCGCAAGTTCATGACGTGAGTCCTCGGGAGGCGTCGGAGCAAAGGTCGATCTGACTGATGGTGCTTGCACGCGGGCTGGCGTACGACGCCCTTGCCTGGCTGGCCCGGTGCATTCCTTGAAGCCGTGCCGCGGCGTGATCGCGGCGGTGGATCATGGCCCGCTCGCTGGCTCGCTCCCGGTCGATGATCCCGGCCAGGAGGGTTTCGCACGCGCCGAGTTCATCGGCGCACTGGCGGCGCGCTTTCTCGCTGCGCCAGCGGCGTGCATCGGGCGACTGGCTGCGGAACGGGTCGAGGTTTCGTTCGATCTTCTGGAGTTCGGCAAGCGCTCGCTGCTTGTATGCAAGCAGGTCGAGCAGCGCCGCCATCTGGTCCGATTCGATCAATTCCATCTGCCGCTGGCCCATGACCTGGAGCTGCTCCAGGCACGCGCGTTTTGAACGAATTAAGTCGAATAAGATATCGGTTTCGAGAGAAGGCATGGTTGTCGCCTAGAGTTCGCTGAGGTAGTCCAGGAGTTCACTCCATTGTGTTCGGTCGTAGTTCGTCGCGTTGGTAAACGGCGCCTCGGTTTTCATACGTCCAAGAACGGCTTTCGCTTGCTCCAGCGCGCTGCGCGCCTGTCCGGAATCGCCCAGACACCGGTAGGCGTTGGCAATTTGTACGTAGGCGTCGAGCACTTCGGGCGTGTTCTGGTAGCGGTTCGTCGCATTGGAGTAAGCTTCAATGGCTTGGAGGTATCGGCCGAGGGCGAACTCGATGTCGCCGATGGAAAAGCAGGCATTCCTGAGTATGGTTTGCTCGTTTTCCGGTAGGTCTTGCGATTGCTGCCTGTCGCTGAGCAGGTCGCGCAGCGTCAGGAACACGTCAAGTGATTGCTGGTACAACTGGCCAATCTGTTTGGTCGACACCATGCGCCCTGCGCCGGGAAGGTCTTCCTGGAGCTGGCCTTGGGTCTCTTTCGCCGCGCGGCGGTATGCTTCAGCCAGGAGGTAGCGGGTTGTGAGGGCGCGGGAGTCGTCGGGGTATCGAGCCACGGCCTCGTCGAGTCGGCGAGCGGCGTCCTGATATTGCCCTTCCTGGTACAGAAGCTCCCCCAGATCGAACAGTGACTCACGCCATTGCTCGCTGGCCGGGGTTAAGTATTCGCCGGCGAGGTTCTCCAGGAGCAGTTGTTCCGCTTTCTTCGGCTCGCCCTTCTCCTGCCACGCCCGGCTTGCCAGCAAGCGTGCCTGATAGGCGGCGGCGTCGCGAGGGTGGAAATCCACGCACTCTTGGAACGCGTCGATGGCGTCGGGCGCTTTGCCCCGCGCCAAGTAGGCCTCGCCCAGCATAACCAGGGCTTGCGGATGCCGGCGGCGCGCCTGGTCTTTCAGGTATTCCTTCAACATGCCGATAGCCGCCGTGAAGCTCTGCCCCCGCATGTAGTCCAGGCCGCTTTTCCACAATTGATCGGGGTACTGCCGGCTGGCGACAAGCAAGCCGGCAAGCCGCGAATGGATTTTGCCCGCCTCGCGGAATTGTCGTCGACCTTCGCGCAGCAGTGGTTCCGCCCTGGCCGGACCGTATTGCGCCGCCTCGGTCAGCAGTGATTCACCCCATGCCCGATGCACGTCGGCTGCTAGTTCCAACGCCCGCGTTTCCGGGAAGAGCGGATGCAGGATCTTGGCAAGATCCAGGGCCGCCTTGAAGTTCCGCGTTTTCAGGTAGTATTCGTATGCGGCGAGCATCTGAATCCGCAGCTCGCGCACCGCGAGCCAAGGATTGCTGAATGATTTCGGGTCGCCAATGGCTTGAAGAACGCGACGATAGCCGGCGACAGCTTCCTCGTCGCGACCGAGATCGCGGGAGATTTCGGCTTCCAGGAAGCTGGCGGCCATTCCTTCCGAACTTTCAGGGAAGAGCTGGCGAGTGCGTACGAACTGTCGCAGGGCCGCGCGGTAATCGCCGATCTCCTTGAAGCATGCGCCAATAAGATACATGGCCTTGGGCGTGGCTTGATTACGCAGTGTGTCGCGTCCTTGGGCAAGCTGAAGCGTCTTGATGGCCTCTTCGTATTTCAGACGTGCCGCCTCAAGCTGCTTTGGAGAGGGATCTGCCTGATTCCTCATCGCCTGGGCCTGGTACATTTGCACCTGACCGTGAAGCACCGTTGCCTCTGCCCGGAGCGATGACTTGGCCGGCACGCGTTGGAGCGTGGCCATGCATTCATCGGGCTTGTCCATGGCCAGGAGGATTTGGGCCCGCTGCATGAGCCCCTCTTGATGTTTTGCCGGAGCGAGTTTCCGTTCCGTCAGGTAGAGGGTGTTGTAGTGCAGGGCCTTTTGCAGGTCGGGAGGCGAGTCTTCAAAAAACGCACCGGCCAAAAGATGATGGATTTCGTTGCGATTGGACGAATCGGCCGGGATGGCAGAGGTCAGGAAAGGACGGCTGGCCGGGATGCGTCCGCCTTGGTAAAGCGATTTCCCGAGCAGAAAAAGCCCCCGGCCACGCCGGCCCGGAGGGAATCCTCGACTTCGGGCTTCTTCGAGATAGCGCGCCGCCACCAGGAACTTCTTCCGCCGGTCCACGCTCCAGGTATCGTCCGCTTCCATGGCTGCGGCCACGCCCAGAGCGTACACCGCGCCGGCGACGTCCTCCAGGCTGGCAGATTCCTCTTGCCGCAACGTGTCCGCCAACTCTTTCACCTGCGTGTAGCTGCCGGCGTCGAGCGCGTCGAGCACCTCGGTCAAGGCCACCTCCGGCTGGGTCCGTCGTGCTCCGACAAGCCAGAGACCTCCGGCAACCATGGCAGCCACCGAAACCAGAGCGGCCACGCCCACCGCAACGGCACGCAGGCGATTCATTGCCCCCCACGCCAACAACTGATGCAGCGCACCGTTCAAGGCCCGCTTTTCCAGGATGGTCGGCGACATGGCATCCCGTTTCGGACGGGCTTCCATCTCTTGGGTTGCTAGCATTGATAGTGACAGGGGTTTTCCGGAAGCATCCGTTGGGCCAGAACGGCACCGCCGAACCACCGGAGAGGGTACTGGAAAAAAGACCGGAGACTTGGCAGGCGGCTTGTACTCGAAAATTGCGGCAAGAGTCAATCCACGTTTCCATTCGGGGTGAAAGGTTTGTTTCTTGGTGATTTGGCGCAAAATCGAAAATCTGCCGTTGTGGAAAATGGACAATTTGACAACAATGCTGCGGTTTCGATGCGGGAGGGTCTCGGGTTGGAGACCCTTTCGGCAACGCGCGGACTGTCCAATTTAGCGTTTGGGTGGTCCCGCCCGTGGGCAGTCGACAGGAGGTTGCTCCCGCGGTGCGACGGCGCGACCCCATACGCAGACCGACAGGAGGGAACCGATGGTCTCGCTGCCCGCGGCCCTAATGAGCTTCGCGATTCTCGGTGCCGGTAATACCGTCTTGCTCGACTTCCATGCCGATTGGTGCGGCCCATGCCGGGCCATGGGGCCGACTGTGCAAGCACTCGAGGCGAAGGGCTATCCGGTCCGCAAGGTGAATGTGGACCGAGAGCGGGCACTCGCCCAGCAGCACGGCGTAACCTCGTTGCCGAGTTTCGTAATGCTGGTAGACGGACGGGAGGTCGGACGGATTGTTGGCGGCGCCTCGCTCGCTGAACTCGAGCAAATGTGCCAGCTCGCCTCGCGACGTGGCGGCTCGGAAGCCGTCTGTGCGCCCAATAGACCACCGGTCGACCTGGCCAAGACGGCGCCGAGCGGCCCTGATCCTCGAAATGTGCTTCCCGCGGCCGCCATCCTACCCGCCAGAAAACCAAACTCGCCAGGGACGGCCGTCGAGCGGCTTCCTGACATGCAAGCGGAAGCCCCGTCATGGGCCTCGCGTCCCATGGACGACGAACAACTCATTGCCACCACGGTGCGGTTGAGAATCCAAGATCCCCAGGGACACTCCAGCGGTACCGGCACGCTCATCGATGCCCGGAGCGGCGAGGCGCTCATCCTTACTTGCGGACATATCTTCCGCGACTCGAAAGGCCAGGGACGAATCGAGGTCGACCTGTTCGGTCCACGCGCCTCGCAGCGTATTCCCGGGCGGCTGGTCAAGTACGACATGAAAACCGATGTGGGCTTGGTAGCAATCTGTGTTCCGGAGCCGGTTGTCGCGGCGCGCGTCGCTCCGCTGGGACATCAACTCGAGCGTGGCCAGTCGGTGATTTCGGTCGGTTGCGACAACGGCGCCGACCCCACGGCGCGCCATAGTCGTGTCAGTTCGTTGAATAAGTTCCTTGGCCCGGCCAATGTTCAGGTTGCGGGGCAACCGGTTGAGGGACGAAGCGGGGGCGGATTATTCTCGCCGGAAGGACTTGTCGTAGGAGTGTGCAACGCGGCCGATCCGCAAGACCAAGAGGGGCTGTTCGCCGCGGCCGAATGCATCCATGCCATTCTGAATCAGGCCGGCTTGGCCTATGTGTACAATCCTGCCGAGTCGGGGTCTGGCACGCCTGCAACGCCAAGGAACCCGCTCGTCCCAACCGAAGGCGAGTCGCTGGCGAATCTCACCCCGCCCGCAACGAATCAGCCGGCCAACCGCGACTCACTGGAGGAGATTCAGTGGCCGTCGGCCGCTCGTGGTACGCCGGTCCGAACGGTTGCCGCTACGCAAGAAGATCTTCCCTCGCTCGATCGGGACGAGCAGGCGGCATTGAGTGAGATTCGACGTCGTCTCGATGACGGTTATGAGGTCGTCTGTATCGTTCGCCCGCGGAACGATCCCCAAGCGAAGAGCGAGGTTCTCGTGCTTGATCGGGTTTCGCCGACCCTTCTGCAGCATCTCGAAACGGCCGCCCAAACAGCGGAACGACCGCGGTTTACGTCCTCTCGGCAATAACCGCCTGCCGTAAACAACCAGTCCTTACGCCGATCGGCGCGATCATATCGGTCATGTCGGCCAGGCCGATCATGTCGACCAGGTCGATCTTCTCTCTGTGTCCCCCGAAGGGACCACTTGACCAGCGGACCGTAACCTATATTTCCTGGGGGAGGGTATGCGCCCTCCTCGCGGTGTCATCCCCGGGGATTCCCACGATACAATCCGGCCCACAAACGATTTCCATCAATGGTTCTGCTCACGCTTATCGTCGCCGCCTTGAATCTGTGCCTCGGCTTCACCGTGGCCGTGTTCTTTGGCTATGGACCGCCGGGACTGCTGGAGGCGTGGCAGGTGTTGGTAACAGATCGTGGCGGTTTGGAGGACGACGAGTTCACCGGCCTTTCGCAAGAACTGGCAACCACGCCCATCGAGTTGATGCTGGACGACGCATCTGGCGAGGAATCGGAAATTCAGCCCTACAGCGAGCCTTACGACGAGAACGCGGCCGAGTTCGAGCAGATTGCCCTCGACGCGCCGGAGCAGTGGGATCTCAACGAAAAGTTCATCGAAACGTCGATCCTGAAGCTGAATATCGCCATGATGAAAAGCGGTGCCCGGGCGACGGAACTCGACACGAGACTTCGAGCGTGTAAGGGGCAATCCACTGAGAAAACCATCCAAGATTGCCTGATAAAGCTCCAGGAGGACTGCGAGGCGTATCTGGCGGAGCAGGCAGAAAATGCTGAGCGGTTCCGCGAACGCGTGAGCGAGTTGGGTGAATTGAAAGCCCTGGGCGACGAAATCGAAATGGCTAACCTGGATCAGGCCGCCCAGGTCGAAACCACGCTGAATAACCTGAAGTACATGGACTTCGGGTCAGACCTGGAAGCTGCCAACGCGCGACTACTCGAAGAAATCGACAACCTGCGAGTTGCCCGGCACCACCTGCGCGACGAGCAGGAGGTGGCCTTCCTGGCCATCGCTCGGTACGAGGACCGGATCAACAAGATCGAGAAGCAGCTCTATACCGACCCTCTAACCAAGCTGCGTAACCGCATTGGCCTGGAGGAGCTGCTTTGGCAGTGGTGGCAACAGAAGCGGCATCAGTCGCGGCAGATGAACGCGGCGCTGTTCGACCTGGACGATTACGGAGGCTTGAACGAGCGGCAAGGTTCGTTGTTGGGCGACCGGATTCTTTACGAGGTAGCGCAGTACATGCTCCGCTCGGCGGGCAAGGCTGATACCGTGGCACGCTACGCCGGTCAGCGGTTCATTGTCATCATGCTCGATGCCGGGCCCCGCCAGGCAACCAAGCTAGCCGAGACTATCCGGCAGGGAATTGAGCACCTCGTCTTCCTGCGTAACAGCGAGGAGATTCGGCTGACGGCCTGTTCGGGCGTGACGGAAATCCGACCGGACGACGGCTACGTCGATGTCTTCAATCGGCTGGAGGCGGCCGTGCAACATGCCAAGAGATCGGGCCCCAACCGATGCAGTCAAAACAGCTCCTTGGACATGGGCGCCACGGCCGTCGAGTCGCCAAACTTCGGAATCAAGGATATTGAGATCGTCATCTAGCGGTCCCGGGCCGAACGCGAGCCCGGTGGGAGAATCAGAACATGTTCGACGAAACAGACATCTTGCAGCGCGGTATCGCCCTGGCGGAGAAGCACGATTACGATCAGGCTATTGATCGCTTCACTGAGGCGTTGCGGATGAACCCGCATTTCACCGAGGCCTACTATAGCCGCGGGAACGCCTACGAAGCCAAGGGGCAGTATGACAACGCCATTGCCGACTATAACGAAGTCCTTCGCTACAGTGCCCAAGAGCCAGCGGCCTATTATAACCGCGGCTCGGCTTATGCCCACAAGGGCGACCGCATCCAGGCGATTGCCGATTACGATCAGGCCATTCGCCTGCAGCCCGACTACGCCAAGGCTTACTACAATCGCGGGTTCGCCTATTTCAAGGACGGGAAGTTCGTTCGAGCCGTGAAGGACTATACGTCGGCCATTGAGTTCGATCCGAAGGACGCTGACGCCTTCGTTGCCCGCGGACTGGTGGAAGCCATTCGTGGCGACTTCGACGCGGCCGTGGCCGACTACGATCGGGCACTTCAGTTGAACCCCGACCACGCGAAGGCCCACGGCAACCGCGGCAATGCCTTCGAGAAGAAAGGCGATTTGACCACGGCCATTGCGGAATACGGCGAGGTCATTCGCATCGCCAAGAAGGACGCAAAGGCATACGCAAACCGCGCCATCGCCTTCTTCAAGCAGGAGGACTACGACAAGGCCATTGCCGACTACGGCGAGGCCATTCGGTTCAGCCCAAAGAACGCGAAGTATTACACCAGCCGCGGACTGGCCTACGCGAAGAAGCGTCAAACCGACAAGGCCATTGCCGACTTCAGCGAGGCCATCCGGCTGGAGCCTCGCACCATCGAGGCGTACGTGTCGCGCGGCATTGCTCGTACCGCGAAGGGCAACCGCGAGGGTGCCGTCGAAGACCACTCAAAAGCCATCGAACTCGACCCAAAGTACGCCAAGGCATACTACAATCGAGCCCAAGTGTACAGCCTGATGGGTCAATTGGACCGGGCCCTGGCCGACTACTCCAAGCTAATCGAGATGCTGCCGACCGACGCTAGCGCCTACTGCCACCGCGGCGTTGTCTTTACACGGAAGAAGGAGATGGAAATGGCCCGGGCCGACTTCGGCAAGTCGATTGAACTGGACCCGGAATACTCCCGACCGTACTACAACCGCGGACTGGTTTACATGATTCAGGGCGACGCGAAGAGTTCCGTGCCCGACTTCACCCGCGCTATCGAACTGGACCCGGGCTACGGGATTGCCTACTACAACCGTGGCGTCGCCTACCAGAAGCTGGGCGAGAAGGGCCGTGCCATCGGTGATTTCGAGCAAGCGAAGACTCTTGGCGCATGCCGGTAAGCGGTTACGTCTTCCGGTAGACAATCCCCTGCCCCACCTGCTCGAAGCCGAGCTTCCGATAGACGCCCAGCGCGTGCGAATTGTGTTGCATGGTTTGCGCTTCGACCACGGTAATACCCTGGCGACCGAATTGCCGGAACGCCTCGCTCAGAAGGAACACGGCCAGCCCGCGACGCCGCAGCGCCGGATCGACGAACAGGCGGATCAGGCCGGTGCGCCGGCCCACGCCCCCGGAGCCAATCGGCTCCATGGCGCGGAACGTGGCCGTCGCGACGGGCGGCCCGCCCACACGGGGCACCACCTCGAACCGCGTCAGGTCGAAATCGCCCTGGATGCACGCCTCCCACCAGTCGCGAGCGAGGGCGTCCGCCGTGACCTCGACAATCATCTGCCGCCGAAGCTGCATCTGACGCCGGCCAAAAGGAACCTCGAAGCCGGTCAGGCTGCGGCGCAGCAGCACGGTCCGATCAATCTCTCGGTAGCCGTACGTGAGAAACACCTGGTACGCCTCCTGATCCGTGTCAAGGACGCCGGGCAACTCGCTTCCGCCGTACAGGCCCGTATAGAAAGGGTTCAACGGATCAATACCCCCGCCGTAGAGGACCTTGGCGCCTCGCTCGCGCAAGTACTGCTCCGAATGCTCCAGCAGCCTCGCAGCCAGATCCGTCCCCGCGCATTCAGGGCGAACGATCACAACGCAGGTAACCCCCATTGCTGGGTCGATGCCGTCGCGTTCCTCGTTCGGACCGAAGCCGGCGTGTGCAAACCCCACCGGCCGCTCGTCATCGAAGGCGAGAACCAGTCCGTGCGGATCGAAATAAATCTTTGAAAAGACGAGTTGCTCGATCAGATCGACCGAGACAGGCTGGGTAAATCCCGGCTGGCCCGCCTGGGTCCGCCAAAGGGCGGCGACGGCAGGTGGATCGGTGTTGCGAAACGTGCGAAAGTGGATCATCGGAACGTGCGACGGTGGGAATCAACCGGGACTCTCGGATTATAGAGGGCCCCCGCGGTTCCTTCCAGGGCTCCCAGGAAACCCTACCGCGCCCCGAGCGAGGTGGCGGACGTCAGTAGCCGAACGTGACCGCCCAGAGCCTCGCCAGAAGCCGGAACCACGAACGCCAACCGCTGCGAGAGCGGCTTCGTCGCGGCATCTTGACGCAAATCGGCCAGGTAGCCGCGCAGCAACTCGTCGCTTCCGGAACCACCGTGCAGTAGAAAGTGGACCCACGCCCACGACTCGGCGTAGTCGTCGTGCGTCATTTCGGCGGTCGGGTCGAGCCCTTCAAGCCGCCTGAGATCCGGAGCCCACGTGCCCTGCTCAATCCGCGCGACGACGGCGCTGAGGTTCTCTCGGTTCAACCCCGCATAACCTCGCGGCACCTCGAAGTACTCCGCCAGCCCCTCATCGAGCCACAGCGGAAGATTCGGCGCCACCGCGTGCAGGTACGCATGCGTCATTTCGTGACGCAGATCCTCGGCAACTCGATCGCCCCATTGCGCATAAACGAGCAGACGCGTGTCGGTTTCCAGAAAGAACGCTCGCCGGGAAGGCATTTCCGGATGATGCAACCGCATGAAACGCTTGAACCGATCCGTGCTTTCGAACAAATACACGTGAACTCGCTCATCCGACTCCGGCAGACCGAGGACTCGGCTTACATCGGCTCGGCGCGAAATCAGCTCGTCGAGCAGGCGATGGTGGGCGTCGACGGGAAAGTCGCTATAGATCACTAGCGGCTCGCGCACGAGCGTATGGCGGTCTGGGAGCGAAAGCGGTCGCATCGGCAAGGCCGAGCAGCCCAGGCAGGCCAATAGCAAGATTGCCAACGGTACGGAACGCAACAAAACGCCCTCTGGGCGATGGGAACATCGGGGCCCTTCAAGCTCAACGCGAACCGACCGACCCAGCTCGACGAGATCAAGGCCGGATCGTAGCAGATTGAACCCGATAAGGAAACACCAAACCGCCACTCGCGCGGGGTAGGGGGGTAGGGTACAGGAAAGCTATTGCGCGCCTTCCCCATTCATTGCACTGCCACCGTGAGGCGCGCCCTTGGGGGCCTGCAGGAGGCTTGTTAGGCGACCGGCAGATTGAAATATACCCAGTGTAGAACAATTGTCCCAATT
>CAZASB010000012.1:0-33447 GCA_964487655.1 uncultured Planctomycetaceae bacterium
ATGGGCCGGGCTCTGTTCTAAACTTAGAAGTCTTGGCTCCGTGTCTCCCGCGCGGCCGGCGGGTTCATGCTCGCCGGTCCACGGACCTCCGGAGGGTACGCGAATGGTTAGCAGCCTGACTCGAAATCAGGTGCCGGGTAACCGGTTGAGGGTTCGAATCCCTTGCCCTCCGCTTCGAAACACGTTGTGGTATAACGCTTTACGTAAAACGCTCACGGCTCGTAGTCGTGGGCGTTTTTTCGTTTTCGTAGGCGTTTGCGTGGGATTCTGTGCGGATTCCGTGTAAATGCGGTGTAAATGTGGTGCGGACGGGACGCTAAACGCTGGTCGCCGTCCCCTCTCTTGTAGGGGCGATAGCGATGAAGGTATGACGAAAACGAACGGTACGTTGTAGACACTTTGATGACTGACAATCCTTTGATAGAATTGGCGGCGATCGGCCAGTTGATCTGGCTGGACTGTATCCGACGCAATCTGATCGTCAGTGGCGAACTCAGGCGGTTGATCGAGGAGAATGGGTTGTGCAGGATGACCTCGAATCCAGCCATCTTCGAAAAGGCGATTGGGGAGTACTATGATTATGACGAGGACATTCGGGTCATGGCTCGGGAGGGAAAAGGCGTCATGGGAATCTACGAAGCTCTGAGTTTGGGCGACGTCCAGAGTACGGCTGACACCTTCCAGCCTGTGTATGCCGAGACAGGCGGCAAGGACATCTTCGGCAGCGCTCGGTTCAAAAAGCTTGCTGACAAGGGTACTCGTGCGCAGCGACTGCTCTGAACCAACACGGGTAGCAGAATGCAGACTACAGCGACATGAAATACGTCGAGAAATTCAACAAGCCGTTCGACAAACTGATGGAGACCTTGAAAGAAAAACCATGACCAAACCAACAAGTACCAGCAACTCGATGTATTGTTTTCTGCCCACGGAAATTGAAGGCTTCGGTCCCCTGGCCGAGCTTGCCCTGGACATGCGATGGTCCTGGAATCATTGCACCGACGACGTGTGGCGACAGCTTGATCCTACTCTTTGGGAACTCACTCAAAACCCCTGGGTTGTTCTCCAGACTACCTCGCGGGACAAGCTCCAGCACATGCTGGCCGACCCCACATTTCGCAAGAAGGTAGATGCTCTTGCGCAAACCCGACGTCAGGTGGCGGAAACACCCACATGGTTTCAGCAGGCCTACCCGCAATCTCCCCTAAACTGTGTCGCGTATTTCAGCATGGAATTCATGTTGAGCGAAGCCCTGCCCATCTACTCGGGTGGCCTTGGCAATGTGGCCGGCGATCAGCTTAAAGCGGCCAGTGATCTGGGCGTGCCGGTGGTTGCCGTGGGACTGCTCTATCAGCAAGGCTATTTTCGCCAAGTGATTGATAAGGACGGAGCACAGCAGGCCCTCTTCCCGTACAACGATCCCGGACAGTTGCCCATCACGCCGTTGCGCCAACCGAACGGGGAATGGCTGCGGTTGGAAATCGCGTTGCCCGGTTACCCGGTCTGGCTTCGTGCCTGGCAAGTCCAAGTTGGCAGAGTCAAGCTTTACCTCTTGGACAGTAATGACCTCGCAAACTTCCCCGCTCACAGAGGCATTACCAGCGAGCTTTACGGAGGCGGGCCAGAGTTGCGGCTACAGCAGGAAATGGTGTTGGGAATCGGCGGATGTCGGCTGCTTCGCGCGTTGGGTATCCAGCCGGAAGTCTACCACCTGAATGAAGGACATGCGGCGTTCGCCATTTTAGAACGAGCCCGGACTTTCATGCAGGAGACCGGACAGCCGTTCGAAGTCGCATTGACCGTCACACGAGCGGGCAGTCTTTTCACCACCCACACCGCCGTTACTGCAGGCTTTGATCGCTTCGCTCCGGCTCTCATCGAGCAATACCTCGGTCGGTACGCCCAAGAAAAGCTTGGTATTTCTACCCACGATTTGCTGGCCCTGGGCCGCCAGAACCCAGACGACTCGTCGGAGAGTTTCAACATGGCCTATTTGGCAATCCGCGGGAGCGGGGCGGTCAACGGCGTGAGTCGCTTGCACGGGCAGGTGAGTCGGCACCTCTTCGAGCCGCTCTTTCCGCACTGGCCAGCAGACGAAGTGCCAATCGGACATGTGACTAACGGAGTCCACATGCCGAGTTGGGACTCGGCGGCGGCCGATGATCTTTGGACGGAGGCCTGTGGACAGGACCGCTGGCTCGGGACCATGGAAACCCTGGAGCAGGACATCCGCCGGATTTCCGATGCAGACCTCTGGCACCTGCGCAACGCCGCCAGCAAGTCTTTCGTTGAGTACGTTCGTCGGCGAGTCTCCCTGCAATTTACCGGCTGCGGCGAGTCCTCCGAAGTGGTTGACCGAGCGAAGCATCTCTTTGATCCCAACGCATTGACACTGGGCTTTGCCCGCCGCTTCGCGACGTACAAGAGACCGAACCTGTTGCTTCATGATCCCGAGCGACTGCTGCACCTATTAACCAACCCTGAGCACCCGATGCAACTCATCCTTGCCGGGAAGGCTCATCCTGCGGACCAGGCGGGGCAGGATCTGATACAGCAATGGACACACTTCATCCAGCGGCCGAAAGCCCGTCATCATGTGGTTTTCCTCAGTGACTATGACATGTTTTTGACCGAGCACCTCGTGCAGGGGGTAGACGTCTGGATCAATACGCCTCGGCGGCCCTGGGAGGCTAGCGGCACCAGCGGTATGAAGGTGCTTGTCAACGGTGGCATCAATCTCTCGGAGTTGGATGGCTGGTGGGCAGAAGCCTACACGCCTGAAGTCGGGTGGGCGCTTGGCGACGGCCAGGAACATGGTGACGATCCGGCCTGGGATGCTGCCGAAGCCGAGGCCCTCTACGACCTGCTCGAACAGGAGGTGATTCCTGAGTTCTATAGCCGTGACGAGAGCGGTATTCCCATCGCATGGGTCGAGCGGATGCGGGAAAGCATGGCGCGATTGACACCGCGATTTTCCGCTAACCGCACGGTTCGCGAATACACCGAGCAGCACTACCTCCCGGCGGCGGTGGCCTACGGCCGGCGGGCTGCAGAGAAAGGCGTCCTGGGCAGGCAGATTGTCAATTGGCGGGACCGTCTGGAAGAGAAATGGTCCACGTTACGCTTCGGCGAAGTACATGTTGAAACCAAGGACGAGCAGCACATATTTGAGGTACGGGTCGAGTTCCGTGACCTCGACCCCGAGGCGGTACGAGTCGAACTCTATGCCGACGGAATCAATGGCGCTGCTCCGCTGCGCCAAGAGATGACGCGCGTCGGGCAACTGCCTGGCGCGCCGGGGGTCTATACTTACACTGCGGCCGTATCTACGGCCCACCCACCAGATCGCTATACAGCGCGCGTAATACCACGCTGCGACGGCGTTGCGGTCCCACTGGAAGATGCACGAATCCTGTGGCAGCGGTAATATCCGGCGACTCTCGAAACCTGCGGTACAGCAAAGACAGAAAGAACACGCATTATGAAACCCAATGCGAAGGACGATCTAAGAACCCTTCCCATGCCGGAACTGCAGGCCAGTTTGGGGGCGTCACCGGAAGGACTCCGACAAGCCGAGGCGAAGAAACGGCTGACACAATATGGGCTGAACGAGATTGAAGAAGAGAAAGCCAATCCATTCCTCACATTCTTTACCTATTTTTGGGGTCCCATCCCGTGGATGATCGAGGCGGCTGTGATCCTTTCGGCGGTAGCCCAGCATTGGCCGGACTTTGGCATCATTCTCCTTCTACTGCTGGCCAACGCCGTGGTCGGATTCTGGGAAGAACACCAGGCGGGCAACGCCATCGCCGCACTGAAGGCTAAGCTGGCGATCAAGGCCCGCGTTCGGCGGGACGCGAAGTGGACCACGGTAGCGGCAAGTGAACTGGTGCCGGGCGATGTCATCCGCACTCGCCCGGGCGACATCGTGCCGGCGGATGCGCGCTTGTTGGAGAGTGACGGCGTGGAAGTGGACCAGTCCGCGTTGACTGGTGAGTCGTTGCCCGTCACGCGCAACACCGGGGAGACCATTTACTCCGGGTCGATTATCCGTCATGGCGAAACGGATGCACTGATTTATGCCACGGGTGCGGATACGTACTTCGGCAAGACGGCGCAACTAGTGCAGGAGGCGCACACCGTCAGCCACTTCCAGCGCGCGGTGTTGAAGATCGGCAATTACTTAATTATCCTCGCTGTGACCCTAGTGGTGTTGATTCTGGGCGTTGCGATCTTCCGCGGCGATCGGATGCTCACCACGCTGCAGTTCGCCTTAGTATTGACGGTGGCCGCAATTCCTGTGGCGATGCCCACGGTCCTTTCGGTGACCATGGCAGTCGGTGCGCGTCTGCTGGCCAAAAAAGAAGCCATTGTCAGCCGGCTGGCGGCGATCGAAGAATTGGCCGGTACGGATGTGCTGTGCTCTGACAAGACCGGTACCCTGACTCAGAACAAGCTGACGCTGGGTGATCCGTTCAGCGTGAGCGGCGTCTCCGCTGAAGAAGTTGTTTTCAGCGCCGCGCTGGCCTCTCTCGCGGAAAATCAGGACACCATTGACTTGGCGGTGCTGAGCGGCCTGAAGAGCGATCAGGCTCTGCAGGATTATCGGGTGGTCCATTTCCAGCCGTTCGATCCGGTACGTAAACGCACCGAGGCGACGGTCAGGGCAACGGATGGAAGCACCTTCCAGGTCACGAAAGGCGCGCCGCAGGTGATCCTTGAGCTGTCGGCCAATGCCGAGCAGATGAAGTCCATCATGGATGAAGCCATCGACGGATTCGCGAAGCGGGGTTTTCGCTCGTTAGGGGTGGCTCGGACGGATGCGCAAGGCCAATGGCAGTTGCTGGGCGTGTTGCCGCTTTTCGATCCGCCCCGGGAAGACTCGAAAACGATGATCGCCAGCGCGCGGCACATGGGCGTGAACGTGAAAATGGTCACGGGCGATCAACTGGCCATCGCTCAGGAAACCGCTGGACAACTGGGATTGGGCACCAATATCCTCGATGCCAGCGGCTTCGGTGACACGAAGCATCACGAGACCGCGCAGTTGGCGGAGGCCATTGAGACAGCGGACGGCTTTGCCCAGGTGTTTCCCGAACACAAGTTCCACATTGTGGATGTCCTACAGCAACGCGGGCACATTGTCGGCATGACCGGCGATGGGGTGAATGACGTCCCCGCGCTCAAGAAAGCCGATTGCGGCATCGCTGTTTCAGGTGCGACGGACGCGGCGCGCGCGGCGGCTTCCATGGTGCTACTGACGCCCGGCCTGTCGGTGATTATCGACGCAATCAAGGAAAGCCGCAAGATTTTCCAACGGATGAACAGTTATGCAATCTACCGCATCGCCGAGACGATCCGCGTACTGCTGTTCATGACGCTGGCCATCCTGATATTCAACTTTTACCCGGTCACGGCGGTGATGATCGTGCTGCTGGCCTTGCTCAACGACGGCGCGATCCTGTCCATTGCGTACGACAAGGTTCACTACTTGAACAAGCCCGAGGCTTGGAACATGCAGATGGTGCTGGGAGTGGCAACGGTCCTGGGAGTAGCAGGCGTGGTGGCATCGTTCGGGATGTTTTATCTGGCGGAACGCGTATTTCACTTCGACCGAGACTTCGTCCGCTCGCTGATGTATCTGAAACTGTCCGTGGCGGGACATATGACGATCTTTCTCACGCGCACGCGCGGTCCGTTCTGGTCCATACGCCCCGCGCGGATTCTCTGGGGCGCCGTGCTCGGCACGCAACTCCTAGCGACGTTAATCGCGGTTTACGGGCTGTTTATGACGCCGATCGGCTGGGGCTGGGCGATGTTCGTCTGGGGCTATGCGCTGGCGTGGTTCCTCGTGAACGACCGTGTGAAACTATTAGCGTATCGGGTGTTCGATCCAACTGCCGCGCCCCTCTTGCATGCCTCTTCTTGATGATGTTGCGAGATCCCACACGGCCGGGATCTTCTCGGAGGACGGAAAGGATCATACTACAGCGCAATCAAAAGCTCTACCCGGCTTCGGGGAATCGGGCCCCGACGGAACTTCGGCGAGTACGATTTCCGCGCGTTCGAGTACATTTGCTGTTCCGTAGTAACATTTAGGGGGACTCTATCGCCCCCGATCGGACCTCCGTAGCTCCACTCTACCTCCGAGAAATTTTACGCCTTGACATCTACGTTGCCTGCGCTAGGATTACTGTACACCTGTGGGTGTACAATGTCTGCGACGCGGCTTGTCGCTAACGACAGGAAAAGTACACGCGGACATACGCAAGGATATTGCCAGAAGGAGGTTGCCATGATCACGGGCAATGGCGATCAGCATCGTTCGATTCAGGAAGACATTCTGCCGCATCTCGTACATGACTCCGACCCACCGGAAACGGAAGAATGGCTGGAGTCGTTTGACTGGGTAACCCAGTCCGGCAGTTCAGCCCGCGCCGCTTTTCTGCTAGAGCGACTTAAGCAGCGGGCATTCCAGAAAGGAGTGCGTTCCATCTCTCCTGCCGTCACTCCCTACGTCAACACGATCCCGGTCGAAGAGCAGCCGCCCTATCCCGGTGATCGAGAGATGGAACGACGGGTCAAGAGTCTGATTCGATGGAACGCCATGGCCATGGTGGTACGAGCCAATCGTATCAGCCATGGAATTGGCGGACACATTGCCACTTACGCCTCGGCCGCGACCTTGTTTGAGGTCGGGTTTGATCACTTTTTCCACGGCAAGGAAGGGGATTTTCCGGCGGATCAGGTCTATTTTCAGGGGCACGCGTCTCCGGGTATCTATGCGAGGGCGTTTTTGGAAGGGCGAATCAGCGCGCGGCAGATGGAGAACTTCCGTCGGGAATCCGCGGCAGGTGGCGGACTGTCGAGTTACCCGCACCCATGGCTGATGCCGAACTTCTGGGAATTCGCTACGGTCTCCATGGGGCTCGGTCCGATCATGGCCATTTATCAGGCCCGCTTCAACCATTACTTAACCGATCGAGGCATCAAACCGGATGCGGCCGAGAGCCGTGTCTGGTGCTTTCTCGGCGACGGCGAGTGCGACGAGCCGGAGACACTGGGAGCCATCACACTCGCAGGCCGGGAGCGGCTAGATAATCTCACTTTCGTGGTTAATTGCAATCTCCAGCGGCTCGACGGTCCGGTGCGCGGCAACGGTAAGATCATTCAGGAGTTAGAAGGCGCCTTCCGCGGGGCCGGATGGAACGTAATCAAGGTCGTCTGGGGATCCGATTGGGATCCCATCCTTGCCAAGGACAGCGATGGATTGCTGGTCCAGCGGATGGGTGAAGTTGTCGACGGTCAATTCCAGAAGTACGCCGTAGCCCCGGGGAGCTACATTCGCGAACACTTCTTCGGCACGGATCCACGGCTGGAGTCGATGGTCGCGGATATCGGCGACAACGAACTTCGGCGTCTGAAGCGAGGTGGACACGATCCGGTCAAGGTCTATGCGGCCTATAAGGCGGCCGTGGAGCATCGCGGTGCCCCGACCGTTGTTCTTGCGCACACGATTAAGGGTTACGGGCTAGGTGAAGCCGGCGAAGGCCGCAACATTACGCACCAGCAGAAAAAACTCAACGAGGACGAACTCCGTCAGTTTCGTGACCGCTTTGAAATCCCCATTTCCGACAAGAAGGTCGCGGAGGCGCCGTTCTACCGCCCTCCGGAAAACAGCCCCGAAATTAAATATCTCCTTCAACAGCGTAGGGCTTTAGGTGGCGCGATTCCCAGTCGACGCCGACCGATAGTGAAGCTCAAGCCTCCCCACTGGCAAGATTACCAGGAATTCTTCCAAGGGAGCGAAGGGCGGCAGATCTCGACGGCAATGGCCTTCGTGAGGCTGATGGTCAAGCTCATGCGCGACGAGTCCGTGGGGCGGTTCGTCGTGCCGATCGTGCCCGATGAGGCGCGCACCTTCGGCATGGAGGCACTCTTCCGTCGCTTCGGCATCTATTCCCATACTGGACAGCTTTACGAACCGGTTGACTCGGAGATGATCCTCTACTATCGGGAGGCTCGGGAGGGGCAAATCCTTGAAGAGGGAATCACGGAAGCAGGGTCGATGGCCTCGTTCATCGCCGCGGGTACGGCTTCGTCGAGCCACGCTGTCAACATGATTCCCTTTTTCATTTACTATTCGATGTTCGGCTTTCAACGAATCGGCGATCTGATCTGGGCTGCGGGCGACATGCGGGCTCGAGGTTTCCTGCTCGGCGGTACGGCGGGCCGGACCACGTTGGCCGGCGAAGGATTGCAGCACCAAGACGGCAACAGCCACTTGTTTGCTCTTGCCTATCCCACGGTCCAAGCGTACGATCCGTGCTATGCCTATGAGATGGCGGCGATCGTTTTGGATGGCGTACGGCGGATGTTTTTCGAGGAGGAGGATGTCTTCTACTACATCACCTTGATGAACGAGAACTATGAAATGCCGGCGATTCCCCAACTTCCTTCAGGCGATATCGCGGCGGCGATCTGCCGTGGAATCTATCGGCTGTCCGAGAGAGACGCCGGCCCGAAGAGTCCCAAGGTACAACTGTTCGGCTCGGGAACCATCCTTCGAGAAACGCTGCGGGCACAGGAGATTCTGGAGCAGCGATTCGGCGTGTCAAGCATCGTTTACAGTGTGACCAGCTACAAAGCCCTGCACGAAGACGCACGGAGCGTAGACCGCTGGAACCGTCTACATCCGGGCGAGGTGGCTCAGGTACCTTATGTGGCGCAGACGCTCGGCGGCCAAACCGCTCCGATCGTGGCGGCGTCCGACTACGTTTCGGCTCTGCCGTCAACTCTCGCGCGCTATGTTCCATGCCGGTACGCGATATTGGGGACCGATGGCTTCGGGCGGAGCGAGGCGCGCCAGGAACTCCGACGCTTCTTCGAGGTCGACGCCGAAAACATCGCGCTGGCCGCGCTCACCGAACTGACTGCTGAAGGGACGTATCCCCAATCGAATCTAGCTGCCGCCATTCGGACCTTGGACTTGGATCCGGATAAGGCTGTACCTTGGTATACGACCGCAAACTCTCACCGCCCGAAGCCGGCGATCGAAGCAGAAAAGGTCGTGGAACTAGTACGGCAATGATAGAGGATACGAAAATGCCACAATATCACTATTTGATTATTGGCGGTGGAATGACCACGGACGGCGCGGTGAACAGTATTCGCCAAGTAGACAACGAAGGCACGATCGGACTAATCAGTAAAAAACATCATCCTCCTGTATAGGAGACGTCCGGATGGAGCGACACGGTGGAGCGGCCACAATGAAAACGCCTGGATGCAGACAAGACGCGGCCAGCCGGAATGCTGATACAGGTACAGTCAACTTTCAGATCGAGCCCTCTCCGCCGTTTCGGCTGGATCTGACGGTGTGGACCCTGCGACGGCGGGCGGAAAATGTCGTAGATCGTTGGGACGGGACGACTTATCGGCGCGTCCTGCCACTGAAAGACGCGCCGGTAGAAGTGAGCGTTGTTCAGGTTACATCAGCCGAATCGCCGCAACTTCGGGTGACCGTGACAGGAGCAGCGGCCAAGCCAGGCATTGAGGCTGTCATCGCTCCGATCTTGGAGCAAATGCTCGGGCTCAAGGTCGATCTCGGCGTGTTCCATCGGTTCGCCGCCCACGATGCGCGGCTCGCTCCTTTGGCCGAGCGGTTTCGAGGGATGAGACCTCCCCGCTTTTCCACGGTCTTCGAGGCGATCATAAACGGCATCGCGTGCCAGCAGATGTCGCTGGCCTTGGGCATCATGCTGCTCAGTCGGCTGAGTCAGTCGCATGGGCTCGCTGCGGGTGAAGGGAATCTGAAAGGTCATGCCTTTCCTCGCCCGGAGGATCTGGCGGGGCTCGATCCTCCGGCATTGCGTCCGTTGGGCTTTAGCCACCAGAAGTCTCGGGCGATGATCGAGGCGTCACGGGCGGTCTGCGAAGGGCAACTCGACCTGGAATCCTTGGCCGACATGCCCGACGCCGAAGCCGTGGAGCAATTGGAGCAGCTTCACGGGGTGGGTCGGTGGACAGCGGAATACGTCTTGCTTCGCGGGCTGGGCCGATCGCACCTCTTTCCCGGGGACGACGTGGGCGCACGCAACAACCTGATGCGATGGCTCAAACTCAGAAAACCTCTGGATTACCAGAGGGTTCAGCGCGTACTGGCCCGTTGGAAAGGCTACGGTGGGCTGATCTACTTTCATCTCTTACTCGATCGCCTTGCGACAGCGCATATCCTGCCATGAAAAAACAATCGGCGAAGAAACCGAAGCTCGTTATGACCATCGGCCACTCGACGCGCGAGTTGGAGGCTTTCGTCCACCTCCTTCAGGCCCACGAGGTGACGGGTGTGGTGGATGTCCGCACCATTCCGCGCTCCCGGCATAATCCTCAATTCAACCAGGAAACCTTACCGGACTCCCTCCGCGCTGTTGGTATCGCCTATGAACACATGCCCGGGCTGGGCGGGCTGCGGCATACCCACGCCGATTCGCCTAACAAAGCCTGGCGCAACGCATCGTTTCGCGGCTTTGCGGACTACATGCAGACGAGCGAATTCGAAGAGAATCTCCAGGCACTCATGGACCGAGCGTGCAAGGGCCGAGTGGTGCTGATGTGTGCGGAGGCCGTGCCCTGGCGTTGCCATCGTTCGCTGATTGCCGACGCGCTATCGGTGCGGGGTGTTCCGGTGGAGCACATCCTCAATGGAGTGCGGACCCAGACGCACACACGCACCCCTTGGGCTCGTGTTCAAGGAACTCGAATCACCTATCCCGAGGAGAAGGCTGTCTCGGTGGAGAATATGGATTCACAATCCGTGTAGTTGTTGAATAATTATCTCCTATCTTGCCACGCAAAAAACCGCCACGCAAAAACCTGCCAAGTGATGACGATAGCAGGCAGAGTCAGTGGTCACGCGGAGTCTTCACGTTAAAATACTCCTAACACGCATCTTCAGCCGTGACAAGTTCGAGAGCAAAAGAAGAATGTAATGCCAGAGTTGGTGGATGTTGTCACGTGTTTTCTGCAGACCGCTGTTCTTGGTGGAGGAAGTCCCTGTCTTGACCGAGGAAACACGGGTATCTTATCCTGCAGCGGTATCGGCGTCAGTGAAGGGGTCTATGGATGAAGGACAAGCAGGACAGCCACATTCGGTATGCGTTAGACGATTGGCCGCCGCTGGGCAGCGCCCTCCTTTTCGGCCTTCAGTGGGCTGCCATTACGATTCCCTCGATCATCATCCTCGGCCATGTGGTTGCCTCCCTTCAGTTCGCCGAACCCACGAGCCAAACGCCCTACCTGCAAAAGCTATTCCTCGTGACTGCCATTACCCTCCTGGTCCAGGTGCTTTGGGGACATCGGCTGCCGCTGATCGCAGGTCCGGCGACCGTGTTGCTGATTGGAATCATCGCCAGCCAGGGGTTTCGGCCAGGCGAGGTCTCTACGTCGATCATGATCGGCGGCGCACTGCTTACTGTCCTGGCCGCCACCGGGCTGTTCACTCAGGTCCGAAAACTATTTACCGACCGCGTGATCGCCGCTGTTCTTCTCTTGATTGCATTCACTCTAGCCCCCACGATCCTCAAGTTGTTCGTTGCTCGCGAAAGCGGCGTGGAGCCGCTTCCCAATCTCGGATTCAGCCTCGTTCTTGTCGCGGGAGTATTTGCCTTCCATCGATGGTTGCCAGGTCTCTGGAGATCGACGCTCGTCGTCTGGACAATGATATTGGGCAGTCTGCTCTACTTCGGGATATTCTCGGACGCCGCACGCGTGACTTTTCCGGTTGGAGTCTGGCTATCCTGGAGTTTCCTGACAGACCTGGATCTGCGGCCGGGATTGAATCTGGGCGTGCTGATCTCGTTTCTTGTCTGCTATCTGGCACTTGCGGTCAACGACTTGGGTTCCATCCAATCCATGAATCGGCTACTTCAGTTGAGGGATATGGACAGCAGGATTTCTCGTGGCGTAACCGTGACGGGCATCTGCAATGTGCTGGCAGGATGCCTGGGGGTCATCGGGCCGGTCAATTTCTCGCTGAGCCCCGGAGTGGTGATGTCTACCGGCTGCGCTTCGAGGTTTACGTTGATTCCCGCTGCGGCCGTCATCGGAATCGTGGGGATGTCTCCGGCAGCGATTGCACTGCTCGGGGGCGTGCCTTCGGTCGTCGTGGGATGCGTACTACTCTACCTTCTCACGTCCCAGATTGCCGCTGGACTGTTGGTGGCCGTTGGGGGCAGAGTATTCCAGTTCGAGGACGGCCTGGTTATCGGCCTGCCCGTGCTTCTCGGGACAATCATTGCTTTTCTACCGCTCGATGTACTGAGCACCTTTCCCGTGGCTCTCAAGCCGATCTTGGGGAACGGCTTCGTGGTCGGGACGATAGCGGCCGTTTTCCTCGACAGGATGATTTTTTATTGTGGAGGTGGAACGGATGGCCTTTCGCCATCCACACATTCGGCTCAGTAACATGGTCAACACCGCGAAAGCTATAGGCGCCCCAAGGGCGAGATGGAGGAGCAAGATGAGTTCGCAGCAGACACCGGCAGACACGATGGCAAGAACAGTGTATCCTGTCGTCGATCAACAGACGGCAAAAAGGCGGAAAGAGCTTTCTGGAGAGACGTTGGCGCGATTCCATGCGTTCAGCAAGCAGGTTTTCGCCGATGGAGCCCTGCCGTCCAAGACTAAGCAGTTGATCGCGGTGGCCGCGGCCCACGTGACCCAATGCCCTTATTGCATCGAGGGCCACACGAAGCTTGCCATTCAGCACGGCGCCAGTGAAGAGGAGATCATCGAAGCAATCTGGGTTGCCGCAGAGATGCGGGCAGGCGCCGCTTACGCGCATTCCGCCATCGCCGTGCAAGCAATGCCGCGCAGCGGCTCGAACGATACGACCTGAGAAGGATCAGAGACGTTCAAAATCACGTTCTCTTTAAGGCTTTCTTTGATCGCCTCATATTCTCGGCAGTTATCGATACGGAAGAAGATGATCATTGACGTAGCCTCTGTGTGCCAAGCGGACAATACTTCTCCCAGAGACACTAGAAATCCTGCACTTACAGGTGTAGAATCATTATGTCGCGGTCACTCCGCGGGTCAAAGGCTACAAATTCACCTGGCGCATTGGCCGATTCAAGAGGTACGACATGCGGAAGGCCAAGTTGCTGGCCGATGATTTGACCAAGACGACGATGATCCCCGATCTACTCAAGAACCTGCCACAGGCCCGCGCCGTGTTGGACTGTTACGGATTGCGTGGTTGCGGTGGCCCGCTGGGACCGGTCGAATCGATCGAGTTTTTCGCCCGGGCCCACGACGTACCCTTGGAGTGGTTACTCAGCGAGCTTCGGCAGGTAGCAGAACAACCTCACGAACTGAACATGGTGGCGTTGGCGGTCCCCGCCTCCGCTAAAGTTCTGGCGGACTCGATCTATCGGCCGTTCTTTATGGCGGGCATCCTCGTAATGCTGACTCTGGGAGTTTCCTGGGGTGCCTTTCTCCTGCTGCGGATTGCCGCTGCTGGCCGGTTTGACAGTCTCTCCGTGCATGAAGTCAATGCTCACGGACATGCCCAGATTTTCGGATGGGTGGGGCTCTTTGTCATGGGGTTCGCCTACCAGGCGTTTCCTCGCTTCAAACACATAACGCTTTCACACCCTCGCTGGGCATACGCTAGTTTCTGGATGATGCTCGCCGGACTCGTCGTGCGGTCGGTGACCCAGGGGCTCGTGACCTCTTGGCCTTTACTCGGGCCGGTCGGCGTGGCGGCATCGATCTTCGAGATTGCCGCGGTCGGTATCATGTTGTTTGTGATTGCATCGACACTGCGGACCTCCAGCTGCGGTCTTGAAGTCTACGATTACTACATACTTGCCGCCCTGGGATGGTTTTTCGTCCAGGCTGTGGGCGGAACGATCTACTACGCTGCCACCTTGGCGGCGGCCGACCGCCAGAACTTGCTCTCGTTGATCGCAACCTGGCAGGCTCCGCTGCGCGAGATTCAAATCCACGGATTCGCGACCTTGATGATTCTAGGGGTCAGTCAACGGCTGTTCCATCACTTCTATGGATTTCCCGCGCCCAACGTCGCAAGAGGTCGGGCCGTACTGCCGATGTTCAACCTCGCGTTGGTGGGTATCATTCTTGGGCTGGTGTTGATGGGTGTGCGCGGTCACGCATGGGCCGGGCTGTGGTACGCCTCCGTGATGCTGCTTGCTGGGTCAATCGTTTTTCTTGTGCTCGGCTGGAAACTCTTCTCAAAGCCCGAAGAGACCGATCGCAGCTTGAAGTTCCTCCGCACCGCGTATGTGTGGCTCTTCGTTTCACTGGGCATGCTCGCGCTCCTGCCCGTCTATCAAATGGTTCTGCTCCCCTGGCTGGCGCCGGAAAGTCATGCCGCCCAGATCGGATTCTCGCACGCCTACTACGGCGCGATTCGTCACGCGGCCACGGTAGGCTTTGTCAGCTTCATGATCGTTGGTGTTGCGGCAAAAGTCGTGCCAACGCTGGGCGGCGTCGATGTCCACCGCCTCAGCAGCCTGTGGATTCCGTACATGCTCTTGCTGAGCGGCTGCACGCTTCGCGTCGTTGGCCAGACAATGACCGACTTCACACCATCCGCTTTTCCTGTAACGGGCATCAGCGGTTTACTGGAGCTGTCCGGGCTGGCAATCTGGGGCATCCATCTCCTACGATTGATGGCCGGACGACCGGGTTGCGTGCTGCGGTAGAACTCGGTCATTGCGTTTCCGGCAGAAGAGCGCTTGCGAGAAAAGGACCGAGAGAGAGACACTCGAAAAGACAAAGACTGAACCGTATCGTCGATGTCCAGGGAAAGATATGCGTTATGAAGACACAGGAACGTTTGCCTTGAAGGCGCACCCCCAATGAGAGCACGTGTTTGCCGGAACCGCGCTTCACTTGTTTTGGCTTACGGGTGATCCCGGTCAGAAAAGATCAATACTCCCCGGTCTTCAGCAGGCCACTCCAGCGATTGATGTGGCCGTCTTCGTCGGTCTGGTTTTTTTCAATCATGTGGCGGGTATCGTTGTCCCATTCCACTTCCTCAAGCAGTTGGGCATAGTGGTGAACTGCCTGGGTTTCAACCCAAACGCCGGTGCGCAGCATTTGCCGCTTTCCGAGCAACCGGCTGCCGACACCGAAGCAGAAACCGACAATCCAGTAGCCAACGCGCATCAGGCTGGGGCGAGCCCCGTACTCGTAGAGCTTGACCGTGAAATCCTGGTAATGCGTCATCTCGTTGCACATGGCCGCAACCAGTTGGCGGTTCAACTCCGATTCCTCCTTGGTGATTTGGAACCGGTAGATGGTTAGAGCCATCATTTCAAGGTTATGGAACGTGCGCAACGCCTTGACAATGGCCCGCCGTTGTGCAGTCGGCATCGGCTGCCGACGAAGCTTGAAGTTCTCGTCCTGCATCTGGGGACGAATGATCTTGACGTCGTGCTTGTCGTGGTCGACTACCATGAGGCATGCCCTTCTTTATCGGTAACAACTTCTTTATCGGTAACAGACGGATAACAGGCTAATTTGCCATAATTCCACCGGACCGGTCTAGTCCCGTGGCGTTTGAGCGACCCGATAGGTCCAAAGGATCATGTTGACTCCAACCGCCGACACCGTCGTCCCCAAGACAACGTAGAGGGTGGTTGCAGCCACCTGGAGCGGGCTCTCGGCCACCACCGTATATGGTATCGGGAAAACATAGTCGGAAAACCAGTGCGGCCACCCATAACAGGTCACCCACTCGGCCCCACCGACCAGTAGCTGCCCTGCCAGAAGGCCAATAAGCCACCCGGTTCGCCAGAAAAGCGTCGGACAATCGCGAAAATGGCGCCAGGCCAGCAACAGAAGCATCCCTGCTGCAACGGCGATGGCAAGGGCAAGCGACACTTGGACCCAGGCCCAGAATAGCGCCCACAACAATCCAACGTTCGAGGGCAGGAGTCGTAGCTGCACGCCTGCCAGGGTGAATAAAAAAGCTAGGATCAGCGTGCCCAGGCACCAGAATCGCAGTGCCTTTGTATGGCGATGCTGCCGGGCCGGTTTCTCCGTGAGCCACTGCGGCGAGGTCAGCGTGGTCAAAGCTACACAAAGCCCCAAAACCAAGGGAGCTACCGCGGCATGAGCCCGACCGGCCGGCGCGTTGTCGCCAAGCACGCGCCAGCCACCAAGGGCGCCCGACATCACGAGTGCCGCCACCACGGCCAGCCCAAGCCAACGAACCGAACGTCTTGCATCCCACCGCCATAGGGCCGCGGCCAGTGTAACTCCGCATACTAGAGCCAGTTGGGCGAGTGTCCGGTGCGCCTGGTTCAACAACACGTCGTTACGCTGTCCGAGCCAGCGTTGAGGCAGCAGGAACCAATGTCCAAATGTCGTCGGCCAGTCGGGAATGGCCATGCCGGCAACGTACGCGCTGACGAGGCCACCGGAGCCTATCAGCAGGAACACCATACCTGCGAGTGCCCAGGCCAGCCGATTCACTCCGCGGCTCCCCCGGGTAGCTTGCCCTGTTCGATCAACTGGCCGAAGGTCGGCGAGTTCGCATCATCTTGAGCGGATTTCATACCGCCTACCTGATCGAGAACCGACTGGATTTTCTCCTTGTTCTTCCGGTCCTCCTGCCAGTTCAGCAGTCCTGCAAGGGCACGCCCGTATCCGTTACGATCTTTCTTGTTCGCGCCGACATGGCACACGTTACACTGGCCCTCCGTCACTGCGGCGGCAAAAGCGACATCCTTGGGATCGGAACTGTCAGGCTTTACGTACTTTGCCTCAAACTCGTCTTTGAACGGACCAATTGCCAGCACACTGGGCGCACTAGCCAACAGTCCGCAAGCGACCATAGATAGACACAACGCCATTGCCAACTTCCGCATGGTTGATTCTCCAAAGTTACTGGTTGAAGCTAATGTAGTAGAGGTCACAGCGCACCATTTGTCAAGAAACGTAAGCGTTCACGAGGTACATACCGGGAGCGGGGAGCCGCCGAGACTGGTACGAATGAGAACTGAGAGGGTGCCGTCAGGAATCTGACGGCAGCAAGGAAGGCGGGGGAAGACCGCAAAAATGAGGACCACTTTCAAGTTCAGCTTGTCGGCCAGCCCCTTGGCGCGGACAAACAGTTTTCGGATTTCGTCGGTCGCGCCCGACAGGAGCGGCTCGGCAAACCAGACGCGATTGCAGGCCACTTCACGAAGGCCAGCCACTCGACCAGCGTTTTCGGAAAAACCCCCCTCCGGCAGCAGTGCATCGAGCGGCGAACAGTTGCTGGAGATGACCCCAGCATCCTTGACGCGCCCAACGTCACTGGCATGATGGAGTGCCTTCATTTGCGCAATCCGCGCCTGCGATTGTTTGAGTCGAATCGTTTTGGCAGCAGGTGTAGCCATGGCAGCATCGCTGTAAGTAAACAAGTGCATACTACTCCAGAGCGATTGTCGAGATACGAATCCAGTCCTAGCACAATGCAACTATGCCGCTAACAGGGGCTGATCAGCTCGACTCGGCTCCAGAATCGCCCAACATGCAACGAACGTAGAGGGCCACGGCTTCGGCGGTCACTTGGGGGTCATAACCACCTTCGAGCACGGTAACGACCTTACCGCCGGCGTAGGCGTTGGCCACGTCGAGAATGGTGCGAGCGATCGGCTCGAAGTCTTCCGTCTCGAGCCCCAAGTCACCTACCGGATCGGCCCGGTGCGTATCGAACCCAGCGCTAACGAGCACCAACTCCGGACGAATCCGGTTGGCGAACTGCTCCAGTCGATCGGAATAGAGTGTCAGATAGTCGTGGCGAGGCGTGCCGTATCGGACGGGCAGGTTCATCGTGGAACCAGCGCCGCGCGGGCCGCCGGTTTCGTCATCGTTGCCCGTGCCAGGGTAGAATGGCCAGCGGTGGATTGAGAAGAAGCCCACCTTCGGATCGTCCCAGAATACTGCCTGCGTTCCGTTGCCGTGGTGGACATCGAAGTCGACGATGAGCACTCTCTCCAGTTCAAACTCGGTGGTCGCGACCGTGGCGGCCACGGCAACATTATTGAACAGGCAAAAACCCATTGCCCGGTTCATGAGTGCATGATGGCCGGGAGGCCGAACAATACACATCGCTGTGCGATCCTCGCCCCGAAAGACCCGCTCGACGGCATCGCAACAACTGCCAACGGCCAGCAGGGCAATGTCATACGAGGCCGGGCTCAGAACGGTGTCGACCTCAATATACCCACCACCTGCCTTACATGTCCCCAAAATTTCAGTAATATAGGCTGGTGAGTGAATGCGGGCCAACCGTTCCGGCGACACGGCTACTGCTTTCAACCGGGTGAGGCGGTCCCAGAGTCCTTCGGCTTGGAGCTGGGGCTTGATCTTCCGAATGCGATCGGCTCGCTCGGGATGATCGCCGGTTTCGTGGTGGAAGAACTGGTTGTCTGTGTAGAGGAGGGTCATGACATCACCTTACGTGATCCGAAGCTAGGCGTCAAACGGGGCTGTGGCCTTGCGAGGGGGCTTACCCCCCCAGGCCAGAGATCTCACAAAACAGCTTGACACTCCCCCGGGGCCGTTGTTACCCTATTGCAGTAGCTTCAGTCTTCTCTGCACGCCGTGAGCGGGGAACCCGCCTCCGCTGTACGGGTGTTCGCCATGTCGGCAACAAGACGACGCGACTTTGAAGACTGTCCGTGCCCCAAGAAACGGTTGTGAACCATGACTCTCCGCACCACGTCGCTATTTGTCTTTGCGTTCCTCTGTCCGCTGGCTGGGTGGCTCTCTCCCCTGCCCGCCCTGGCCCAGCCAGCGTCGCCCGACATCCCCACCCCTGCGGCGGCTGAGGCGCCGGACGATACTCCCGCCCCTGCGGGAGCCGAGGTATTGACCGACACACCGGACGCGCCACGGAATGAAGGCGCTGCGCCGACGGCTCCCAAGACGCCGACTTCGCCCTCAGCAGAGGCCGCAACGGAACCCGAGGTAGCTCCCCTACGACCCAAGATCGGTACGAAACCCTACCTGGTTGTGCCGGTCGACGATTCGCAAAAACGCGAGCGGAACAACGTCATGTCCATGCTGCGGAACCGTAAGTTCGAGCCGGGCGAAGAAGAAAGGTTCGTCGCCTATTATCAACGTTACTTCCTGCCGCGATGGACTCAGCCGGCGAACATCAACTCGCTCCCATTGCTGCGAAGGGAACTTCGCAATAACCTGCTTTCAGGCCGGACGGGGCCGCCGCACGCTCGATTGAACGCGATTGTGCTCGACTACATGGGCAAGATGGCCTCGGCCAACGTGCATCCAGCGGCACGGGTCAATGCGATGCTCATCATTGGCGAATTGAACGAGGTGGAGCCAGTTCGCGCCGGAGACGCTCCGACCGCCCTCTCCACCGCCTTGCCCATTCTGTTGAGAACTCTGGCTGATGACCAGCAAATCGATCCCGTCAAAGTAGCTGCCTTGGTGGGTATTCTTCGCCACGCCCAGTTTGGACAGCGCACGCCGGAGGCGATCTTGGCCATTCAGCGCGCAATGCTCCAGTTGGCTGGCTCGCCCGGTGTCCCAGCACGCTCCGCCGAGGGTCATGCTTGGATGCGAGCGCAGGCGACGAAAGCACTTGGTTTGCTCCGTTCGGCCGGAGAGAATGGTGTCGTTCCGCGACTCCTGGCGTCGCTCGTCGTCGATGAACAGCTCGATATGCTTGTTCGATGTCATGCGGCGGCCGCGTTGGGACAGATCAACTATACCGGAGCGGCAAGCATGAATGCCGCGCAGTTGGTCGGCACGTTGGGCCAACTCGCAGTCGATGTTATCCACACGGAAGCCAACGCCTACGATGCCGATCCCGAATCGTTCTCCCGACGACGACTCAAGGCCGAACTCGTGGCCGTTGGGCGTGGGCTCGACGGCGATGACGACGATGAGCAGTCGCGAGGCATTGCTCCCTTGGCCACCAGGCCCGAGGAGCAACAGGCCCTTGCCGTCCTACGAGGCGAGGTGGAAGGACTGCTGGCATCGTTTGACGAAAAGCAGATGGACGACGCTGCCCTCGTCGAGAAACTGCGAGCCTCGCTCGCCAAGATACAAGTTCCACGCGGGCCGGCAGCCGCGCCGGCCGCACAATAGGTAGGAAACCCAACTCGGCAAAAGGACTTGCCCACGGTGACGAATATTGCGCCAAGCTCCCGAGCGGGCCAAGCGATGCGGATTGGCGTATTCGCGTGCGCGTGTTCCATGGCAGGATGCGCCCCTTGGAACATGGGGCAGACGATTGACCCCTTGCCCATCGACGAACGCTCCGCGGTTCCATCCGACGCCGCGTCTAGAACACCAATGCCGCCTCGAACACTGCCTCGAACGCCAGCCGATTCGCTCACATCGGACGCAATGCCCACCGTTGCGATGGACGCGGCCCCCGCAATCGTGACGGCCGACCGGGAGATTCTTGCGAGGGCGTCAGAAGAAGGAACTGACGGGCGACATCGCAGCGTCTGGATTCGCGTGATTCCCGATGCCTCGGACGAACCTCCCAGCCTGCTACAGTCCAGGGGGCCTCGATGGCGTTATCCCGATCTCGACGAACTGCTTGCCCGGCCGTCCGAGCGACAGCCGGCTTTCCATGAGGGAATTCACGACGCCGATCCCGTGGTCTCGGCCAATACCGCGATTGCCTTGGCACGGCTCGGCAATGCCGCGGGCGCCGAGGTGTTGTTCCACGCCATCGAGGCGCCGAGTTTCCCGTTGCCCATGCGATGTGCCGCCGTCGAGGCGTTGGGGAGCCTGCCCGGCGACGAGCCGGCACGCTTGCTCAGCCAACTCCTGGACCAATACGGCGACTCCGCCGAACACAAAGGCCGGCACGTTCACGTGCCAGAACTACATGCCGAGTTGATTGCCGCGTTGGGACACCGCTCCGGCGCAACCGACGATCCACGGCTTCTAGCCGCGCTGCATGGCCGCTCTTCCGATGTACGACTGGAGGCGCTCCGCACGTGGGCCAATGACGATGCCGCCCCTTTGCCCGAGGCACTCATCGACCTGCGAACATCGGGTGACGTACGATTACGATTGGCAGTCCTTGAGATGGTAGTCGCCAAGCGGCACCCTGATGCGCACCGTCTGCTGGCCGACGCTGTGTGCGACCACAATTTACAGGTACGAGTCGCCGCGATCCATGGGCTGGGGACTTTGGCTGATGCCGATGCGCGAGCCACGCTCGAAACCCTGTTGAACCACCATACTGGCCGGATGCGCGAGGCGACCGTGGCGGCATTAGCCGAGTTAAAGGCGAACGAGGCCGTGTTCAGGGCGGTCGGCGACGAATCGTGGCGAGTCCGGGCAGAAGTTGCCCGAGCAATGGCCCGCTTCAACGGCCCCGATGCCGTAGCCGTAGCCGACACACTGCTCGACGACCCTAGCAGTGAAGTGCATCGCGAACTACTCAAGGCGATTGCACGGTGGCCGGTGAAGCAGTCGGGCCCGATCTTGCTCAAGGCCATGGGCAAGGAGAGCTTCTTGTGCCGCAAGACGGCGACAGACCAGCTTGCGGCGCACTGGCCGCCGGCCGCGTCGTTTCCCGTCGAGGGGCCCGCTGAACGGCGTCGGGCCGAGATGGACCGACTCACCGCCGAGTTTCGCACCACCTTTGAGTTGGCCGACGAGAAACCAGTCGAACCGGCCCCGCGGCGACGAGATCGGATGGTGACGGCAGACGAGCTTTCCGAGGTGGAACGGCTGCTTGAGCAGGAAGACACGGTCGCACTCGTTGCGATTGGTCCAGTCGCCATCGAAGCACTGGAAGTACTGGCCATCGAATACCAGCGACCGGTGCCTGAATTGATGTATCAGGACGCGCTGCCCAAGATGCATTTATCGTTTGCGCTGCTTGCTCGCATGGAGACGACCGATGTAACCGAGCGGCGGCGCGGGGCGACCGAACTGGCTGCCCTGGCGGAAAAAGAACCTCTCGGGCGACTAGCGGTTGAACGGTTGTGCCGGTTCGTAACGCCGGAGGCTGACGCGCTGGTGTTTCAAAGCGTCCTTGCGGCCGTCGCCCAGGACGAGAGTGAAGCGGCACATCGCATCGCCTACGCGGCCGTCGGTCATGCGGCAGCCGAAGTGCGGCGTCGCGGTTGCTTGCACCTAGCGGCGCACCCCCATCCCAAGCACACCCCAGTACTGCTGCCCGCCGTCGACGATGAGGCCGACTCGGTGGCCGCGGCTGCCGTGCAGGCATTGGGCGCCTGCGGGCACGCCGCAGACGCCGGTGCTCTGACCGAACTGCTGCGCGTCGGCAACGACTTACTTCAACTCGAGGCGGCACTGGCCTTGGTGCAACTCGACGATCCCAGTGGAATTGCCGCCCTGGAGCGGCTGGCCCACAGCCGCGATGCCGCCGTGCGGCGACGCGTAGCGGAGAAGATGGGCGAACTGTCCGACCCCGTATTCACGCCCACCCTCATGCGGCTGCTCGACGACCGAGTCAGCATAATACGAGCCGCCCTGGCCGCGTTGCCGCGCACGGTAGGCGAAGACAAGTCGCTCTCGCCCGACGGCAACCTACCCACCACCACCGAACGCGTTCGACGATGGAAGGCTTGGTTCGTCTCGCGTTGACGGCCGCAATCTCGGCGATTCGTACCGCAAGATCTGCCGCGTATTATTTGGTAGAACGAAGCGCCTGCTAAGCCGCAAAGCAAGAATACATGCCTCGCCGAATTCGGCTCAGCAGGAGCTTTGCCCTCCCATTCCGCGACGTTGCAGTCCTCCTGGCCCCCTCTTTTCTGGCAATTGACAACCCATCCAGTCAACCGTATAGTGCAATGTTTGGTCAAGTAGATATCAGCCGCGAGGTTTGCGGAAAAACTGGCGGTGAATCCGGGACCGGGAATCCGTTATGAGTCTCTTTGAAGCGTTCATGCTCGTCTGTTTCGGAATAAGCTGGCCGATTTCGATCGCCAAGACGGTAAGCTCCGGAATGGTGGATGGCAAGAGCCCTTTATTCCTGGCGATTGTCTGCCTGGGGTATCTCAGCGGAATCATGCATAAACTGCTGGTCTCCTACGATTGGGTCATCGCCCTCTACCTACTGAATCTTACGATGGTTGCCACGGACCTGGCCTTGTACTACTATTATCTGTTGGTCGGCAGGCGAGCTGCGGCCGCAGTTGCCCGTTGTACCGAGCCGGGCAACTCCGGGGCAGGCTGAGCGGTTCCGTCGCTGTCGGGTTGTGGAGTGGATGGCCTCATGGTCAAGGCTGTGGCAAGGATTATTCGCGCCGGCGGCTGATTGGACAATGAACGACACGGCGGTACTGAAGAACTATCTTGACAACCCCGCGACGGCCGACGCTTGGCTTCGGTCGCTCGGCGTGGTGGACGTGAAGCACGCGCACGCCGCCCTTGTCCACATCGCCGAGGCTGGCGTCACTCTGGACTTACTCATGGTGATTGTGGGGCAACTCGAACAGTGCCTCCCTCGCTGCGCTGATCCGGACATGGCAATGAACAACCTGGACCGGTTCGTCGGCGCCTCGCGGAGTCCCTTGGCCCTGGGCGCCTTGTTCGAACGAGATCACGCCGCCCTACCAACGCTCATCCATATTCTGTCCACCAGCCAGCACTTCAGTGACCTCCTAGTGACTGACCCGGAAATCTTCGATCTGCTCCGTATCACCGAGGGACGGACGGTCACACGAGCTACCCTTGTCGGCGAATTGGTCGCCGAGGTCGAGGCGCTCGAGTCGGACGGTGCGGTTTTACGGGCGTTGAGGCGTTTCAAACGCCGGGAAACCATGCGCATCGCGTATGGCGACATCGTGCGAGGACAGCCGCTGCAAACCGTCACGACACAAATATCTTACTTGGCAGACGCGTTGCTGGAAGGCGCGCTTCGCGCCGCCGGCCGAACGCTCGGTCGCCAGCAAGGCACTCCCTTGCGGCCCGACGGATGCCCGGCCCGATTCACCATCCTTGGCATGGGGAAGCTTGGTGGGTTGGAGCTGAACTATTCGAGCGATATCGACCTGATCTACCTTTACGACGAGGATGGTCGAACGGATGGCCACCGGTCCATTGGCAATGGCGAGTTCTTCGACGCACTCGCCCGCGAAATCACCCGGCTTATGACCGAACCTACCGATCTCGGCGCCGCTTGGCGTGTCGATCTGCGACTGAGACCCGAGGGCGCGCGGGGAAAGATGTGCCCCAGTATGGTGCAAGCGTTGGGCTACTACGATTTGCGCGGGCGGACTTGGGAGCGACAGGCCTTCATCAAGGCGCGTCCCGTCGCGGGAAGCTTGGCTTTCGGCCAGGAACTGCTCGACCAACTTGCGCCTTGGATCTACCGGCGATACCTCAGTCGAGCTGATATCAGTGGCATCAAGGCGCTCAAACGCCGCATCGAGCGGCAGTCGCATCGAGGCGGCATGAATACGCGCGACGTGAAGATCGGTCGCGGCGGCATTCGCGATATCGAGTTTGTTATCCAGTTTCTCCAACTGCTCAACGGCGCCGACTTGCTCGAACTCCGCGCGGGCAATACGCTCGACGCCATCGTGCAGTTGGAAAAGGTGGGCTGCCTGAGCGACCTGGAGCGGTCGATCCTGGAAGGCAACTATCGATTCCTTCGCCGCATCGAGCACCTGCTCCAGATCATGTTCGACCTTCAGACGCACACGCTGCCCAGTCAGCGCGAGGAGCTTCGAAAGCTAGCCCTTCGCATGGGCTACCGCGATAATGGTCATGGCATCGCGCTGACCCAGTTCGAGGCCGACTTCGCCCAACGCACTGATCTGAACCGTCGCATCCTGGACCACCTGCTCAATGACGCCTTTCGCGACGACACGACGACCGAGGCCGAATCGGATCTCGTGCTCGATCCCGATCCCGGCGAGACCCACATTGCCGACGTGCTGGGCCGCTACTCCTTTCGCGATGTAAAGCAGGCGTATCGCAACCTCATGTCGCTCACGGAAGAACGCAGCGGGTTCCTCTCGACGCGGCGATGCCGCCACTTCCTGGCGGCAATCGCCCCGCAGCTTCTCCGCGCCATCGCGGCGACACCGGATCCCGATTCGACCCTCGTGAACCTAGACAACGTCAGCGCATCGCTGGGCGGGAAGGGCGTGCTCTGGGAACTGTTCAGCTTCAACGAACCGAGCCTGCGGCTCTACGTGGAGCTTTGCGCGTATAGCCCTTACCTGTGCAATATTCTCACGAGTAGTCCCGGGATGATCGATGGCCTGATGGACAGCCTCGTACTGGACAAGCTGCCCGACCGCGAGTTTCTGGACGGGACCCTGCGCGAGCTTTCCCGCGCGGCGGAAGACCTCGACCCCATCCTGCACGCGTTCCGCAACGACCAGCAGCTTCGCGTGGGCATTCGGGAGCTTTTGGGGAAGGAAGACGTGCAGGCAACTACGACGACGCTTTCGCATATCGCCGAGGTGTGCCTCAATCAGATCATTGATCGCGAGTTCAGCCGACTGACCACGAAGTTCGGTCGTCCGCTTGTGGGCGACGGGTATCGCAAGGGTAAGCCGTGCGAGCTTGTCGTCCTGGCCATGGGGAAGTTCGGCGGCTTGGAGATGAACTACCATAGCGACCTCGACCTGGTGTTCCTCTTCGAGGCCGATGGCCAGACCGAGGGGGCGTCGGATACGGCTACTAGCAACCAGCACTTCTTCAGCGAGTTGGGACAGCGCATTATCACGACCACCAGCCGGCTGAGCGTGTACGGACGGCTGTACGAGATCGACGTCCGGCTACGCCCCACCGGCCGCAGCGGGTCACTGGCCATCTCGATCGACGAGTTCGCCCGCTATTTCGCCAAAGGACAGGGGCAGTTGTGGGAACGACAAGCACTGTGCAAGTCGCGGGTCGTGCATGGCTCTAGCCGTGCCGCCAAGCTGGCAATCCGGGCAGTCGGGCGCGCCGCGTTCGACCACCGCTGGCGCCGCGCCGACGCCGACGAGGTACGGCGAATGCGGCACCGCTTGGAGGAGACCGCCACGGAACAGGACCTGAAGCGGGGTCCCGGCGGAATCGTTGACGTCGAGTTCCTAGTGCAGTTATTCCAACTGAAGCACGGTCGCCAGATCCCGGCAATTCGCACGCCAAACACCTTCGACGCGCTCGGCCGCCTACGTGAAGCGGGACTTCTGGCCGACGATCATGCTAGTAAGCTCGATCGGAGCTACCGCTGCCTGCGCGGCATCGAGGGTCGGCTGTCACTAATGAACGCCACCCACCGCAACCGTCTGCCGAACGACCCGACCGAACTGAACAAGCTTGCCCATCTGCTGAACTGCTCCAGCGTCGGCGACCTACTCACCAAGTTCCACTGCATTACCTGCGAAACGCGGCAGTTGTTCAATGCAGTCTTTGACGAGGCTGAACGGTTGTGATTCCGCACCACACCTAGTTGACCAGATTGCCTGCTACGGCTTCGATCGTGCCGTCCGCCATTTCAGACAGAACTCTGGTGCCCGGCCAACTGGTTTATACCCAGAAGCGGAAGAGCCGCGCCATTCCTTATGCCGCCGCCAAGGTTTCACTCGAGGTTTTCCGGATCTGTTCGCCGAACAGGCTTGCGAGCTGGGCTGATTCGTCTGGGCTGAAAAGGAACGGATCGCAGCGCGTGGCGATCATCAGTTCGCCGCCGCACGTAGTCAGACCGAACACGGCCCGAGTCTTCGGTCGAACAGGAGGAGCGCCCACGATGCTCAGAAGTCGCAGATTTCCCACGACCGCCCGACCCGACTCGTAAGGAAATTTGGCCGTGAAACGGCGTACGGGGTTGCCCAGGTTCGTCAACACCGACGAGGAAAAACAGCGGCCCAGATCGAGTAACGGTTTCAGGGGCGGAGCCCAACGGACAAACTCAATCCCCTTCAAGAACCAAAGCCCTCGCTTCTGACGTATAATCCGCTCAGTTCCTACATGAACGCTCGCGAGCAGTTGCTCCGGGTCGCGAAAGGCATCGCGTTTTCGGGTAAGAAATGCGTGACTGACCAGATTTGTCGCCGGCATGCCCTCGTGTTCCAGTTCTCGCAGGCTCACGGGCATCGTGATGCGTAGCCGACCTCGCCAGCTCGGGTTCTGTTGGGCGTTCCACCGGTCCAGAGTCAGGAACAGATCTCGCACCAGTAGTTCGTTGGTCGAGATGCCGCGACGATCGGCCACGCGACGGAACGATTTCCATTCGGCCTTATTGAGCACATGCATGATGTTGCCGGGCAATTCCGGCGGACCGTCCGTCTGGAGCTGCCCCCGACATTCGGCCAGCGGTAAAATCGGTTTGGGAGCGAACAGGAACCAGTCCAGTTGTGTCCATTGCTTGGCCCAGAAGTCGCGCCAGGGAGTTGCGGTGGGCCCATGGGCGTGGTCAAATCGCTCGCGGAGCCGCAACTTCGCCGGATCGAGCGGGGCCAGCCGCGGCTTCTGGCCATCCTCGGTCACGAGCATCCCGTAAGCCGCCAGCAGGTCGCCAATTACCTCGATAATCGCCACCCCATCGCACACGCTGTGATGAAGCTGAAAGGTAACGGTCGCCTCCCGCTCGCCCTGGCGCACCCAAATCCGCACGCCCAATTCACGCCGGAGGTCGATTGCCACGCCGTCGGGGCAGTACCGCGGTGCATCCGCCGGCCCCCAGTCGAGCATCGGTTTCAGTTGCGGCGCGAGCACCCAGCACGGCGCGCCCAGCCGACGCCGCTCGACCAAACAGTTCAGCAGCGGATGACGCTCAAGAACCTTGTCCAAAGCAGCGCGGAACACGTCCTCGTCGAGCCAACCGCTCAACTGCACGTCAATCACCGACGTCATCGGATATGCCGGCCGATCGTCGAGCAACATGTATAGTTCCCACACAGTCAACGGCAGTGGGAACAGGTCGGGGGAGATATGGTCAGACATGGTGGCAGCAGTTCACTCACGGATTGCGCGCACTCAGAACCTACTAACGAGTATAGTCGGCCCAGGAGCAAACGCAAATCGAGCAGGAAGCCAGGGAAGGCGACAAGATCACCCAACGAGGCAACGGCGTCCCGCCGTGTCCTGGACGCCCCGCGACTCAGAACGCGACCGACGCCTCGACGCCGCCCTTAACATTCTCGTACAGTTCCTGAAGCTGCTCGACTTGCTCATGCTGGAAACGAAGGTTCTCGTGCTTCAGCCCCTCAAGCAGTTCGCCCGATTGCGACGCCGGCGCGGGAGTATCCTGCCCTTCCGTGGCAGAATAGTTCCAGCCCTGCGTTACGGCAACTCGGCCGTGCCGGCGAGTCGCCCCCCCGTCCGTCCGGCGATTGTCGATCGCGGATGCTCACCGGTATTCGTTCCATGTATGCCGGGAATATTTCCCGGCGGCGAGACTCGCGGTGCGTGCCCGCGGCCAGGCAGGCGTAGGTTCGTCAGCGGACCACGCCTGGGCGAGCATCGAACAGATTGTCTGGCGCTCTAGCGGAAGATTCGCGAGGAATCGGTCGTGCCTTCGTCCCGCACGGTAGTCGGGCGTACGTGGCGGCATGAGAAGGCAGGAGCCAACCTGCTCGATGGGAAAATCGTAGAGCAGCGTGCCGTGATAGAGCAGATGTCGCCGCTTCACTCGCGCGCTGTTGCCAGAGCATTTCAGCAACCGCGGGTCAGACGCGTTACCCTGAGCCAGCACCAAGTCGCTCGTTCCGGCGTACGCGATCCTCGGCACATGCTCGGCCAGCGCGGCGACAATTCTTCCCAACACATACTGGTGAGCTTCGTCAATTCGCCGGATCTCCGGCCGCAACTCGCGGCTGAGCACAAGGGCATACATGAGGCATCCCGGTCCCAAGACCACCGCCGCGCCCCCGCTGGGCCTGCGAAGCACGGGAATGCCCTTCTCGTGGCAGTAGGGTACGTTAACCTCTCGGTTCAATTCGGACGATCGGCCCACCACCACGACCAGTTCGGGCGACTCCCACATGCGTAAGGTTTCCACGGAAGCAGACGCCGCCTCGGCCTCGTCAAGCAACGCTTCGTCGAGCGCCAAGTTTTCGGCAGGGGTCGGTAAGGTGAAGTCAAGGCAATGCATCGCACTATTGTTGCTTACCGCATCATGCTGGACCAGAGGTAACCATTCGCAAAACATCGGCAGCCCACGCCAGCGGTCTGTTGATTTTAATGTTGACGCGTCTCTCCGAGACGCTAGATCTTGGGGCTTCCAGTGGAAGCCCCCAAGATATTCCGCCTCGGAGATGCGGAACGACACTAAATCAACAGTCCGCCAGAGGCCACCCGTTCCGAATTTGTGGCACGTGCAGGTGGCCGCTTGTAGCGGTGGCGCGGTTTAGGAAACGGTTGCCCGCCAACAGCCATGTGCGTGCGGCAGACGGCCACGGAAACTTTAGATTATTTTATTCGCGTAAGCCTCCTACCAGTAACGAGTTACGTCAAAAAGTCCAGAGAGCCCACACTGCGACCATTTGCCTAACTGTCGATTATCTGGCAAACTAGACTAATGGCGCGTGAACTGCGCACTATGGTTTCACAGGGCGTACGTGCGCCAATATGGAGATGTTTCCCCGGAAATTCCCGAGGATGTCCGTACTATTCCTGGGCGAGGTTAAAGAGGTAACGTGTAATGAACGCTCTTTTACGAGTTTCGATGGTTGTCACGATGGTACTCATTGCCATGCCCGTCGCGGCACAGGTCTGCTGTTCCAGCAGTTCTTTCGTCGTCCCCAGTGGGCAGACGTACCAGATCGTGTACCAGACGGTGTATGACGAGCGGCACGAAACCGCCTACCGCGTTGATTACGAGACCGTACTAGAACAGCGGCAGGTTACCTGCCAGCGGCCCATGTGGGAAACGAATTACCGAGAGCAAACCTACACGGTGGCCAAGCCGGTTGCGGAAACGTCGTATCGCGACGAAACCTACACGGTCCAGCGCCCCGTATGGGAAACCCAGGTGCGCGACCAGAGCTTCAATCGCGTTCGGTACGTCCAGGAAACGGCCGAGCGTGAAGAACGCTACACGGTATCGCGTCCGGTTTGGGAAACGCAAACTCGGCAGGAGTGCCACACCGTCTCGCGCCCCGTGGTCGAGACGGCCGTGCGATCGCAAACGCGGACCGTCATGCGACCGGTCACCTCGTGCGTTACCCAATACGTCGACCAAGGCTGCGCAACGCAGCAGGTGGTCATGCAACCGCCAACCGTTCGGAATCGGCTGCGATGGCTGTCGGCCGGCTCGCAGGTCGACCCGCTAACGGGTCAGGTTGTCTTCCGTACAGGTGGCCTGTACTGGGTTCCAGACGTTCAGGGCCGGTATCAGGTGCAGCAGGTGTGGCAGCCGAACCTTGTAGCGCAACAGATTCCGGTAACCACCTATCGTCCTGAAACCATCGTCGAGCAAATTCCGGTCCAGCAGGTCCGTTACGAGCAGCAGCAAGTATGCCGCGAGGTACCAGTCCAGGTGTGCCGCTGGGTCCAAGAAGAGCAAGTCCGCAGGGTTCCGTACACGGTCACCAAGCCCGTGGTCGAGCGAGTCGAACAGCAAGTGCAGATTCAGGTATGCCGCATGGTCACCGAACAGCAAACCCGTCGCATTCCCGTGACGACGCACCGCATGGTGTACGAGCAACGCGTGGAGCGCGTGCCGCAACAGGTGTGCCGCATGGAGACGTATCAGCAGACGGTGCAAGTGCCGCACCAAGTCGAGAAACGTACGCCGATCACTTACACGTACTACGTGCCGCGAGTGGTGGCTTGCCGAGTTCCGCTCGATCCGTGCGGAATGCCAATCAGCCCGATTGCCGCTCCGGCGCCGGTTGTGGCACCCACTCCAGCGCGAGCGCCCGTTGCGCCGCCGGCGCCAACCGAGACCGCGCCTAGCAAGGCGACCGGCGCCGCCGACGAACCGCCCCGACTTGGCCCCGATGCACCCATACCTCGCCCCGTCGAAGAGGCTCCCAGTCCTGACAACGGTAGCTCGCCGTCGTCCTCGTCCAACGGAACGGAACCGGTATATTGAACCGGATTCCCGGTGGATAGGTAGGCAAGGATGAACGCGCCGCGCGATATGTCGAGCATGCTGGAAGGAAAACGCGTGGTGTTTGTCGGAAAATTGGCAAGCATGGCGCGTCGCGATGCGGCGCAGTTGCTCCGCCAGCACGGAGCGGTCGTGGTCGATCGGCCGGACCCGTCCGTGCATCTGGCCGTGGTGGGTGAGGATGACTTGCCCGCCTTCGATTCCGCTGAACTCGACGTCTGGTTCGATGCCCAAACGCGGGCTGCTATCGATTCCAATGCCATCGAGATCCTGTCGGAAACCGTACTCTGGCAGCGACTGGGGCTGGTCGACCGGGAACAGGACATCCAGCGCCTATACACGCCGGCCATGCTGGCCGACCTGCTTGGCGTCTCGGTAGCCGTGGTCCGGCGTTGGCATCGCCGTGGGCTCATCCACCCGGCACGCGAGGTACGCCGTCTGCCATACTTCGACTTCCAGGAAGTAGCCACCGCGCGCCGCTTGGCCGAACTGCTGGCAGCCGGTGCCTCGCCTGCCGCCATCGAGCGAAAGCTTGCCGAGCTGGCCCGGTATTTGCCTCACGTGGACCGGCCGCTTGCACAGCTTTCGATTATTGTCCAAGGGCGGGATATTCTTCTACGCGAGGGAGACGGGCTGATCGAACCGGGCGGACAACTGCGGTTCGATTTCGAGGCGGTGCCCTCGATGCTTGACACGGAGAGTGAATCGGAAGGCTCGGCTCGCGGTACGTCGGCCGCCGTCAGTCTTCCGTTTCCACCGGAAAGCCCGCCCAGCCGCAACGACATGCTGGATGCCGCCGCTGAACTGGAGGAGGGCGACCATCTCGAAGCCGCCGCCGACATATACCGGGCGGCGATGGTCGCCGAAGGCCCCCGGCCGGAACTCTGCTTCCTTCTGGCAGAACTCCTGTATCGCATGAACGATCCTTGCGGCGCGCGCGAACGCTACTACATGGCCATCGAATTGGACGAGGATTACGTCGAGGCCCGCGCGAACCTGGGCTGCGTACTAGCTGAGCAAGGGCATCGCGACCTGGCGGTAGCGGCGTTTGAAGGAGCGCTTCGGTATCACCCAGACTATGCCGACGCGCACTACCACCTGGCCCGGACGCTCGACGAACTCGACCGCCGCGCCGACGCCGAAGTCCACTGGCACGCCTTCCTGGATCACTCGCCCGATAGCCCCTGGGCTGAACAAGCCCGTGGCCGCCTGAGCAGCTTTTGAGTGTGGGAGAGCCCAGATGAAACGCACAAATCACATTACACTTTGGACCGTGCGCGTCCTGTGCGTGTGTTCATGGGCCATGGTTACGGCATTGATGCTCTCGTCGAATCCGGAAGCGTTGGTCGGCCTGCGCGGCGTCTCGCTGTCGGCCTATTCAACCGCCGCGCACGTGGGCTCATTCATTCTGCTCAGCACACTGACTTTGGCAAGCCGCCCGCCACTATCAACGCCGGCAACGCTGGCATTGCTCATCCTGTATGGGGCAGTGGTGGAGTCGCTCCAAGGGTTCGTGCCGCATCGGTTCGTTTCGCTTGACGACTTTGCAGCGAACGCACTAGGAATCGCCGTCGGCGCAGCCGTTTACGCCGCTGCCGAATGGCTTCGGCGATGGCGTGTGAAGAACGACTGATGGATGCGATTCCTAACGGCCCGGCGGCGGGGTCTGCGCCTGGGAAATGACGCCTGGCCGAACTCGCTTCTGAACGTCGGTTTCCAAGACACCAAACGCAGCCTCATGGCGTTGAATGGTCAGCGTCAATGCATGCAGCATTCGCTTGGCCGTGAAAAAGTTCGTAATGATCCGCTGAGTCACGGGAATTGGGCTGGTCGGTACGCCGAACGGCTGCGAATTCACGCCGAAGTCGATAATCAATTCCTCAGGAGTTCCGGTAACCCGGCAGAAATTCGCATAGCATGCCGTCGCTTTGGAATCGTCAATGTCCACCTGCGTTCGTTGCTGCGGCTGCTGGCCTGCGGCTGCTGCCGGCACCGATGCCTCTGTCGTCCTGTCTTCAGACTTTTCAGGTTCTTTTGCCACGATCAATCTCCTCATGTTGGGTGTATGCAATGCGCCGCCCGCAATCTCGAACGTCGAGGCCGCGATCGGCCGCCTCCATTGCGCGAAACAGACGACCATTATAAGACAATAGCACTTCCTGTGGACCGGGGTCGGAATCCAATGTCAAAATCCAGGCTAAAGTGGCTGGAAGAATGTACCGATTATGTTGACGGCATCGACTAGGGTGAGTTTGCGGGTTCGCCGTGTCCGAGCGGCTGGCGGGGTTTTCCCCGGGGCTGCGAAGAAGGGCGGCCCGCGATCTCCATCGCTCCGTCTCCCCCGAGCACCGAGGCTTCGGAACATGCGTAGACAACTTTACTTCGGCCGACCGTGGTGTGTCGCAGGC
>CAZASB010000013.1:0-29289 GCA_964487655.1 uncultured Planctomycetaceae bacterium
ATTCGAGTTTCGGCTTCGATCCACCACCTGAACTTCGAAATTGGGTAACCGTTCAAGGGGCGGCGCAGATAGTTTTCGCCGCTAAATGCGAAGGGGACAGTCCCCCTGTGAACGGTTACGAAATTGAAACGCCGACAGTTACCCCCTAAACATACTATGTCACTCAGGTCTCTTATCGAACGTGTCGCCCTGATTGTCATCGGCGTGCTTCTCTGGCGGTGTTGGTGCCTCCAGGGAGTCCTTGTCCCCAATCGGGTCGATAGCGGTTCCATGGCGCCCTCTCTGCTGGGTATGCACCGGCAGGTAACCTGCACGGACTGTCGCTACGTCTTTCCTTGCGGCTCGGAGGTGAGCATGGCCCCCGTTCGCGCCGTGTGCCCGAATTGTGGCCATGTCGAGAACGCGGTGGACGATTTGGCCGATCTGGCCGGCGACGGGTTACTGCTGGATCGCTCGGCCTACTCGACGCGTTCGCCTCGACGATGGGAAGTCGTCGCGTTTCGGCATCCGGAGCAGGCGGAACAGATTTGCGTGAAGCGGGTCGTGGGCCTGCCAGGGGAGCGGATCGAGATTCGCCATGGCGACGTGTATGTCGACGGCCAGATCCAACGAAAGACGCTGGACCAGCAGCGATTGATGGCCATGGCCGTCCACGACACAAGCCACGAACCGACCCAGGAGCCCGCGCCTCCGGCGAGGTGGGTTGCCCTGGATGCGTCGAGTCAATGGGGAATGCATGGTGGCCGCGTTGCCCGAGCGCTTTCCACGGATCAAGACGCCGTCGATTGGCTCGTCTATCGGCATTGGCACCGGCTCGCAAACCAGCCCGGGCAGGTTGAGGTCGTGCCCATCGACGATACGTGCGGTTACAACCAGACGCACCCGCGCCGCGTCGAAGAGGTCTCGCCGGTCGGTGACCTGCTGCTGAGCCTCGACCTGATAGAAACCTGGGGTGATGGCATGTTTGTCGTGCGAATGACCAACGGGGCGACGGAGTTCGAGTTTCGGCTCTGGCCGGCCGCCGGCCGCTATGAAATGGCGTTCGACGGCCGGGTGCCGCCCAGCGGGCGGGGCCGACTACCGACTCCGATCGGTCCGGTCCAACTGGAGCTCTCCACGATCGACCGGCAGTTCATGGTCGCGGCCAACCGGCAAGTTGTTGGCGAGTGGTCGTACAAGCCGAAGGAAGGAAGCGATTCCGCGATAACGGAACCTTTCCACCTTGGCGTGATGCGATTAGGAGCGGCGATCGAGCGATTATGCGTGTTCCGCGACGTCTATTACACCAGGCCAACAGGGATTCACGCCCGATGGGGGTTCCACGGTCCCGTCCGACTTGGATCGAACGAGTTCTACGTCCTGGGCGACAACAGCCCCATTTCGGAGGATAGCCGAAGTTGGCCCGGAGGCCCCGGGGTGGCGGCTGGACTCTTGGTGGGCAGGCCGCTTCTGGTCTATCTGCCCATGCGGCAAGTCCGCCTGGGACCATGGCAATTCCAGGTTCCCAATCCGGCTCGGATGCAGTATATTCCATAGATATATTGTCCCGCCCCCTTTCAAGCAACGAGTCCATGTCGAAACGCAAGTCAATCCAGCAACGCAATCGCGGCGCCAAGGCCGTAGCCGTCCAGCCAGCAGGAAGCAAGCATCTGGCGAAGAACCAGCCTACCGGGCAGGAGAAAGGCGGGATGTTTTCGCAGGCGGCCATTCGCGAGACGGTGGAGTCCGTCGTGATTGCGTTTGTCCTGGCTTTCCTGTTCCGCACGTTCGAGGCGGAGGCCTTCGTCATTCCGACTGGCTCGATGGCGCCAACCCTCATGGGACGGCACAAGGACTATCAGTGCCCAGTCTGCGGGCATTGGTGCCAGATCAGCGCCAGCGAGGAAGTCGACCAGGAAACGAACCGTCCGACGGGGCATTACGTAGGAGCGGGTACGTGTCCGATGTGCCGGTACACGGCCGACCTGCGGCGGAGCAATGCGCGGGGGCAAAATTATCCGTCCTACAGCGGCGACCGCATCCTGGTGGGCAAGTTCGCGTACCAGTTCGCCGAGCCACGGCGATGGGATGTCGCCGTATTCAAATATCCGGGTAACGCGGTGACGAATTACATCAAGCGGATTGTTGGCCTGCCTGGCGAGACGGTGATCATCCGGGGTGGCGACATCCACATCGCGGCCGAGGAGGGCACCGAGCCTCCGAACATCGCGAGCAAGCCGCCGGCCAAACTGCTGGCCATGCTTCAGTTGGTTTTCGACAACCAGTATGCGCCGAGTCTTGCGGCTCGTGGATTCCCGTCGCGATGGGAAGGGGCCGAGGCGCCGGGCGCTGTCGGCCGGTTTGATGCCGTCGATCCGGACGGCTGCCTCGCGTTCCAAACTGACGGTTCAAACCCAGAGAAAACCTGGCTTCGGTATCTACACCGAGTGCCATCGTTCGATGACTGGCAGTTGATTGGGTCCGATGGACAACTGCCGCCCCACAGGCAGCCCGAACCGCAGTTGATCCGCGATTTCACTGCATACAACACCGGTCGAGCAAGCTCCCTGGAGTCCTTGCGGGACGATGTCCTCGGCAGTCATTGGGTGGGCGACCTGGCGCTTGAATGCACGGTAAAAGTCCTGTCCGACACGGGCGAGGTGATCCTCCAGTTGATCGAAGGGGGCGTGCGGTTTCAGATCCACTTCGACGTGGCCACCGGTCAGGCGACCCTGTCCATCGTCGATAAGCCCGATTGGCAACCAAAGGCGTCTACCCGACTGCAGGGACCTGGAACCTACCGCTTACGCCTGGCTAACTGTGACGACAAGCTCTACGTCTGGGTGGATAATCGCTGTATCGAGTTCGACATGCCGACCACTTATCCCGAACTGGGCAACAGTGTGCCCACCGAGGCCGACCTCGAACCGGCCGCGGTCGGCTCGCTCGCCTGCGCGATGCAGGTAACCGATCTGAAACTCTGGCGCGACGTGTACTACATCGCCGCCAGCAGTGTCAATGGCATGGGCACGGTCAGCGATTACCAGAACGCGCAGAACTCGCGGTCGTCGTACAATGGTCAGCACCAGGAAGTCTTCCAGTTGGGAGAGGATCAGTTCTTCATGCTGGGCGACAACAGCTTGCGAAGCAAGGACGGCCGGCTCTGGTCCGAACCGGGCCCGAACGGACCGAAGCACTACGTCGATCGCGATGCCCTGATCGGCAGGGCGATTCTGATCTACTGGCCGCACTCGTGGGATCGTATTCCGGGAACGCCCATTCCGTTCCCGTTCTTTCCCAATTTTGAAGGAATGGGATTCGTCCGGTAGGATACCATCATGCTTGAAGTCCATGGACTGGTGAAAGTCTACGGTACCCGACGAGTGGTCGACCAGGTCGATTTCCGAGTTGACGAAGGCGAGATCGTCGGGCTCCTAGGGCCCAACGGCGCTGGCAAGACCACGTGCTTCCGCATGACGTGCGGAATGATCGAGCCGAATGCGGGCGAAGTCATTCTGGGCGGCAAGGACGTGACAAATTGGCCCATGTACCGACGCTGCCGCGACGGCGGCATGGGCTATCTTGCCCAGGAATCGAGCGTCTTCCGCAAGCTCACGGTCGAGAAAAACCTGCTGGGCGTGATGGAGATGCTCGGGTTCGACCGCAAGCGGCGGCGGGCGCGGTGCGATGAACTACTCGAACAGTTCGACATCGCGCGGCTGCGCAAGTCGATGGCCATGTCGCTTTCAGGCGGCGAGCGCCGCCGCCTGGAAATCGCCCGCTGCCTCGTCTCGAACCCGAAGATCATCTTGCTCGACGAGCCGTTCACCGGCATCGACCCGGTGACCATTGCCAGTATCCAACGGATCGTCCGCGCGCTGCGCGAGTCAAGCATCTCCATCCTGATTACCGACCACCAAGTTCGCGAGACGCTGCAAATCACCGACCGCAGCTACGTGATCAAGGACGGGCAAGTACTGTGCCACGGCTCGCGCGAAGAGGTGCTTGGACACGCCGAGGCGCGCAAGTACTATTTCGGCGAGGACATGGATATGGGGCAGCCCACCCCGCCGCAGCCGCACACTGACCCCCAATCTGCTCCGCCGCCATCGTCCACCACGCCGCACACCCCGCCGGCCGCCGCGCCGCACGCCGACGCCGACCGGATCCCCATCCGCCCCGTGCGACGCCGGCAGTAGCAGCGCGCCTGAGCCTGTTTCGTCCGAAGTACGACACATCGGTCAGGGGCCTTACAGATGCCTCTGGCTTGCGGCCGCAATATCACTCGCCGGCAAAGGCGCATAGGGCCCGGAGGTTGGCCTCGGGCGTGTCGCGGGGGACTTCACAGCCGGCGGCAACGATGTAGCGGGGGGCGGCGTCGGCGCGGCATTGACGGAGGGCGACCGTGATGGACTCCGGCGTGCCATTACGAAGAACCTTGACCGGGTCGATGTTGCCGGCTAGCACCTGCTCGGGACCCATCGCCTCGCGACATCGAGAGAGCGGGACCATGGAGTCGACGTCCACCATTGCGCAACCGAGCGTGCCGATGCCGCCGAGAATGCGGCCGATATTGCCGCAGATGTGCAAGCGTACGCGGGTACCCATGGCGTGGATCGCGTTGATCAGGCGGCGCTCGTAGGGCAGTACGAACTCGTTATAGAGCTGAGGACCGACGAGCGAGGCGGCGGCGTCGCCCAGCCCGATCAGGTCGGCGCCGGCATCCACCTGGGCCTTGGCGAACCGAGCGCCCATGTCGATGCAGAACTCGAACAGATCGCGGACGAAGACCGGGTCGTCGAAGAAGTCGGTCATCAGCCGGTTGATGCCGCGCAGGTCGGCGGCCTCGGCGCAGGGGCCTTCGATCCAACCTTCGATGAGCTTCTCGCCCCCCACGCGCTGGCGAAACAGGGCCGCTGCTTGGACCCGGTCGTGCATGCGGCCGCCGCCCAGCGGATCGGGCACGCGGAGCCCGGCCAGCTTCGTCTTGTCGGCCAGCAGGGAGTGGACTTCGTCCGCCGTGGGCGGCTGGTCCGGGAAGAACTGCACCGGCGCGCCGCAGTCAGCCGCCTCGCGAGCCGGGTCCGAAATACACGATACATAATCAAAACCGAACCGCTCGGCCGTGACAAGCTGCGCCTCGACCAGCGTGCGGTAGTCCGATGCGTATTGCCCATACGTCGCGCCGACCTGATCGGCCGCGAACATCATGGTAATGGGCATCAGGGGCAGGCGGTCTACCGGCTTGCCCTCGAACATGGCGAGAATCCGTTCGTATCCATTCATGACGATATTGCTTCTTCGGGTTGTTTCACTTCGTCTACCGGTCCAGGGTAATTTCGTACAAATGGACCGCCAGCGGGGGCAGCCGGTCGCGGAAGGTTCGGTCGCCAGACTCAAGGGCACGGTCCGCGCTCATCTCGCGCACGGTCTTGACTCCGGCGGGCAGGCGGAAAGTTACGTCCCCCTCTCCGTCGCCATCGTTCACCGCAATCAAGTACAGCTTGCCGTCGTGCCCGCGTACAAGACAGTGCAGCCAGGCAGGCGGGGCGCCGTCCACGGTGATCGGTTCCGCCGGCTCAACGGATAGGAGCACGGGCGCCATTCGATCGATTTCTTCGGCCAGCCGCTTCATGTCGGCCCACTTCGTTTCAAAGTCGACGTCCGGGTTCCGCTTCAGGTCGAACCACGAGTAGAAGATCAGGCCGGTCGCTCCTTCGGCAATGCACTGCCAGGCCATGCCTCGCACCTCTTCGCAAGTTGGCGTGCGGCCTTTGCTCCGCTCCTCGTCCGTCTTCGCGTAGTTCCCCCAGTTGAAGATTTGCGGCACTTGCCACATGGGCCGGGCGGCTGCGACCTGGCGGAACGTCTCGGCGGTCCACTCGCCGGCCATCGACGCCGGTTTGCGGCCGATCGGGTAGGGATCGGTCCCAATCACGTCAAACGTGTTCACGTACGCCGCCACCTCGTTGACCTGATAGAGGACGACCCAGGTGGGATGATCCGGGTCTTCTTCCGCCACCCAGCGCTGGTGCGACTGAAGTTGCGGCAGAAAGCTTTGCGGCAACTCGTCATTCAAGTACCAGGCCAGCAGAGCCGGATGATCGCGATACTCCCGCACCCGGGCGCGAACCATCGGCTCCTCGTCATCGACCGAACCGATCGACTTCGGGCACCACTGCGAGCCATGGTGCCAGTCCTTGATCGAATAGATGACCTTCAGACCAAAGTCGTGCGCCAGGTCCATTCCAGAGCGATTTGGCGAGCCGTAGGGCATCAGGCAGTTGAACTTGCTCTGGGCGTACACCCGCAGCTCATCCTCCTTCATGCCGCTGAAGTACATGCCCAGCGGGAAGAACGGCTTGCCATCGATGAGCAGCCGGCCGTGCTGGTCAATCAGGCTCTTCGGCTTGAAGGTATCCGGCATGCGCGCGAGGCGGTGCTCCATGGTCTGGAGCGACGTACCCTCCGCGTCAAGCAGCGCGATTTCCAGGTGGTACTTGCCTTCGGCCAACTCGCTCGCCGGCAGTTCGAGCACGACCGGCTCCACGTGCCTCGGCTGGCCGGCCGGCTTCGCTTCCACTTGGGCAAGCACGCGCCCCTCGACGGCGGTCAGGCTGCCGCGTACTCGCAAATCGGCCAGGGGCACATCGCAATCGCGCAGGTCGAGCTTCGCGACGGCTCGAATCGTTTCAGGCCCGGCCGCGGTGAGGTGGCCTCGATACATGGGCGAAGCGACCATCGATTGCATGGGCGGCTGAAAGACGCGGACGATTTCAATGTCATCGAACCAGGCCGTCCCGGTCATGCCGCGCCGCACGTAGCAAGAGAAGGTGCATGCGTCTGCATCGTCCGGCACGCAGGCCATGCCGCTGACGAGCGTCCAGTCCTCGGTCCCCGAGATGCCGGCGGCGTAGGAGCCGCCCAGCCACTTGCCGTCCTTGCCGGACCATTCCACGCAGAACGTCGCGCCTGAGTCAGGCCCGGCGATGTCCCGGGTCTTTACCCAACCGCCATAGCGATAGGTGCGGCCCGGCTCAAGCGGCACGCGCCGGTTGGCCAGCCGATAACAGTTCCGATCGTCATTGACATATCGGAGCGACGCCCCGCCAGTGCGAGCGACCTGTGCATCGCGAGCGAACACGGCCCCATCGCCGTGCCAGTCCACAGGCAGCGAGCCGTCTTCCACCACGGCCTCGAACGACGCGTTGCCAACCAGGGGCACCGCTTCTTCCGCGCTAACTCCGGCCACCGCGATCAGCCAAACCAGCGCAAAGCAAATCCAGATCCTGCCATCTCCAAGCGCCGACCGCTTCGCTCGAAGAGACGCCGCGCGGCGCGTGCCTGCTACATTCACGCGGCACGCACATCCCACCGCAAGTGTCATTTCCATGGTGTTGGCTCCTGGTCAGAACGTGAAGAAAGTTCAAGATATTGTTCCAGCCCTGCCGGAACTCCAGTCGAGATTCGGACGTTTGCCTGGCGGCGCGTCGATGTCTGTACGGCGTCGTGGGTTGAGTCGCGCGAGGCCGCTCTCGCGACCTCGTTCCGGCCTACGTGAATCATCGTGCTCAGGTTCGTAACGACTCGAGTTCCACAAGCCGGCGGGCGATTTGTTGTTCTTCGGGCATATCACCGCGGCGGCGCTGGTCGGCAAACTGCCTCTCCAGGTCTTCCAGCTCGCCTCGGACGGCCAGCTTGGCCGGATCGCTCAGCCGGTCGACAAAGAGAATCCCTTCCAGGTGGTCACATTCGTGCTGGATGGCGCGAGCGAACAGGCCGTCTAGCTCCAGATGCATCTCCTCGCCCTGGAGGTTATAGGCCGACACAACGACCTTCGCGGCTCGCCGAACGTAGGCGTGAATGCCGGGCAGGCTCAAGCAGCCTTCCTCCGCCTCGGCGTTCCCCTGCCGCCGTGCAATGACCGGGTTGATGAAAACGTATTCTTGCTCCTTGCAGTCGGGATTACCGGTCGGGTTGACCGTGCAGAGCCGATAGGGGAGGTCCACCTGGTTGGCCGCCAGCCCGACACCATCCTCTTCGTACATCAGTTCGATCATCTCCGCCACGATCTTTCGCAGCTCGGCGTCAACACGTTTGAGCGGCTTTGAGGGATGCCTTAGCGTGGGATGGGGATACTGAATGACGCGCACCGGGACGGGCTCCATGGGGAAGGCAGGATGGCGATAAGGCTATTATACCCAAAGCACTTCGCCGCAGGCAGCCTAACCTGCGAAAGATTATCCCTCTGCATACACGCGGCCCATTCGTGGGGCTTTCATCGGCTTGCCGCTGAATACTGAAATACCGCTATTGCTTTCTGACTGGACGGTCATATAATGAATACAGGGTCATTACAGGGAAATGCTTACGGTCGGGCGAGCGGCGGATGCTTTCTTACCATTTTTCCCTGTAAAACGCTTGTTTCAGTCGCTCGCTTTACGGCGCGAACTGCGTTCCGTGCTAAGGGCGAAAGAAACGGCGGCATGGAAACAGTTCCCTCTTGCCAGTTGAACGGTAAACTTTGGGCACAAGCTTTGGGCACGGGAGTGTATTGATGAATTGGACGAAGCGGAATCGATTGGTTATGGCGGCTCTGCTGGCAAGCCTGTTTGTCGTCGGCTGCACGGCTCAACAAGCGCCCCCGGCGCCGCCACCGCCCGAGGTGGCCGTTGTGAATATCCAGCCTCAGCAGGCGTTGCTAACCTCGGAGTTGCCAGGCCGTACGTCGGCCTATCTCATGGCGGAGATTAGACCCCAGGTCAACGGCCTTCTCCAGAAGCGGCATTTTACCGAAGGTGCCCAAGTGGAGGCCGGACAAGCCCTTTACCAAATCGACCCGGCGCCCTATCAAGCGACCCTGCACAACGCAACCGCCAGCCTGCTCGCCGCACGGAAGGGGGCCGACCGCGCAAGAGCGGCTTTGGCGGCGGGCGTTGCCGGCCTGAAGCGGCATGAGGCACTCTTGGCACTCGCGAAAACGAACCTCCAGCGGTACGAGAACCTGGTCAAGACCAAGGCGATTTCCGTCATGCAGCGAGATCAGGCAGCGACCGACGTCGACGTGGCCGAGGCAGGCTTGCGAACCGCCGAGGCCCAGGTGGAGAGCGACCGGCAGACGGTGGAAGTGGCCGATGCGGCCATCCAGCAGGCAGAAGCCGCCGTGGAAACCGCGAGCATCAACCTCGAATACACCGAAATGAACGCGCCCATTTCCGGCCGTATCGGTCGGTCCACCGTCACCGAAGGCGCCATTGTCACGGCCTATCAGTCCACGCCCCTGGCGACTATCCAACAAATCGATCCCATCTTCGTCGACGTGCCGCAATCCACCTCGGAACTCAATCGATTGCGGCGCAGCTTGGCCAACGGCAGCCTCAAGAAAAACGGAACCGACGAGGTCAAGATCGTCCTGGAAGACGGCACCTTGTATCCATTGAAAGGATCGCTGAAGTTTCGCGACGTGACGGTGGACCCGACGACCGGATCGGTCATCCTTCGAATTGTCGTTCCCAACCCGGATGGAATTCTCTTGCCCGGCATGTTTGTCCGCGCAATGGTGGACGAGGGGCGTTCCGATCAAGCGATTCTCGTTCCGCAGCAAGCCGTATTGCGCAATCCGAAGGGCGATCCGATCGCCCTGGTCGTGGATGCCGAGGGGATGGTTGAGCAGCGAGGCCTCACGACCGACCGGGCCATTGGCGACCAGTGGCTTGTCACGTCGGGCTTGGTTCAGGGCGAACGGGTGATTGTCGAGGGCACGCAGAAGGCACGCCCCGGAGCGACCGTGAAGCCTGTCCCATTCCAAGCCAACGCGATCAGCGTCCCGAACTCCGCCTCGCGAACGGCTCAGGCGGATATGGTTCGGACGGACACAAGATCGAACTGACGGAGACTCGCCGTGTTATCACGATTCTTTCTGGACCACCCGGTCTTCGCCTGGGTCGTCGCCATCTTCATCATGCTGCTGGGCGGGCTAGCCATCGTCAACTTGCCCATCGCCCAGTATCCGCCCATTGCCCCGCCGGCCATTGCCATTACCGCCTCTTATCCCGGGGCCTCGGCGCAAACGGTCGAGAACAGCGTCACGCAGATCATCGAACAGAAGATGACCGGCTTCGACGACATGCTCTACCTTTCCGGCAGGAGCGATTCGGCGGGGAACGCGCGAATCGAATTGACGTTCGAGCCGGGCACCGACCCCGACCTAGCCTGGGCCAAGGTCCAGAACAAACTCCAGCTCGCCATGGCCAGTTTGCCCGAGATGGTCCAGCGATCGGGCGTGAAGGTCAGCAAGTCCACGAGCAACTATCTGATTATCGTCTCGCTGGTTTGCGAAGACGGCAGCATGGATAACCACGACCTGCAGGATTACGGCCAGTCGAATCTTGAGAAGGTCCTCTCGCGCGTGCCGGGGGTGGGCGAGGTCGAAATGTTTGGCTCGCAATACGCCATGCGAGTCTGGCTGAACCCGGAAAAACTAACCGATTATCGCCTGACCGTGGAAGACGTCATCCGCGGAGTGCGGGCGTACAACGTGGAGGTATCGGCCGGTCAGTTCGGCGGTGCGCCGGCGGTGGAAGGACAGCGTCTGAACGCTTCGATCGTGGTCCAAAACCTACTTCAAACGCCTGAAGAGTTTGCCGCCATTCCGCTGCGCACGAACGCGGATGGTTCCATCGTGCGAGTCCGAGACGTCGGCCGAACCGAGCTGGGGACCGAGTTCTACGGAGTGAACGTGGAATTCAACGGAAACCCGGCCGCGGGCCTAGCCATTCGGCAAACGCCTGGCGCTAACGCGCTCGACACGGCCCAGGCCGTCCGATCGAGGCTGGAGGAGATGAGCGAGTATTTTCCGCCCGGCATGAGGGTCGTCTATCCCTACGACACGACCCCGTTCGTCCGCGTGGCCATTGCCGAGGCCGTGAAGGCCCTGTTCCAGGCAATTGGGCTGGTCTTTCTCGTGATGTGGCTGTTCATGGGAAATATCCGTGCCACGCTCATTCCCACCATCGCGGTACCCGTGGTGCTGCTGGGTACGTGCGCCGCGCTGGCCGTGTTCGGCTTCTCGATCAACATGCTGACCATGTTCGCCATGGTGATTGCCATTGGCCTGCTGGTGGACGATACGATTGTCGTGGTGGAGAACGTCGAACGCCTGATGAGTGAAGAAGGGCTGTCGCCGCGCGAGGCAACCGCCAAGTCGATGGACCAGGTGACCACCGCCCTGATCGGCTTTTCCCTGGTGCTCTCGGCGCTGTTCGGCCCCATGGCGTTTTTCGCCGGTTCGACGGGCATTATCTATCGCCAGTTCTCGGTGACCGTCGTCACGTCCATGATCTTGTCGGTGACGGTAGCCCTGATCCTGACGCCCGTGTTGTGCGCGTCGATCCTCAAGCCGGTGGTCAAGGGCCACGATCCCTCGGAAAACGCGTTCTGGCTCGTGCGCCCGTTCCTGGTCTGGTTCGACCGCGGGTTCTACTGGTTCCGCGATGGGTTTGTGAAACTGATCGGGCACGCGCTCGCCCGAAGAGTGCGTTACGTGGCCGTGTACCTTGCCATTCTCGCTGGCCTGGGCTGGATCTTCATACGAATGCCCACCGGCTACCTTCCGGACGAAGACCAGGGAATCCTATTTACACTGGTCTTCATGCCCACCGGCGCCACCTTGGAGCAGACCCAAGCGGTTGCCGATGAGATTCGAGAGTATTTTCTGGAGGACGAGAAGGATGCGGTGGAATCGTGCATGACGATTGTCGGCGCAAGTTTTTCCGGTAGGGCACAGAACAACGCGATGGCGTTCGTCAAATTGAAGGACTGGGATTTGCGCAACGAGTCCCGCTTGCGGGCAAAAGCCGTTGCGGGTCGTGCCACGATGAAGTTCTTTGGCCTCCGGGATCCCCGGGCGTGGGTCTTCCCGCCACCCCCGGTGAGTGAGCTGGGCAATGCCCTGGGCTTCGACTTCCAGTTGATCGATCGTGGCGGTCTTGGGCACGACGCCCTCATGCAATCGCGTAACCAACTCCTCGGCATGGCGGCGCAAGACCCGCGGCTGGCGAATGTCCGTCCCAACGGAATGGAAGACGTGCCGGAATACCGGATAGACGTCGACTGGGAGCAGGCAGGCGCCCAGGGAGTGTCCGTCGCTTCGATTCACACCAACCTCTCGGCGGCCTTTGGAAGCGCCTACGTCAACGACTTCATCCAGGGCGGACGCGTCAAGCGGGTCTTCGTGCAAGCAGACGCACCCTATCGGATGCTGCCCAGCGACCTCGAAAAGGTCTACGTTCGCAACACGGCGGGCAAGATGGTGCCGTTCGACGCCTTCGCCTCCGGACGCTGGACCAGCGGGTCGCCCCAGTTGGAACGTTTCAACGGCTTCGCTTCTCTGAACCTCGCGGGAGAGCCATCGCCGGGTACGAGTTCCGGCGAAGCCATGCGAGCCATGGAGGAAATCACGGCCAAACTCCCGCAAGGGATCGGCTTTGATTGGACCGGCATCTCCTACCAGGAACGTCAGGCTTCCTCTCAAACCGGGTTGCTTTACACCTTCTCCATCCTGGTCGTCTTTCTCTTTCTGGCAGCCCTGTACGGCAGGTGGAACGTGCCCATCGCCGTCTTGCTGATTTTGCCATTGGGTGTCCTCGGCGGCTTCGCCGCGTCCTACCTGCGAGGGTTGCCAAGCGATGTCTACTTCCAGATCGGCCTGTTGAATACGCTGGGACTGACCACCAAGAACGCCATTCTGATTGTCCAGTTCGCCATGGCTGGGACGGCCGGCGGCGCCAGTCTGGTCGAGGCCGCGATCCAGGCGGTGAAGCTGCGGCTCCGCCCCATTCTGATGACCTCCATGACCACCGGGCTGTCCGTGCTCCCCCTGGCGCTTAGCACGGGGGCAGGCGCGGGCGCCATGAATGCCATCGGTACGGCCGTGCTGGGCGGTATGATTACGGGCACGATCCTGGTTGTGATGTTCGCGCCATTGTTCTACGTGATCATCGAAACGACGTTCGGCCGAAAGAAGCAGTCTCAAGCGGCCTGAATGACCAAGCGTGTATACCTCGCGTAGCATGCATTCGCGCTTTTCGCCACACCCATGTGGCCTCTTCCCCGCCGGGCTTCCCAAGCCGCAGCAGTGACTAGCCCGGATTATTCATCTACGTAGGGTGGGTCAAGGTCGCGTAGATCGTTGGTGGGTCCGCACAAGCCGCAACCGAGCTGATTTATGGCCGCCCGCCTGGGAAGACGTCGACAATAGCGACCGATGACCCACCAAAGAAGCGGCTTGTTTGACCCACCCTACCTATCATGAATAATCCGGGCTAGCCAGCTACGTTGCGTGCGCAAGTCCCACCCATGGACCTGCCATGTTGCTGGCAGGACTCGCTTCGCCCGGCCCACCCTACCTTCTTCTTGATGGGTCAATACCCCCCCGCTGACTACTATATTGGCGATAGTTTGTTGCGGTTGCACAAAGCTTGCCGGTAATAACGATTTTTTCGTCCAGGAGGGCTAAGAATGTGCCGATTATGGCTGTTAGGCAGTTTTTCTGGCTTGTACCAGGAGGGGGATCATGGAGTTTCGTCGATTCGCGACCGTGCAGGGTCATTGCTCCAGAGGCCTTGTGATAGCCTCGCTCTTTCTTTCCATCGCAGGCTGCACACCGTGGCGCGAATACGTGGCCAACGGGTTCAAAGTCGGTCCCGAGTATGCTCGGCCGGCGGCGCCGGTGGCCGAGCAGTGGCTCGATGCCAATGACCCGGCTGTCGAGACCGCACGGCTTGACGACGCCGCCTGGTGGCGGGGCTTCAATGACTCGGTGCTCGATTCCCTTGTCACGACGGCCCACCAGCAGAACCTGACCCTACGCGTGGCCGGAATCCGTATCCTTGAAGCGCGAGCCCAAAGGGCAATTGCCGCAGGCAATCTCTTCCCACAGGGGCAGGAGGCGTTTGGTGACTACACTCGCATTGGGCTCGGTAAGAACAGTTTCAGTTCCCTGTCGCCCAACAAATTCTTTGACCAATGGAAGACCGGGGCGAGCTTCTCCTGGGAACTCGATTTCTGGGGCCGGTTTCGGCGCGCCATTGAGGCGGCCGATGCCAACCTGGACGCCTCCGTGGAAAACTACGACCACGTGATGGTGCTCCTGGTGTCCGACGTGGCCCAAACGTATACGAATGTGCGGATTGCCGAACAACGGCTCGCCTATGCCCGGCAGAACGTCGAAATCCAGCAGGGCAACCTGCGTCTGGCCGAAGCCCGGCTGCGCGACGGCGTGACCACTCGGCTCGACGTCACGCAGGCCCAATCGGACTTGGCCAGCACCGAGGCCAGCATACCCTTGCTGGAGTCCTCGCGGCGACAGTCGGTCAATCAACTGTGCATTCTCCTGGGCATGCCGCCGCAAAGTCTGGATTCGATGCTTACCGCCAGTCGTGGGATTCCGAAGGCGCCGGCCCACGTGGCCATCGGCATCCCAGCCGAACTCCTCCGACGCCGACCCGACGTTCGCCGGGCGGAACGTGAGGTCGCCGTGCAGAGCGCGATGATCGGCATCGCCACTTCGGAGCTGTATCCCCATTTCTCCATCAACGGCTCGATTTACCTCGATGCGTTGCGTTTCGACGATTTGTTCAGTGCCGACTCGCTTGCCGGCGCCGTCGGACCGGCCTTCCGTTGGAATATCCTCAATTACGGGCGGCTGACCAACAACATCCGCGTGCAGGAAGCTCGCTTCCAGCAACTGGCGGTGCATTACCAGAACACGGTATTGCAGGCGAATGCGGAGGCGGAAAACGCCCTGGTCGGCTTCCTCAAGTCGCAGCAGCAGGTGCGGTTCCTCGGGCAGAGCGCGGAGGCCGCCAGCGAATCGGTGGAACTGGTCACATCGCAATACCGCGAAGGGATCGTCGACTTCAACCGCGTGTTCAGCACGCAGCAGTTCCTGACACGACAGCAAGACCAGTTGGCGGTTGCTCGGGGCTCGGTCGCCCAGAATTTGATCCAACTGTACAAGGCATTGGGCGGCGGCTGGGAAATCCGGTTGAACGCTCCCGCTTCGCAAGTGGCCATGGCAACCGAGGCGGTCGAGCCGGTCGCGATTCCCGAAGCGCCCGAACCGATTATGACACCCAAACCGATTATGATGCCCGAACCGATTATGATGCCCGAGCCGATTGCAGTGCCCGAAGCGCCCGAGGCGGTGATAACGCCCAGAGTCTCCGAGGCGATTGAGACTTTCAAGGCAACAACAGTTCCCAAGGCAACAACAGTTCCCAAGGCGGCCGGGGCGGTTAGGATTCCCGACATGCTTGAGATGCCCGCGCTGCCCGAACCGCCGAGGGCCATGAAGGCAGCGGAACGACCGGGCGAGGTGACTGTGGAATCGCCTGCACCGATCGTCCCACCGGAGCCACCCGAATTTCGGCGACCTTGATCGGATGGTCTCAGCTTTGGCGACTCAAACTCCCACGATCCCTTGTGAGCCCATACGATGAGCCGATTGGCCTGGTGTCTCGGAATCCTGTCTCTACTGTCCCTTGCGGAACATTCGGCCGTTGCCGAGCCGTGCCTGGGCTCGTTGGGCCGAGAACTGGAATGCACGCGTTGCGCCGCGCTCCCATGTTGCTGCCCCGATGACTATTGCTCCAAGCCGGAACCATGCGTCCCGTGCATTCGCACCTCGTGGTGCGAGGACGCCTACTGCCCCAAGCCCATGCCGTGCCTTCCCTGCATTTGCCTGCCGCAATGCAACGACAACTATTGCCCCAAGCCGTTTCCATCCTTCTGCTGGCCAGTGCTTCGACAATTCTATCGCTGTCCGCCCGGCAGCGACACAACGGGACACTCATGCTGGAGGTAATTCGCCTCCACGTTGATTCGCCCAACCCTGGCGGCCGCACCTAAAACGGGAGCGACAAGAAATTCTCGCCGAACTACCATTGACACCTGACCGGCCGGTCATATAATGAATGTAGAGTCAGCCAAACGGGCCTCAGAATGGCGCTGTAGTCCCTACACTCATAATTGGGTATTTAATGTCCCGGCTCTTAGATCAACGCAAGAACTTGATGAAAGAGGGGATCTACGAAGCGGCCGTGGCCGTGCTCGTCCGGGACGGCCTCGAGGCCATGACCATGGAACGCGTGGCCGAAGAGGCCGGTGTGGCCAAGGGGAGTCTGTACAATTACTTCGAGAACAAGATCGACCTGCTGGAGTTCGTTCACGAGAGGACCATCGACCCTATTCGGCAAGGAGTCAAGGAAGCCCTCAAAGCCGATGTTCCGGCAACGGAGAAACTCAGGGCGTTCATTGCGTTATCCCTGGAGTATCTGGACGCTCGCCACGGATTGTTCCACTTCCTCTTCACCGAGCACGCCATCCACAAGCTGATCAACGTGCCGAAAACAGAAGGCAGCCAGCACCTTGCGGCTATCCTTCGGCAGGGAATCGAAGAAGGCGTCTTCCGGCCGATCGATCCGGATTTCCAAGGCACCCTTCTGTTCGGCGCCATTCGTCAAGTGTTCGAGGAGCGACTGGCCGACGACCGGCCCTGGGCCGTGGAAGACATGACCCGTGCCATCATGAGCTTCTTCCTCGATGGCGTGAGGCAACCTGCCATTGACGCAGAGTGATTCCGGGTCGAACTCTCGCATTTGGTGAACAAGGGCGTGTTCCAGTTGTGGGCCGATCCGAAGGCTTTCGGCCGGGTGTCCATTGGAAGCAGCGGCGAGGTACGCTGGAGCGACGAAGTCGATCTGTGCGCTGACGCCCTCTGCCTGCAAATCACCAAGAAGAACTGCGACGAACTTGGCGGCAGGCTCGCAATCACGAGCCCCTGGATCGGGTAGATCCGCTATCCTGAGTTGGCTCGCTTACTACCTGCTGCCAGCCCTGACCTCAACCCCGCCTCGGACGATGCATCAGCTCGCAATGTCCCCTCGTCTGGGGCATTGCACACCCGCCAAGGACTCCCTTTAACCGCTTTTCGAAGTTCGGCATATCGGCTTCTCTGGCTTCTACGGAATCTCCACGGAATATCCGTGGTTATGGGAACGATGCCGAGCCGCCTCAAACCATTTTCGAGAAATGACTTACTGCCACCCTTGACGAAGCCCGGTTCTTCCAGCACCATGAAGGTATGGGCGTTGCCCCGGATTTTGGGGAATTCCGTAGAATAACAAGTTGGACGGCAGATTGACGGACGCGTTTCCGGGAAGTAGCGTCAGAGCATGGTGGATGCGTCACATCGGAATCCGGCAGAGATTGCCCTGCGGCTCCGCGAGCAGGCGGCCGCAGACCATATCCGTGTCACCATCCACGGTCACCAAGAGATGGTGGCGGAGGACATATCGTACGAGGTCGTGGGGGAGGTTCTTCAGAAATCCCGAGTGATCGAGAACTACCCGGACCACCAGCGCGGCCCGTGCTGTCTGGTGTGTGCCGTGTCGCTTCCGGGCGGTTCCTGCATGTCGTGTGTACAACGTCCCTGGACGTCATCGTCATCATAACGGTATACGAGCCTAAGTCACCGAAGTGGATTACCCCTTTCGAGCGAGGAGGTCGAAATGAAGTGTAGCATTCAAGGCTGTCCCGGCGAGTATGACGCCCAGCGGATTCTTCACACGCTTCAACGCGGTTCGCAGATCTTCATTTTCGAGCATGTGCCAGCGGAAGTATGCTCCGTCTGCGGCGACACACTTCTCTCGCCAGAAACAATCCGGCGCCTCGAAGAGCTGCTTTCTGCTAGATCGGAACCAGGTCGGTCCGCCCCGGTGTTCGAGTACGCATAGGGGTACCCAACAAGAGTCCACATAGACTTGCCGTTCCGCAACCGGTCCAACTCTCGCGCCGCCTCCGCAATCGCCTCCCGCTGTGTGTCACGCAGTGAAGAAGTTTTGTACCCTTGTTTCTAACGCGGACAGTTTGCTAGGCTTCGTTTGGCACTCCCACACGACAAGGACTTTCCAACCGGATCGGCGCAGGCTATTCAAAATCCGAATTCTCCATCCTCAATGTCAAGAGCAAGCGAAATGGCTAACGCATTCTGAAGCATGAAAGAGCCGTAGTTCTTGGCCAAGCTGATCAAATGTAACGACGCTGTGGCGGTCCATTCACCAGACTCATGGAGTCTCCTCTCGAGACTGCCAGAGTGATCGCCATTCTCGTTCTCGAAGATCGCTCTATACTCTTCAACAATCGCTGCAACATTCTCCGGATCACTCATAATGCTTACCCCTCATATTTGGTCACGAAATATGTTGTCCCTGTGCCATTGCAGACGCTCTTGCTCAGGGAAGAACCTATGAGGTCTCCTTACGGGACAGCCATGGTAGGACGTTACCAGATTGGCGATGGGTCTTTCGGGTATCAATCGAAGCGACTTCGAGATCACTACTCTAAAGTCGGCGGAAATCGTCAAAAGACCGCGATCAAACAATCGGTCAAATGTGGCGCTAAGGCAAAGTCCGTTACATGGGTCTGCTCTGAAAGCTTCTGCAATGCTCCAGGGGATAATATGGCTCGCAACAAGGATCTCCTTGATTGTCAAGCCTGTGATGCAGCATGTCTCATCATAGCTGCTCAGTACGGCTTCTCGGAAAAATGCCTGATGTATGCGGGTCTTGCGTATGACTTCCCTTTCCGACGGGCCTGAAGGTATTTTAACAAAGTCCGTCTCTTCCACATCTCGAAGGTGCGATGCGCTCGAGTGTTCACGCAATCGACGAGCCTCCAAGACAAGTTGATTCCAATCATCGTTGAATTCGTTCCATATTTTTGCGTCCAGCTTGCTTGCATGAAGTAACCCAGTGACGTGTTGGTTTTGCAATTCTGGATCAAAAGAGCCGAAATTCCCAAGCTTTCTGGCCACGGCTGCCGGTGAGCGATCCAGCAGCCTTGCCAGCGAAATGACCTCTGGATTACTTGCTTTGGTCTTCTTGAAAGGAATGCGGCAGTACAAGTCAAATGCCAAAATCAATTCATCACGTGACCACGGTGAGCCGTAGTTTCGGGGCTTGACATGGCCTGTTGGCATCTCTTGCGGCCTTCTATGGTACCCGCGTTGCGTAGTGCCTTGTGCGGTCTTGCCCCAGTCGGGGAAGCCGGGAAACGGCGCCCTGGCAGAGCGATATCGCGGTGCGATATCCAACGTCATTTGGCCAAAGTGCCTTTGTTGTGCAATGCTGCAATACGCACCATTGCGCTGATTCTACGGTGATTGAGATGCCTTTGTAGTAGGACCGAATTGGGCGGCGGCCTGGCACGTGACGCAGTCGCAGGTCAGGCCGGGCTGGAGCAACGAAGTCGATATTTGCAAGGATGTCCTCTACCTGCAAATCACCAAAAAGAACTGCGACGAACTTAGCAGCACGCGCGCAATCACGAGCTTCTGGACCGGGTAGATCCGCTGTCCTAAGTTCGCGCGCCCTCACCCGGCCGCTACCGCGACTGACCTCCCCGACGGGAGGTGAAGAATGGAGGCGGGCTGCACCTCAACTCCCCTTCGTGGAGGTAGTGCGATGCAGGAGCCTGGTGGGGCACTTACCAGATTGCGCCTCTGCATTCGCCAGAAAAACTTGCCAAGCACCCAACAAGCCCAGACAACTGTCCAGGCGTTGTTTGTCGGCGCATATCATGGCACTGAAGCCAGTCCCGAAGGGGGGCATTGCCCGTCTGCTGGTTTTGCTTCGCGAGAAAATCGACAAAAACGATGCAACCCATAGAATCGGAATGCCGATATGTGGGACATAGGTGTGTCGGGCGTTCCTTCCGCGCCGGCGTGAGTCGGGGCAGGCGGGCGATCCCGCGTTTTAGACCGTGCTTTGTGGCAGCTATTGCAACCTTGCGCGCTCGGCGGCCGTTGCCGTTCGGCCGACGGCCGCATGCCGAGTCAGGAGTATAATCCATGCAAGTCAAAGTGTACGTGCCCAAAATCATCGAGGTTCCAAGCGAGTATTTGCCCGCCTTGGCCAAACGAGCCGCCGATAGCCTTGGCGACCGTGCCAGCGAGGTTTCCGCCACCCGCGGACACTTGGTCCGGCAGGCGATCCAAGATGGCTTGTTGCGAGAGTTCGACGACCTGGTCGGCGAAGACGGAACGGTCGACATGGTTTGTGACCCGGGCATGGAGATCCCGTTGGAGCTGGAAAACAAGACGCTCAGTTTGACTGAGTTGCTTGAGGCGTTGCAGTACAAGCGGAGTTGGGGCGAGGTGAAAGCCGCCGAAGCCGCGTAGCGTTCCTTACCGGCCAGCGCCACTTTCAAGAACCGCCATGATGATCTTCCCCAAGAAGCTTCTACAAGACCGTGCGCCGCAAGAGGCCGCTCCAGCTCAGCCGCCGTCTCCAACGGCCCAGGATGGCGGGCGGCTGCCAGAAACTTGGCGGGTCGTCCTGGAGGACGGATCGACCAGCGAGGACTCTTCTGAAGGACCGACCGCAGGCACCGGGCGGAAACTCATGGCGGAAGTGACCGAAGCGGTTTCCGGGCGCGCCGAGCGAAAACATCGGCAGGCACGTCCCCGTAGCATTGCCATGCCGCCCGCGCCGCGCCAGTCACTCAAGGCGCTCGACGCCTCGTTGGCCGCCAAGGCCGGCCGGCCTGGGAAGACGCCCGGTTTGCCTCGTTCGTCACCGCCGAAAACTCCATCTCCACCCAACGCGCCGCGGAAGAGCCCCGACCGCAGGCTTCCCGACGCGGCCAATGTCGCCGTGGAATCATCCGACCTCCTCGCAGACCGGGCCAGCGCCGCGCGACGAGACCTTGACGCCCGACTCGTCCGTGTCATCGAGTTATGGCCGCGACTGCCCCGAGGTATCCAGGCCGCCATCATCGCCCTGGTCGACACCGAGTCTTCTTGAACGGGCGTCGAAATACTGGCATTTCTTTCCTGCCGGCCGACTTTCCGTCTGGCCTCTGCTTGTTTGCGCGGAGCGGGGCATCCATTACCCTTTCCGACTCACTTCTCGACAAGCAAACCGTCGACTCCGCGGTCGGCATATTCAGAATGTAACGGCTATGCCGCTGGCGCTTATTTTTCAAGTGCCGTTCCGCCTATACGCCGATCTCGTTTTGTAGGCCCTGTCCTGTCCTTAGCGGATTTAACGGTGTCAACGCATGGAATCCGACCACAACTCCCAGTCGAGCTGCGTTCGGGGCGTACATGCCTGCTCCGACGCACCGAAGACACTGCTGCGGGCGCGCTGCCCCCTGTGTCGAACCCTGGTGGAGAGTCGCGCCGCGTGCGGGCCGGTGGAGCTGACATGCACCAGTTGCGGTATGAGGTTCTCTCACGACCTGATCCTCGCCGAACGGGGCCAACCCGCGCACGACTCACGAACGGCCGACACGCTGGACCGCTGGCTGGCCGGCGATCCGATCCGAGTATCGGTGCCGAGCGATTCACGGCAACGATTCCAATGGTGCGGTAGGCACCGTTGGATCGCTGTCCTGGCTGGCATGGTCGCGTCCATCCTACTGGGCGCAGCCGTTTTCGGTGCCGTCGGATACCTGACCGCGGCCACGCAGCTTGAGAATGTCAACCATGCCCGGCAAAAGTCCGAACTGCAGCGTATCAACGCCGAACGCATTGCCGAGAAACAGTTGTGCCTGGCCGTCGAGCGCAAACGAGATTTCGAGGCGGCCAGCCGTCAAGCGGCGGCCCATCGCGCCGCGCGCGAGGCCGCGGAACGGCAACTGCGACAAACGGAGCAAGTTCGACTTCAGGCGGAGCAGCAGCGGCTGCTGGCCGAGCAACATCGAAATGACGCGGCCCAGGAAGCGCGGGCAGCGCTGGCAACTCAATTGGCCGAAAACTCGCGCCAACTGCTCGGAACGCACCCTATGCGCAGCCTGTTCTTCGCCGGGGAATCGCTTCGAGCGAAAGTTCAACAGGGGATTGCCCCAGACCATTCGACCGAGCAGGTGCTTCGCGACGCCCTGACCGCCGTGGGGCCACCGGGCCTGGCGGGCCATGACGGTCCCATCTTGAAAACGGCATTGAGTCTCAACGGGCGATGGCTGGCAACCGCCAGCGCGGACACCACCGTACGCCTTTGGAATCTGCAGGATAGCGAACCGGCAGGTGACGCGATTGTACTCACGGGACATCGCGGCCCGGTCACCTCTCTGGCCATCAGCCCGGACGGGCGCTGGCTAGCGTCGGCCGGGTTCGACGGCACGGCCATCCTTTGGCGCCTGAATGCCGAGAATCCCGCGGAGTCACCCATTGTAATCCACACGGGTTCCGGCCGAGTCCATGCAATGATCATCAGCCCCAACGGTCGCTGGCTCGTGACGGCCGGCGGTATCGGAGGCAGTGGCCGGTGTCTGGCGGAGCTTTGGGATCTCTCGGCAGAGGATCCGGCGGCCAACTCCATCGCGTTGCGAGGGCATGAACGGCCGATTCTCACGGCCGTGGTGAGTTCCGATAGCCGGTGGCTTGCCACCGCCGGAGAGGACAAGACCATCCGCGTATGGAACCTCGGCTCGCGTCACCCGGCTGCGGAGCAGGCCGTCTTGCGCGGCCACGAGGGCTGGGTTGGCACGCTGGCCATCAGCCCAGACGGACGTTGGCTCGCCTCGGGGAGCTACGACGCCACGGCTCGACTTTGGCGGTTGGATTCGCTGGACCCGACGGCCACGCCCGTGGTGCTTCGTGGCCACGAGGGCTGGGTTGGTACGATGGCCTTCAGCCCGAACGGACGATGGCTGGCAACCGGGAGTTTCGACCGAACCATTCAGTTGTGGGAGTTCCGCGACGATCAAATCAAGCCGTCGTCGAAGGTATTGACTGGGCACACCGGCCGCATCCAGGCCCTGGTGTTTACCCCGGACAACCGCCGGCTCATCTCCGGCAGCTTCGACACGACCGTCCGCCTCTGGGATATTGCGGCCGAGAACCCAAACCTGGAGCCCACCATCCTTCGAGGGCATCAGGGGCCAATCAACTCGATCAGTGTCAGCACCGACGGACAATGGCTGGTCAGCGGCAGCGGCGAGACGTTCGACAGCCGAGACAACACGGCTCGCGTATGGGATATCGGGCTGGACGCGCTTCTGGAGAGCGCCCACTTGGTTGCCTTGCGCCATCTTACGCCGCACCAGCGCGAGCAAATGCTGCTCAACGCCGCACAACGGGATCCCGACGCACACAATCCCACTGAAGAGAGTCCTCGGGATGCACCATCAGAAAACCGCCTGCGAATTGTGGTGGAATGACGGCCAGCACTCGCGTCAAGCGGCCCGGATCACAGCCTTCTCGTCGCCGATTGGTTTCTCGTCGAGCGTGAGTCGTCGCCGGAGCTATCCGTGCGAAGCGACTGCTGAACCACGACCCTCGTGGCAGTGCCAGCCAAGGTGAAGAGATTCGGGACCGTCCAGTCGGAAGGGCCTGGCTCGACGTCGACGTCGGGCGCCAACCAGTACCTCGCCGGCCAAGGCATAGACTGCCAAGAACACAACGCAAAGAATCGCGTGAAGCAAAGCCGAAGGCATGACTCGAATCCACTACAAGGAGGGGGGAGGACGTTCAACTGGCACTCGCGCCAGCAACTGGCATTGTCATCGGCGTAAACTCTCGCATCACTGGAACAGAAGCTTCCTCGCCACCCTGCATTACGCAGCCAGTCAAGTCGCCCTAGAACGTAAAAAACGTAAGACTTTACGCGCAAAACGGTAGAATTTGGCCCACTTTACACCTTGCAATATTGTAGGTTTTATGATAGTATACAAATATACAGTATATCATCCCACAAACGCAGGAGTCTTGTCATGGGTGCGCCAAGGACTACACGATCGCCGAGGACGGCTGTTGAAAACGCCACGCTACCGCCACCATGTCCTGGACGACCGTTCAGCAACCCGTCGGCCACGCGTCGGCGGAGTATTCCTTTTCGCATGTTGGCCGATGCCTTCGCTACGGTCGACGAAGAACTCGCCCCCGAACCCGACTGGGCCGATTTTCCGGCATGGTAAGGGCTCGCGAATCAATCAATGGCCGATTTGAAGAGGAGTTGTGCGACGATGCTTGCGCCGGAACTGGTGGAGCAAATTCGAGGCATGTTGGCCGACGGGCGAATGTCCCGACGGGGCGTTGCACGCGAACTTCGCGTGAGCCGAGGGGCTGTCGATGCCATCGCCCAGGGACGCAGGCCCGACTACACCGCCCACTGCCAGGATCGGACACCGGGCCTTGATATGCCTGCCGGGCCGATCGAACGGTGTCCCGGCTGCGGCGCCAGGGTGCGGATGCCTTGTCTGGCGTGCCGTCTTCGGGCACTCCAACAACTCCAGAAGCGGCCCGCCTACTAGGCCCCCATGAGCTATGGTTTCTTGTTGGGGTACGGATAGCCCGGATTATTCATCTACGTAGGGTGGGTCAAGGTCGCGTAGATCGTTGGTGGGTCCGCACAAGCCGCAACCGAGCTGATTTATGGCCGCCCGCCTGGGAAGACGTCGACAATAGCGACCGATGACCCACCAAAGAAGCGGCTTGTTTGACCCACCCTACCTATCATGAATAATCCGGGATAGCGTTCCAACACCAAGTGCTTGTGGCCACCAACTCGCCAGATTCGCTGCTCGCGCCACCACCAACCGCCGGCACAATCCGCCTAATCCCCACGCTCCCAACTCGGTCCGTCCAGCAGAATGCTCTCTCCGATGCGAACGGCACAAGCCATTTTCGTCACGACCTTTTTCGCGGCAAGCCATCTTCTGGCACTGGCCGGGGCGGCGGAAGAACCTATTCCCCGCTCGGAACATCCGCGGCCCGACCTGCGACGCGACCATTGGCAAAACCTGAACGGTCCGTGGCGGTTCTGCTTCGATCCAGACGACCGGGGACTCGGCGAGCAATGGCCATTGGGCACCGGTCCCTTCGACCGGACCATCGTTGTGCCGTTTCCTTGGCAGAGCAAGCTGTCGGGCATTAATGACAACTCGGGGGGGCCGATCGGTTGGTATCGCCGTACGGTACGGGCGCCCGACTCGTGGCGAGGCCTGCGAGTGTGGCTATGCTTTGGAGCAGTCCACCGCGAGACGCGTGTATGGATCGACGGCCAAGCGATAGGGCGGCACGAGGATGGAGACGCGCCGTTTGCATTCGATGTTACGGACCACGCTCCGCCGGGGAAAGAGGTCTGCATCGACGTGCGTGTATCGGACGCCTCGAACTCAGAACCACTCACGAGTGGGCAAGACGCCCCAGAGGGCGCATCTGGAATCTGGCAAACCGTGTGGCTCGAAGCTCGACCAGTGGTCTATGTTGATGGGCTGCGCCTGGTATCCACCCAGTCAAACGGCAGGTGGACCCTCGATGTCGAGGTAGACCTAGCCGGCGCCGATGGTTCGGCCGAGGTGGCCTTGCGTTCGCCAGACCAAACGGTGGACGCGCAGAGCGTTCAGGCGATCCTGGCCAACGGCCACGGCACGGCACGCGCGTTGCTGAAGATCGCCCGTCCGCAAGCGTGGTCGCCTGAGCAGCCGCATCTGTACGACTTGGAAGTCTCGGCGAGCGGAGCGAATGGCCAGCGCGACGTCGTTCATTCGTACTTCGGGCTGCGCACCATTGCCCGCGGTAAGTACGCCACCCTTGCCCACGAGGCGATCCTGCTCAACGGCGAACCACTGTTTCTGCGCGGCGCGATTGATCTTTCGCGGAACGTCGACGGTCTTACGACGGCCCCGAACGACCAGTTTTTGCAACACGACATGGAACTGGCCCGGCGACTGGGTCTCAACTTGCTGAAGATTCGCGGGAAGGTCGGCGAGCCACGGCGCCTGTACTGGGCTGACAAGCTTGGCGTGCTACTTTGGCAGGAAATCCCCTCGGCCGATTGCAGTTCGGAGCTGTTGCGTGAAGCCTGGCGAGAGACGTTCCGATCGATCGTCCGACGCGACCGAAACCATCCGTCGCTGATCGGCTGGACCCTGTTTCACGAATCGCGTGGGATTGGCGGACAGGATTTCAAAGACGCTCCGGCCATGCAGAAGTGGGTCTACGATCGCGTCCGGGAAGTCAAGGATCAATTGGACCCGTCGCGCCTGGTCGAGGACAATGCGAGTCCGTACCTCGATCATATCAACACCGACGTGAACTCGTGGCTTTTCCACATTGACGACTACTGGGTGGCTCGCGAGCACATCGGACAGATTGTTTCGCGTACGCGGCCGGGCTCGCCATTGGGTTACGTACCGGGCTTTGTGCAAGGAACCGCTCCCCTACTGTGTGGCGAGTTTATCGCCGTTGGTCCCGAGGGAGGCGACGTGTCGTGGCCGCTACGATTTCTGCTGACGCAACTGCGACGGCATGCGCTCATCCAAGGGCACATCGTGGGCTCCTTTCACGACGTACCCTGGCGCCGCGACGGGTTGCTCCACTTCGACCGCTCCGCCAAGGAGTTTGGCTACGACTCCTTCGTTCCCAACATGACCCTCGCGGACCTTCACGGCGCCGACTTTATTGGGTTCGACGCGCCGCCGGTCATTGAAACGGCGCCGGGTGAGGAACTGACGCTGGCGCTGTTCACAAGCCACTACTCCGACCGCCTCGGACCGGCTAGGCTGCGTTGGCGCATCGTTGGGACGGATGACTACGGCCGCCCCATTGCCACCAACACCCAAGCGCGCGAGATTCCATGGCAGCGCGGGTCGGTAACGTACCAAACACCGCTTCGGGTTCGCGTGCCCGAAGGGCCGACGTTCGTCGGCGCGATCCTTGCCGAGCTGTTCGACACCCAGGATCGCCGAGTTGCGGCGAATTACATAAACCTGATTGCCGACAAGGGTGTAGAAATGGATCTCGACGGGGCGCCGAATCCGGCGTGTCCGACCCTCGCGCATGTGGAAGTCCTGGCACCCCGCCTCGTCGCCCTCCGTATTCCGCCGCGCGAGTTCGCATCGGTCCGAACCGAACCGCCGGACGCCAATACTCCAGACGCCGAGCAAGATCACTACGCGTTTGGCGCCTGGCAGGTTGAGTACCGCGTAGCACTACCCGGTTTTGTCCGCGAGGCCATTCCGTCCCAGATGGTGCTCATGGCCGAACTGGCCACGCGCGCCGCCGACGGTCGAGGGCCCGGTTCTCCCGAAACATCGGACGACCCATCCGGCACACACCCAGGTGCAATCCACGTAACCATTTGGGACCATGAGCTATGGGCGGCCTCGCTACCCGACAACCCGGCCGACTCGCGCGGCGTCCTCTCCCATCATGCGAGGTTCCGCGACGGCGCGTATGGCGATCTGCTGCGCCGAAGGATCGATCTGACAAACGTCCCGCAACTGCGCGAAGCCATCTACCAGCAGGAATGGTTTCCACTGGTGTTCCACACCGATGGCCCTCACTCGCAGGTTTCGATCTTCGGCCGCAAACTGGGGCGATACGTCATCGACCCCACGCTCATCATTCAAACGGCCAAGCAAGTGGAACGACCGGTCGGATTTATCTCCCACGAACCGGTCACCGTCGAGCAGCTTCTGGAACAGCCAAGGGCGACGGAAGCCGCGCCAGACGGCGAGTACGACCAGACACACCCGGTCCCAATAGTTCAGGAAGCGTCGGAGGTTTCGGCCGCGGTTTCAGTCGGGATTTCGGCCGGGATTTCGGTCGGCGATTGAGATTGATCCGCGTCGAATTCGAACGCTGGTCGAGTCGACTTACGTCGCTGACGATCATTCTGACCGACGAATTCGAGGATCGCTCGCGTGCCCGCATCGCCCAACCTAGGCTTGGCCAACCGGAGGATACGCGTGTAGCCGCCGCTGCGTTCGATGAAACGAGGGGCCACCTCGTCGAACAGGATGGACACAGCCGCCTTGTCGCCCAGCAGGCGGATCAAGCGACGGCGCGCGGCAACAACTGGCGCCATGACCTGATTCCATTCGCGCCACTGCTCGCTTTGACGCCACGTCCGCCACTTCTCGCTTTGGCGTTCGGCGCCGGACTCGAGCTGTTTGGCGGCTTCCTGGTGGGGGATTGCGCGGCATGCAATGGTCACGCACTTCTCGACCAGGGGCCGAACTTCCTTGGCCTTGGTCAGCGTGGTGATGATTCGGCCCTTGACCTTCGGCGCATTGGGTTCCCCTTCGGCGTCGCGTTCGGTCAGGATGAGCGCGCTGGCCAAGTTGCGGAGCAGTGCTCGCTGATGGTTCGGATTCCGGCCGAGTTTCCGGCCTCGTTTGCGGTGTCGCATGGCTGTATTTCGATAGTGGAAGGCAAGTGCGGCCCGTAGGGGTCGCGTACTAAAGCGGTGTTACCGACACGGCGGGCAGGCGCATTCCCAGCCGGAGGCCGACATCGGCCAGTTTCTCGCGCACCTCGCTCAACGTCGTTTCGCCAAAGTTTCGTAGTTCTAGCAGTTCGTCCTCGTTGCGCGTCACTAGATCGCGGACGGAGCGGATATTCTCCGATTCGAGACAGTTCGCCGCGCGAACTGAAAGGTCCAGTTCCGCGAGACTCATGGCCATCTTCGCCTCGACGGCCAGCTCGAGCCCGGCCGCGCCGGCCCCCCGAGCTTCGCTGTGGATCATCGGTCCGAGTTCGCTGTACTGCACGAACGGGTTCAAGTGCTTGCGGAGAATCTTGGCGGACTCGACCAGCGCCATTTCGGGCAAGATCGACCCGTCGGTCCATATCTCCATCGAAAGCTTGTCGTAGTTTGTCTTCTGCCCCACGCGCGTCTCTTCCACGTCGTAGCGCACCCGGTTAACGGGACTAAACGCCGCGTCAACGGGAATGATACCAATCTCTTGTGCCTGGGGCGTGTGCTCGCTCGCGGGTACGTAACCCCGCCCGTTCTCCACGACCATTTCCAACATGAAAGGAACATTGTCGGTTAGGGTGGCGATGATATGATCCTTGTTGATCACTTCAACCTGGTCGTCAGTGATGACGTCGGCCCCCTTGATGACGCCGCTTTCGTGGCGATCGATGCGTATCACGCGAGTCTGCTGGCCGTGATTCTTCACGATCAGCGACTTGACGTTCAATACGATATCGGTGACATCCTCAATCACCCCGGGAATAGTGGTGAACTCGTGCTGCGCGCCATGCAGCTTCAACTGGGTCACGGCGGAGCCTTCGAGGCTGCTCAGGAGGACGCGGCGAAGACTATTACCAATGGTGACGCCAAACCCCCGCTCAAACGGCTCGACGGTGAACTTTCCGTGGGTGGTCGTCAGGGATTCGCGTTCGACAATGACTTGGCTAGGCAGTTCAAGACCGCGCCATCGAATACGCATGGGAGCCCTCCGGTCGGGAAATATACGGCGTTAATGGATGGAAAAAGGGCCAGATGCCCGCTA
>CAZASB010000013.1:29389-33202 GCA_964487655.1 uncultured Planctomycetaceae bacterium
GGCGTTAATGGATGGAAAAAGGGCCAGATGCCCGCTACTTGGAGCAAAGCTCGACAATCAGTTGGGTTTGCACGGGGACCGACACATCGTCGACTTCGGGCAAACGGACGACATGCCCCTCGGGCGAGTCTCCCGCCACCAGGGAGAGAAACTCCGGAAGCTCGTGCCCCGGCTCGGCCAAGTTACTTTGCACCTGCTGAAGGCTCTTTGGACGGTTCTTGATGCGAATCACGTCACCGGCACGGGTCAAGTAACTCGGAATGTCAAGCCGCCGGTCGTTCACCGTGACGTGGCCATGACAGATCATCTGCCGCGACTGGGCCCTCGACAAGCCGAACCCGAGCCGACACACGATATTATCCAATCGCCGCTCGAGGAGGCTCATCAGAACCTCGCCGGTATCGCCGGGCGAACGCTTCGCCATTTGGAAATACTTGCGGAACTGCCGCTCTAGCACTCCATAATAGTTCTTCACCTTCTGCTTCTCGCGAAGGTGAATTGCATAGTCGGTCGGCTTGCCTCGGCGGCCCGACTGCATGCCGGGAGGCGACTCTCGCCGTTCAAACGCGCACTTGGGCGTATCACAACGGCTGCCCTTCAAAAACAACTTCAAGCCTTCGCGGCGGCACATTCGGCAAACAGGTCCGGTTTTACGAGCCATAGTCTGATGTTCTCCCGATTACACGCGGCGGCGTTTCTTGGGCCGGCAACCGTTGTGCGGCAGCGGAGTGACGTCCTCGATGGACTTGATTTTCAAACCGGCCGCTTGCAACGCGGTAATCGCGCTTTCTCGGCCGCTACCGGGACCTTTCACCTTCACGTCGACTTCCTTCATGCCAAACTTCACGGCCTTCTCCGCCACCTGCTGCGCGGCCAACTGGCCGGCAAACGGGGTGCTCTTTCGACTTCCCTTGAACCCGCTCGTTCCGGCAGTGGACCAGCACAAGGCAGCCCCCTTCGTGTCGGTGATGGTAATCAAGGTGTTGTTGAACGTTGCCTTCACGTGGGCAACCCCCACGGCCACGCTCCGGCGCGTTTTTCTGCGTTTCGTCTGCTTCGCCACGAACGGTTCACTCCTTAATATGAATCTTTATGCCACCCTGCCGGCTGCGGAAGCAGCACGGCCTTCCCGGAACCCGAAGGCCCGGCTACCGCATGTCTTTCACGCCCTTCTTGCCCGCCACGGTCTTCTTCGGTCCCTTGCGAGTGCGCGCGTTCGTTCGCGTACGCTGCCCGCGCACCGGAAGCCCTCGCCGATGTCGTAAACCCCGGTAACAACTGATGTCGCGCAAACGAGCGATGTTCTGCGTCACTTGCCGACGCAACTGGCCCTCCACCGTATAGTCCTTGTCAAGCAAGGCCGCAAGACGGGCCAGCTCGTCTTCCTTCAGTTCGCGCGCCCGAACTTGCGGGTTGATTCCCGCCTTGAAACATAGATCCCGAGCAGTCCGTGGACCGACCCCATGCAGGTACGTGAGCGAAACCCAAGTCGGACGATCATTCGGAATGTCGACACCCAAAAGACGCGGCATACTCCAGTTCTCCTATCTAGTTCACTCCAGGCCGTGATATTCAGCCTTGACGTTGCTTGTGACGAGGATTAGTGCATACAACAAACACCACGCCACGACGGCGCACGATCTTGCAATTCTCACATATACGTTTTACGCTCGCTTGGACTTTCATCGCACACCCACCCTGTTCTTTCGAGGCATTCAAGTGCAAAGCACTCCAGTATAAACTTTATCCCAGTCTCTCCACAAGCCCCCCATCGCGGAAATTTCCCAACTCACTACACTACGGATCATAACGACATAACCTGAATGGACTACTTCTCGTCACCCGGTTGCCCATGGTACAACTGCGGATCGCTCTGTTCTTCGCGATTGCTACTCTTCGCTATTGCCGTGTCTCGCCCTCTTATCGCCATGTCTCGCCCTGAGGGCCCGCGGTCAATATGACCGGTCCCTCGGCCGTCATGGCCACCGTATGCTCATAATGGGCGCTAGGTTTCCCGTCCCGAGTAACTTGCGTCCATTGATCGGCCAGTTGCCGCACCATCTTCCGGCCCAGGTTGACCATCGGCTCAATAGCGATGACCAAACCCGGCACAAGCCGGAAATCAGCCGTCCGGCGAATTCGCCTTCCGGCATAATTAGGAACCTGCGGATCCTCGTGCATGTCTCGACCAATGCCGTGCCCAACAAAGGCTTCGACCACCGAGTACCCGTGGCGCGCCACAAACCGCTCCATCTGAACTGCCACTTCGCTCCACCACCGGCATCGTCCCATCTCAGCGATGGCCAAATGGAGCACGTCGCACGTCACATCCAGCAGGCACCGGACCTCCGGACAAACCGTTCCGCAAGGATAGGTCGACGCCGCATCACCGCACCAGCCGTCCAGCTTGCATCCGGTGTCGACGCTGACAATATCACCCTCCACCAACTTCCGTGGTCCCGGAATCCCATGGACCACCTCCTCGTTCACCGAAATGCAGGTTACCGCGGGAAAAGGCGGCGCTTTCCTGTTGGAATTCGGTACATTCTTGAACAACGGTTCCGCACCCTGCTCAAAAAAGAATCTTTCAACGGCTTGATCGATCTCCGCAGTGGTCACGCCCGGACGCACCATGGCGCTGGCAATCTGGTGGGCTTCCCACACTAGGAGGCCCGCTTTCCGCATCAGTCCAATTTCTCGCGATGACCGAAGAATCTCCAAAACCCAGGCTCCTCGCAACACAGCCCTTCAACGGGTTGCATGCAGTAAACTCTCTCCATAATTGTCCAAAGACTAAACCCAAATCAACACATGCCCAACAGGCTCCTCCGAAGCGCGCCGCCTTCAACCGTACCCGAAATCAGCTCGCACGCGGATCCAGCACGGTCTCCACCCGCCGAAAAATCTCTTCAATCGTCCCCAATCCATCCACGCTCACCAGAATCCCCTGCTTGCGGTAATAGTCCAGAAGCGGCGCTGTCTGCTCGCGGTAGGCCACCAGTCGCTGGCGGATCACCTCGGGCTTGTCGTCGGCCCGACCTCGCCCGGCAAGACGTTCGAATAACTCACCTTCCGGCACATTCAGTTCGAGGACCACGTCCAGCCGAGTCCCCTTCTTCTCGAGCATGACATCCAACGCTTCCGCCTGGGCGATGGTTCGCGGAAACCCGTCCAGCAGGTACCCCTTCTGGCAGTCCGGCTGCTCCAGTCGCTCACTGATGATGTCCACGATAATCGCATCAGGTACCAGCTTTCCCGCCGACATGGATTTCTCGGCCTCCACGCCAACGGCCGTCTTGGCATCGCGTGCCGCTCGCAGCATATCGCCGGTCGAGAGGTGTGCCAAGCCATACTTGACGACGATGCGCTCGGCCTGGGTTCCTTTTCCGGCGCCGGGAGGACCGATGAATACCATTTGCATAATGAATCTCCCCCAGTGAAACGCACGGCCCAATGAGCGCCGCCATCAACCCTTTTCAAGCAGGCCCTTGTAGTTTCGCATCAGCAGATGATTGTCGATCTTCTGCACCAAGTCGAACGCCACGCTCACGGCAATCAGCAGTCCTGTCCCACCGTAGAAGCTGGCCACGTTGTACGAAATGCCCAACTGGGCCGCAATAATCGTCGGGATAATGGCAACCAAGGCCAGGAAGGCCGCACCCACGTACGTAATGCGCACCATGACCTTCTCCAGATAGTCGGCGGTGCGCCGACCCGGACGGTAGCCAGGGATGAACGTACCGTAGTTCTTCAGGTTGTCGGCCATGTCCTTCGGGTTGAAGGTAATGGCGGTCCAGAAGTAGCAGAAGAAGT
>CAZASB010000014.1:0-2742 GCA_964487655.1 uncultured Planctomycetaceae bacterium
ACCAGTAACCTTCGGTTCCGTAGACCGATGCTCTATCCAATTGAGCTAGGGGTGCATCGCCTCGACGCCAAGGTAGTCGGAAACGAGAACGTACGACTCTCGCCCCGAGACAGACCCAACAACTAAAGTCGCACACCGCCACACTGCAATGGCAGGGGATACGGTGAGAAATTTGACTTCGTGCATCGCCGACAGACTCATTCTACCAACATCACATCGGTTGACAAGGGCTCCTAGATTAGATTCATCGGCCAGCCGGCTGCGCCGCATTGACTTGCCGTGATAACGTGGCTATTATGCCCAATCTCCATGCGAAGGGGATTCTCAACCGTCACGCAAAACTCGACCAAGGAAAGGATGACCTACAAGATGAATTCAAAACCCACACAGAAGCCAAGCCGCTCGGTTCTTCTGTTTGCCGGCACCCTGGTCTTTTGTACGGCGATGCTCGGTTGCGGAAACACAGAGGCTCCCGTTGCGGGCAATGCCCTCTCGGATCCAGCGCAACCCGAGGCTAAACAGCCAAGTGACGCTAACGGGCAGGCGGCCAAAACAACCCCTCCGACAGCGGGAGGTGGCGACGTTGCTATCCAGGTCAACGATCATGTTATCACCCAGGGCGAGTTCGACCAAGACCTGCAACAGGAAGCGGCTCGTGCCGGGCAGCAACTCTTAGCAATGGGGCAGTCGCCTGAACTCGTCCAGCAGTACCTTGCACGGAATCGTGAACAGATGATCCAGCAGCTCGTCGAACAAAAGGTTATGCGCATCCTGGTAGAAGACTATCTGGCTCAGATGACGGTAGAAATTTTACCCGAGGAAGTAGATCAGAAATGGGCCGAGCTTACGGCCCAGTTCCCGGATGAAGGGGCCCTGGAGCAGGCGGTCGAAAGCCGAGGCATGACCCTTACAGAATTGCGGGAGGAAGTGTCCCGCCAACTCAAGCTCGAGAAATTGCTTGCCCAGGAACTTGGCGAGACCGAGACGGCGGAAGACGAGGTGCGAGCGTTCTACGATTCCCAGCCGGACGAGTTCCTGCAACCGGCCCAGGTCCGCGCGAGGCATATCCTCCTGAGCGAGAAGGAGGGTGCCAAGGAGGCGATTGACGCACTCCACAAGCGAATCGAAGCAGGCGAGGACTTCGCCACCTTGGCAAGCGAGCATTCGGAATGCCCTTCCGGCAAAGAGGGGGGGGATCTCGGGTTCTTCGGTGAAGAGCAGATGGTGGGGGAGTTTTCCAACACGGCATTCGCGATGAAAGTCGGCGAGGTATCTTCGCCAATCCAGACTCAGTTCGGTTACCATATCATCAAGGTTGAAGAGCGGCGCGACGCCAAGAACCTCGAATTCGAAGAAGTGCGAGAGGGCATCAAGAGGCATCTTGACGAAGAGAAGTCCCATGCCAAGGAAGCGGAGTTCATCAGCCGGCTGAAGAAGCCAGCCAAGATTACCATCAATGTTGGCACGCCGGTTGAACAACCGGCAATCGTGCCTGATGCCATCCCCGACGCGGCCCCCAGCACTGTCGCTGCCCCCAACGCTGACGTTAGCTCCGATGCCACCAAGGACTAAAGACCCGCAAAGTCGGCTGGTTACGCGGTTATCGTAACTGGAACGGAGCATCTCGCGGCTGGGCGATCGACATCTTTCGGTAAAATCCACGGCTCTGATATAGGCCGAGCCGGCAATGTTTCCGTAACCTCGGCCCAACCCATGTGCTGCCCCGTTTACTCGTTGTCGCGGCCGCGCCACGGTTCTCGCTTCCACTCCAGTCCGGCGGCCTCTTCCACTTCCTTCTGCCAAGCACTCTGCATGTACCCGAAGTCCGGTACGCCGGCGGCGACATATTTACCGAAGTCGTCTACAAGGAATCCCTCCCAGAGGATGGCCTGCGGTGGGGCAAGGCTGGCCACGCGAACAACGTAGGCAAAGGTTTCCGGTTGATTCATGGCAACCCCAACCTCCTCCTCTCCGAGCGCAAATACATCGCGCATGAACTGCTGACCGGCGAAATCGACCCCCTCGACTTCGCTGATCCGAGGCGGCTCCCGGGTAAGCATGGCAGGGACGTCTCCGGAGGTCATCCAACTAAACGGCCCGGCATGAACCACTTCGTACTTGGACTCTTTGGCAAAGAACTGCTCCAGCGTCTTTCCTGACTCGCGAATCTTCTTGACGAGTGTCTCGGCCTTGGCGCGGGCCAAAGTTCGTGCCTCAACAAGTTTCCACGCTTCGAGGACTTGAGCCTGTACCTTCTCGTCATCCCAATCGGGCACGCGACTCTCTTCCTGTTCCGTCTTCCAAAACAAAAAGTAGCTTTCCGCCGATTGCGAAATAGCGGTTTGAAACGGCGGGAGATCCTCGAACGCAGTTCGTGCAAAAGGACTGGTCCCGTCGACCAGCGACTCCCCGATATCGAGCGATTGAGCCTCCCACGCCGAGATCAACGTGGTGGCAAACGACTTCAGCTCATGTTCCGCGGCAAGTTTCCCCATGTCGAGTTCCGCAGGCTTCACGGCTTTCGGATCGTCCTCTCGGCGCACCTCGTACCGTATAAGGTCATCGTAGTACTTCTGCATTTGGCTGCTGAGCGACCGAAGAACGTCCTCGATCTTCGCCTGCGCATTGCGTCGAGCCAAGGTATGACGAATTTCGTCCCGCACCTCGACCAGCGGAAGATAGAGTTGCGATCCGGCCGGCCGGCCGTCGATGGTGGAGCGTTCGGGCGCGGCCGGTTCCGCC
>CAZASB010000014.1:2842-32688 GCA_964487655.1 uncultured Planctomycetaceae bacterium
CTCATCTGTCGGCTTGACTGTCTCATCTGTCGGCTTGACTGTCTCGGAGGCCGGTTCACTGCTGCCGGTGGACGTCTCTGCCGACGGTTTGGTATCCCCAGGCTGCTCGCCGGCGGGTTTATCGTCGGTAGGCGGGGTCGGCTTTTCGTTCGCAGGTTCCTCGCCTGACTCCCGCGGCGCGGGATCGCTAGAGGTTAGCGGCTTTTCGGACTCTCCGGGAGCGGACGCCTGGGGACGCAGGTATCGAGTCTCCTTGTTCTCCTCGTAGTACTGAGCCACCTCTTCATCAGTAACTGAGTCAAGTTTGACAAAGTCGTCCAACTCGGCTTTGAAATACTGCAGGGCGATACGCTTAGGCTGCCGGAACGCAGGCTCGGGAATGTCCGGTCGCCACTCGGTACTCTTGTGTTCCTCGAAGAATGCCCGAAGCTCGCCTTCGCCAGGATCCTTGATTCGATCCATGAAATCGACAACCGAAACCGGTACGAGTTCGATATCGGCACGGCGATTGAGCCTCTGGTAGTAGTCCCAACGCTGCATGGGCGGTATGCCCATGAGGCTCAACTGGAACGATTGATGGAACTGGCGGGCCAATAGCTCTTTCCGCAACGCGGTGAAAAATACGCGCTGGGGCACCTTGTCTCGTTCGAGAACCTTTGCTATTTCGCCAATTCCAACCTGTTTCTCGGTAAGCTCCTGGAGCAACGAGTTGAGGAAGTCATTTACCGCCCGATCATCGACCACCATGCCAAGGCTTTCGGCTCGCTTAGCGTGTAACCAAGTCTGGACAACGGCCTCTTCGGTTGGCGCGCCAAATCGCTGCTTTACCCAATAGTCAATGATTGCCGGATGCATTCCGCCGCTAGAGAGAACCTGCCTCAACACATTCAACACGAGCTGACGCTGGCGGACCATTCCGCTAATATCCGATTCATTCAGATCGCCATAGGCTCGCGTTGCAACAACAACCGGGTTGGCTGATCCACCCCCGCCAAGGTGGTCAAGTAATGGGTCAAGAAAAACGAACGCAAACATCGCCAGTAGCGTTAGCACGGCGATCATGACCTTCTGGTGCCGACGAAATATGGTAAACGGGCTGGCCATGCGAAACAACTCCTTCTTCAGTGGGGGTTCCTGTATGCGCGGAGATGCCTTCCGGGCGATTCGTGGGCTAAAAGGCTACCCGGCAGCCCACGAAACGCGCTATTATATGCCCACGCGCGACTCCTGCGAAGTCCAACCGGAGACCGAATTTTCGAGAAGAGCTAGAAATGTCGATTGTGCGAATGGCTCGGCGCGTTACAATTCCGCACTTGGTGGTACCATACCGGTTGTGGAAACTCTGCAGTCTTTGAGGCTGCGGCTGCTCCGGCTCAGAATCGGACCGCCTACACGCTGATACTTATGGCGTAACCATTCACGGGGGATTGTCCTTTTCCCGTCCGGGAGTGGTTAACACGGTGCATAACCCCTTGCGAAAGCTGCTAATGGCCAAGTCATCTTCTCCTGCTAGAAACGGTAATTCGTTGGTGATCGTCGAATCGCCCGCCAAAGCGCGTACGATCAGCCGCTTCCTCGGCCCCCGGTACACCATCGAGGCTAGCATCGGCCATATCCGCGACCTCCCCCAAGGCGCGAAGGAAGTGCCCCCTCATCTAAAGGGTGAAAGCTGGTCGTATCTTGGGGTAAACGTCGACAAGGATTTCAAACCTGTCTACGTGATCCCCAAGGAGAAGACACAACAGGTTCGGAAACTGAAGCAGGCGATGAAGAATGCCGAGAACGTCTACCTGGCAACGGACGGAGACCGGGAGGGCGAAGCCATCAGTTGGCATCTCTGCGAGGTGCTTCAGCCCAAGGTACCCATCCATCGGCTCGTGTTTCACGAAATCACCGAGGAAGCCATCCTGGAATCGCTGCAAAATCCCCGGCAGATTGACCAGGACCTGGTTCGCGCGCAGGAGGTCCGTCGGATTGTTGACCGGCTTTACGGATACGATGTTTCGCCGCTGCTTTGGCGGAAGATTCGGCCGAAGCTGTCCGCAGGCCGCGTGCAAAGCGTTGCGGTTCGGCTGATTGTGGAGCGAGAGCGCCAGCGGATGCGGTTCCACTCGGCAACGTACTGGGACCTCCTGGGCACGTTTGCATCGCAAGGCAACGATCGATTCCAGGCATCGCTCGTATCGGTCGATGGTCGCCGCGTGCCGGCCAGCCGCGATTTCGATTCGGCAACCGGTCGGCTGAAAGACGAGACGCTGCTTTGCCTCGACAGCGAGGCGACCCAGCAACTGCTTGCCCGTCTTGAACTCGCCAACTTCAAGGTAGTTAGCGTCGAAGACAAGCCATACACGACCGACCCCTACCCCCCCTTCACCACGAGTACGCTCCAGCAGGAGGCCAACCGGAAATGCGGGTTCACGGCTCGGCACACCATGCAGGTTGCGCAGAGTCTGTACGAGAACGGTCACATTACCTATATGCGAACCGACTCGACGAACCTCGCCAGCACAGCGGTTCAGGCGGCTCGCGACCTGATTCTGACACACTATGGGAAAGAGTTCCTGCCCGACCGTCCTCGCGTGTACGCAGCCAAGGTCAAGAACGCGCAGGAAGCGCACGAAGCGATCCGACCGGCTGGGCATCCGTTCGATCTGCCCGACGTCCTGCGCGGCACACTCAACCCGGACGAGTTCCGTCTGTACGACCTGATTTGGAAGCGAACGATTGCCAGCCAAATGACCAATGCTCGCGGACATCGGGTTACCATCGCGGTTGGCGGCGATGGAGCCCTGTTCCAAGTGAGCGGGCGAACGATCGAGTTCCCCGGCTACTTGCGAGCCTACGTCGAAGGGTCCGACGATCCGAATGCGAGGCTGGCCGATCAGGAGGACGTACTGCCGAAAGTCACGGTTGGCCAACCGCTGGAATGCCGCCAGTTGGAGCCGAAAAGCCACACCACCCAGCCTCCGAACCGTTACAGCGAGGCCTCGCTTACCCGTGAATTGGAGCGACTTGGGATTGGGCGGCCCAGCACCTATGCCTCGATTATCGACACCATTCTGGCCCGGCAGTATGTGTTTAAGATCCGCCGAGGCAACGTTCTTGTGCCTACGTGGACCGCGTTCGCCGTGTGCCAGCTCATGGAGAAGCACTTGGCCAAATTGGTCGACTACCAGTTCACGGCACAGATGGAAGATGAACTGGACGCAATCAGCCGCGGCGAAATGAACCACGTCGAGTATCTCAAGGACTTCTACTTCGGCAACGAGCACATCGGGCTGAAACAATTGCTTGCCCAGAAGGTCGACGAGATCGACGCGAGGGAGGTCAGCCGCGTACCGCTCGGAAAGGCCGCCGATGGCCAGGACGTCAATGTTCGCGTGGGTCGTTACGGTCCGTTTGTCGAATACGGCGACCGTCGCGCTAGTGTCCCGGACCAAACACCACCGGACGAGTTGACTCTCGAAAAGGCCCTGGAACTCATCGAGAAGTCGGCAGTGGGCGATGAACCCTTGGGCACGTGCCCGGAGACGGGCAAACCGGTGTTCCTGAAGACGGGTCGTTTCGGTCCGTACGTGCAGCGAGGCGCCAGCGAGGACGACGAAAAGCCGCGGAACGCATCGCTTCTGAAGGGGATGGAGCCGGACGACGTGAATCTGGATGTGGCATTGAGGCTTCTGTCGCTGCCGCGCATCGTTGGCGTACATCCGGAAAACAGCATGGAAGTCGTCGCCCACAATGGGCGCTACGGCCCCTACGTGAAGTGCGGCGAGGAAACCCGCTCCCTCCCGGAAAGCGTGTCGCCGCTCGACGTGACGCTGGAGCAGGCGGTTGAGCTGCTGGCGCAGCCGAAAGGACGGCGGCAGTCTGCATCGCGCCGTGAGCCGCTCCGAGTACTCGACGCCTCGCCGGTGACCGGCAACCCGGTGCAGGTACTGGAGGGCCGATACGGTCCCTATGTCACGGATGGAGAAACGAACGCATCGCTTCCGCGAGGCGCCGATCTGGCCGAGATCACCCTGGACCTGGCCTTGCAACTCTTGAAGGACCGGGCCGAACGCAGTCCAGCCCGCCGCCCCACGCGCGCCAAAAAAACGGGCGGTGCCAAGACAACCACCAAGAAAAAAGCTGCAAAAAAGAAAGCCACGAAAAAAAAGGCCACGAAAAAGACAAAGAAGACCGGAATATAGCGTTCGCAATTCTTCCTGAGTTCTTATCCGGCAGTGGCCAGAACGGCGGTCCGTGGCCCGCGCATTGCCTGCAGCTCGGCGGGAATCTCACCCTCCATGCCTACTCGTTGGAAAGGATCAGAGCTGTCCCACAGAGTGACCTTTCGTGGATTCGCGAATCGCGCGAAACCAAGGATAAATCGAACCACGGTAGATAGGCAATCCTCTAAATACCCCAGATTGCCAATTCCAAGTCTTTGCTGCCTCTTCCTCGAATTTTCGGCATAGCCACGGCCGCCCGGTCCGAGTAGACTACCCACACGGTATATTGTCTCGCGGTTGGATTGCCGGGCTCGTTGGCGGTCAAAACGCCTTGCCCGGAAGCTTGTCGCGGCCGGCAACGGTTGCTGGCGGAGGCGACGTCCAACCCTAACCGATGTTGGGCACGGAGGCCGATCATGCCGAACAGGCCGTTTCGTTTTCTTCACGCTGGTGATTTCCACCTGGAAATGCCACCCCATGGGGTGGCCGAGGTTCCGGAACACCTGACCGATCTGTTCCTCGAAGCGCCGTATGCCGCGGCGGAGCAGGTGTTCGAGACCGCCTTGGCCGAGGCCGTGGAGTTCGTTGTCCTCAGCGGCGATCTGCTCGACCCACAGCTTACCGGTCCGCGCGGTCCACTGTTCCTCGTCGAGCAGTTTACGCGGCTTGCGGAACACGGCATTCCCGTTTACTGGGCTGGCGGCGGAATTGATCCGCCGGAAGCATGGCCGCCGGCCATGCGGCTGCCAGACAATGTTCACCGGTTCCCGGTCGGGCGGGTTGAATCGTTTGTGGTTCAGCGCGACGGACTATCCCTGGCATCGGTGCAGGGCATGAGTCGCGATATGGGACAGTCAATCCGCACGGCGGAGTTCTCGTCGGCTCCCGGCGGTTTGGTCACCGTGGGCGCGGTCCACGGCACGGGCGATCCCGAATCGCTCAAGCAGCGAGGCCTGCATTACTGGGCCCTGGGCGGTCGTCATGACCGCGGCACACCTTTGAGCGGACCAACCATCGTGCATTGGCCTGGCACGCCCCAAGGCCGCCGGCCATCGGAGTCGGGTATGCACGGCTGCACCGTAGTTCACGTCGACGAGCAGGGCCGGCTCCGGACCAATCTCATAACGACCGACGTGCTGCGGTGGCTCAACGAGCGGCTTGTGGTTGACGAGGCGACCGGCCGCGATGCGCTCAAGACCCAACTTCGCGAGCGCATGCACACGCTCGTCGAAACGAATCCCAACATCGATCTGGCCATTTCCTGGTCGATTGCCGGCACCGGCCCACTACTGGGCAAGCTGAGACGGGGACCGTTGGCCGTCGAACTGTTGCAATGGCTGCGAGGTGAATATGGCCACGGCTCGCCTGCCGCGTGGAGCCTTGCCATCGACGCCGAACCCAGCCTGGCACTGCCCCCGGAATGGTTCGAGCAGGAGACGATTCGAGCCGATTTCCTACGGGCAATACGCCGATACGAAACGGATGCCGATCAGGCGCTCAACCTGGGCGCCTACCTACCAGACAACGAGCTTGCTGAGGTCCTTGGCCCCGGCATCGCGTTGAGCGACAAACAGGCCCGGAGAAAGGTGCTGCACGAAGCCGCACTGCTGGGCGTGGACCTGCTTACTGGCGAGGAACTCCAGTCGTGAGAATCAACAGACTGACGATCGACGGTTACGGTGTTTGGACGGGCTTGCGCGTCGAGCGTTTGCCCGAGAGCCTGAGCGTGCTCTACGGTCCTAACGAGGCCGGAAAGACCACACTGTTGGCCTTCATTCGGGGAATGCTCTATGGATTCGCTCCTGGCCAGAGCCGCTACCTGCCGCCGCTGCGAGGCGGGCGACCGGGCGGAACGACTGAGTTGACCGGACCGCATGGCCAGTTTGCACTGGAACGTCACCTTGAGATGGCGGCTAATGGCGACCATCGCGATGTCCTCGCCCTGACGGCGCCGGACGGTACTCGCCATGGCGAGTCCTTGCTAAGAGTCATCTTGGGGGATATTGACGAAGTGGTGTTCCAGAATGTGTTTGCCGTGGGCCTGCGAGAAATGCAGGAGCTTGGCACGCTGAGCGACTCGAAAGCCGCGGAACTGCTGTATAGCCTGACCGCAGGCCTCGATCGCGTTTCGTTGGTCGAGGTCGTTCGCGAACTTGATACGTCGCGCAACCGGCTACTGGATCGCGCCGGCGGACCATGCCAGATCGCACAGCTTGTCGAGGAGCGGGTACGTCTGAGACGGGAAATCGAGCAACTGGCTACTGGAACGCGCCACTATGTTCGGCTGGCGGTCCAGCGTGATCAGCTTGATCAGGAGGTCCATTCCCTCGAAGAAGAGCAACTTGCCGTCGAACAACAAGCCCGAGTAGTCGAATTGGCGACGACACTGCAGGATCGATGGCGGCATCGCGGAGAACTTGACGAGCAGCTTTCCATGCTGGCGCCGGCCGCGCTCCCCGAGGGCGCCGTGGAAAGGCTCGATGTCATTGTTTCGCGGCTGGTAAAGCATGAACAGCGAGTCGCCGAGTTGGCGACTCGCCGGCGGCAGTTCAAGGTCGAGGTCGACGCCTTGGCCATCCATCGTGGATTGTGGCGACAAGCGGCACGCATCGAGGCGATGGTAGAGCAGCAGTCGTGGATCAAGTCACTCGAACAGAACATTGGCGAACTCGAGTCGGAGGTCGCCAGCCTGGCGGGTACGCTCCGCCGGGAACGCGAAACGCTCGGGTTCACGGCTGACGTGCCGACCGATGCCCCGCTGCGCCTGTCGCATCAGACGGTCAAACGGTTGCGAACGCCCGCCGCGGCGGTTCGCGCGGCTCGCGAGCGAGTAAATGAGGCCCGACAACAGCTTGCCGTGGTGCAAGAGGAACTTGACGCGCTTGACCGAGAAACACAGGCGGCTTTTTCCGGGCGCAACGAAGACGAGCTGGCCGGCGCAATCGATCAGGCGGGCGCCAGAGTATCGCAGTTGCGACGACGGCTCTTGGTTGATGACCGACTGGACGAGCTGACTCGCTATCAGGCCGATCTCGAAGAGCAAAGCCGCGAATACCTTCAGCGACAACTACTGCCCGTTTGGGTTGTTATGGCGTTTGGCGTCTGCTTCGCGCTCGGAGTGGTACTCGTTGTAGCCGGCCTGTTTGTGCCAGCGTCGGTTACGGGGGCATTCGGATGGGCGATGACCGTTCTCGGCCTGCTGGGCGCCAGCGGAGCGGGCTTTGGCAAGGTCCTGTTGGAACGGTCCAATGCGCACCAGCTCGAAGCCTGCCAGCGACAGATCGTCATGCTGCACGCTCAGGTTAAGCAGGCGGAAGAGGAACGCGATGCACTGGACGTACAACTTCCACAAGGTGGCGGACCAATCGCGGCGCGATTGCAAACGGCCGAGAACGAACTGACCGTGTTGGAAGACCTCATCCCCATGCGAAGCAATCGCGATACGGCGAGGCAGCGGGCAGACGTGGCCACGCGACGACTCGCCGAGTCGGAGGGCGACCTGACCGCGGCCCGCCGCCGTTTCAGCGAATCATTGACCGAGATCGGTCTTCCTCCAAAGCTCAGCTTGAAGCAGGTTCGCCACGTCGTGGCGCAATGCGAGCAACATGGCGAGCTGTTCCGGCAACTTCAGCGCCGACGCGAGGAGTTGGCCCTTCGCCGCAACGAATTGGAAACCATTGCCATTCGACTCCGAGAATTGGCCGGTGAAGCGGGGATCGGGACAAGCGGTATCGCCCCCGTGGCGCTTCTGACGCAACTCGATGGAGCCCTTGCGCGGCAACGCGATCGCGTGGAACGCTATCGTCAGCTTCGCCGCGAAGCTTGCGACGTTCGCCGCCAGTATCGCAAGCATGTCGAGGCCATCAGCCGGCTCAAGCACCAGCGCCGCGCCCTGTTCCTTGAGGCTGGTGTCCAGGAGGAGCAGGAGTTGCGGGAACTAGCGGTGCAAACAGCAAGGGCAACCATGCTTCGCCAGGAATGCAACGGCGTGACTCGAGAAATCGAGGCCGCCGCCGCTGGAACGTGCCCCGTCGCGACCATTGGCCAGGAAATTGAGATTGGCGACCTTGACAAGCGGCTCGATGATTTGCTCGAACGACTCGATGCTACAGAAAACCGGTTGAAGGAGCTTTTCGAGCAACGCGGCCAGATCGGCGAGCAGCTCAAAAACTTGGTCGCCGACCGGCAAATTGCACGTCGCCAGCTCGATCTGGCGACGGTCGAGGCCCGCCTGCAGGCTGCGATCCGCCGCTGGCAAGTGTTCGCGGCCACGAGCTACGTTCTTAACGCAATTCGAATCGACTACGAGCGCGACCGGCAACCCGAGACGCTGCAAGAGGCATCCGGTTATCTCAGCCGGCTCACTCGCAGCCGATATAGTCGTGTATGGACTCCGCTGGGCGAGGACTCACTGCGAGTGGACGACCGCGACGGCAATTCGTTGTCGGTCGAGGCGCTCAGCCGCGGCACGCGAGAACAGTTGTTCCTCGCGTTGCGATTGGCGCTGGCCGCATCGTATGCGCGGCGTGGCGCCCCGCTACCGCTTGTGTTCGACGACGTGCTCGTAAACTTTGACGCCGAACGGGCCCAGGCCGCCGCAGAACTGCTGCGAGATTTTGCCCAGGCCGGCCACCAATTACTCGTTTTCACATGCCACGAGCACGTGTTCGAGTTGTTCCAATCGCTCGATGTCCCTGCCGCCCAACTGCCGAGCAACGCCAAGCCGAATCCTAACGCTGTATATCTAACGGAAGCCGAAAAACCCAAACGCCGGCGGGCAAGCAAGCCAAAGCCCGCCGCGATCATCGAACCTGTCGTTGAGGCCCCGATTGAGACCACGATTGAGGAGCCGGTCGAGGAGCTGGAAGAGGAGCTGGAAGAGGATTCGTTGGACGATGAGCTTGAAGTAAACGACTCCGACTCCGACAGCGATGACGACGACCCGTTGGACGACAGCTTCGACGACACTCTCTGGGAGGACCATCGCGAGAGCACAAGCCCGCAAGCTGCCGACCGCGTTTTCGACGCCGACTTCTTCAGTTCCGAGGATGAAGCGAGCGATTCGGCCGACTGGGGCGCCTCTGACAGCAAGAATGGCTTTGGCTGGTACGAGGAAGAATCGGACGAAGACGACGTGGCAGAAGATGAAGATGGTGATGATGATGAGGAAGAGGAGCCGTACGGTGAAAATGGCTCCGACTGGGACGATGAGTCGGACGAGGAAGAGGACCTCGACGATTCCGCCCAGGCCGCCTGAGTCCAAGTTCCTCGGGGAAATCCGCGCGCGGCGGGCTGGCTTCATGATCCAGACGAGCCGTCTTTGCTGGCACTACTGTCGTCGTCAGCTCTAAAAGAAGAGAAATCGGGGTTTGAGTTTGAGGCAGGGCAGGGTATCCTTTGCAAATATTACAATTCCGTCGAGGCTACGGCAAACGGTGGAAGGTTTGAGCCACGGTTTGTGAAGTGCGACGGAGTTTATCCGGCTCCAGGGACGGGGCGGTGTTTTCTTTGCTCAGGACTCAGGATAGAGCATGGACGCTCGCATGCTTCGCACTCTATTTGTCGTTTCGCTCTTGGTGGTCGCCGCAGGCGCCCGCTTTCCGACCCCCAATTTCGTTGTCGAGGCCGACGATCCCAAGCTTGCCCGGGAGTTTGCCCTGACCGCCGAGCAACAGCGGCGCGATCTTGCCATTTCCTGGCTCGGCGAAGCCATGCCCAACTGGGCACAGCCCTGCCTAATGACAGTGCGAGTCGGCTCCCAGTTGGGGGCAGGTGGCGCCACGACCTTCTACTTTGATCAGGGCGAAGTGTTCGGCTGGCGCATGAGCATTCAGGGCTCGCGAGAGCGGATTCTCGACTCGGTCTTGCCGCACGAGATCACGCACATGATTCTCGCAAGTCATTTCCGCCGCCCGCTGCCCCGCTGGGCCGACGAAGGCGCCGCTACCAGCGTCGAACACGTGAGCGAGAAGAACAAGCATCGGCGGATGTTGTACCAGTTCCTCCGTACGGGCCGCGGAATCGCCTTCAATCAGTTGTTCGCCATGCGCGAGTACCCGGCCGATATCATGCCGCTCTATGCCCAGTCGTACTCGCTGGTCGAGTACCTCATCCAGATCGGTGGACGTCGGAAGTATATCAAGTTCATCGGGGACGGGATGGCGGACAGCGACTGGTGTAGCGCCGTTGAGCGTCATTACGGCATCGATAATAGCGGCGCCCTTCAGCAAACGTGGCTGGCGTGGATCAAGCAGGGATGCCCCAACATACAACCGCCATCGCGGCCTGAAGGACAACCGAACATTGAGGTCGTGGCAGTCAGTCATCAGCGGGAGCGGCCAGAGCCCAATCTGATCTATCACGTGCCTCGGAACCCGCCGGCCTACTCGCCCGGCAGCGTAGCGCAAAGTGACCTTGTCGCATTGAATCCAATACCCGGCGCAGCCTCGCCTCGCAATGAGCCGGTGCGTCAGTCAGCTTCGGCCGACGGATGGTATGCGGCGGGCCAGCGTCCGCCCCGCGCGGCTGAAGTGGCGGCATCAGAACCGCGTCCAACGGTTTCATCGCTCTCCGGTTCTGCCGATACCCAACTGGGTAAGCCGCAACCCACCGAACCGTCTCGCCAAATCATTCTCGATTGGGGGAGCCGCTAAGCCAGGTGCGATGGAATCCGAAAGCTGTGAAATCGGCGATCTTCGACGATGATACCTGGGACGCGGATCGCTTGGAGAAACAACGCCTAATCGCCCTTGCGGATCACGAACGCTGTTTCGATTGCGATACTTAGCCCCCGCACCCCCCGCAAGGGCCCCTCGTCGTGTTTCGCACGTCCACGCCGGGGGCCCTTTCCTTGATCTGTACGCCGCCCGATGCTTGACATCAGACGATGATCAAGCCAGAATTACAGTTGCATTGCGACTGCAATCGCTATTGGTCCCACCATCAGTTTGCACGAAAGGAACACGTCGTGAGCCACCAAACGCATCGTCGCCAATTCTTACAGACCACGGCCCTGCTGGGAGCCGGTTACTTCGTGGCCAGCCCGAGCCGAGCCGCGGAGAGCACATCGCCTAATGAGAAACTGAATATTGGCATCATCGGCGCTAGTAGCCGAGGCGCCGCGAACACCAACGGAGTGGTCAGCGAGAATATCGTCGCGCTGTGCGACCTGGACAGCCGAAGGTTGGCGCCTGCCGCCGCAAAGTTCCCGCAGGCCAAAACCTATGACGATTGGCGCAAACTGGTGGATCAGAAAGACCTGGACGCCGTGGTTGTCAGCACAACCGACCAGACGCACGCGCTGGCCAGCGTGTGGGCCATGAATCGCGGTCTGAGCGTGTATTGCGAGAAGCCCCTGGCCCACTCGGTCCACGAAGCCCGGATGATGCAGGATAAGTACAAGGCCAACAAGGACAAACTGGCCACGCAGATGGGCACCCAGATCCATGCCACGGACAACTATCGCCGCGTAGTCGAACTGGTCCAGGGCGGCGCGATTGGAACTGTGCGCGAGGCGCATGTCTGGTGCAACCGCGTGGGACCGACCCCGTCGCGACCGACGGAAGAAGAGCCCTGTCCGCCGGAACTCAACTGGGATCTCTGGCTGGGCCCGGCGCCGTATCGGCCGTACCATTCCAGTTACCTACCTGGCTGCACGCGTTGGGAGCAGCGATGGGACTGGGGCAACGGTTGCTTGGGCGACATGGGCAGCCATCTGATCGATCTGCCGTTCTGGGCCCTGGGACTGCGAGATCCGATCAGCGTCGAGGCCACGGGCGACCCTCGCAGCGAGGAGAGCTATCCGAATTGGCTCACCGCAGTATGGGAGCATCCTGCCATTGGCGACCGCCCTGCCGTGACCTTGAAGTGGTATGACGGCGTTAAGCGACCACCGTCGCCTCCGGGCCATGACCTGGAGAAGTGGGGGATCGGCGTCATGTTCGTCGGCGACAAGGGGAAGATTCTGGCCGACTACGGCAAGCGGATCCTGTTGCCCGAGGAACAGTACAAGGACTTTACGCCGCCGGAGCAAACCATTGCGCCGTCGGCGGGGCATTATCAGGAATGGATCAACGGCGCCAAGACGGGCTCGCCCACATTGTGCAACTTCGACTACTCCGGCAAACTCGTCGAGAACAACTTGCTGGGGAGCGTTGCCTTCCGGGTGAACCAAAAATTGGACTGGGACGCCAAGGCTCTGAAGGCCAGGAATTGCCCCGCCGCTGATGCATTCATCCGGCGCGACTATCGGCAAGGCTGGGTGCTGGACGGGTGATGCTCTACATGTCGGCACGGATTCCTCGGGCGGATTGTGTTCCGCCCGGCCTGAGCGATACGCCAATGGCGTAGGGGATCCGTGCCGCCGGATTACCCTTCCCGCTGGAGTTGATGCGCGTGCCGAACAGAAAGACGGAGGACTTTCCTCAACTGACGTGGGACGATCGGCTTGCCGCTGACTGGCAACAGCTTCTGGCCCTGGCGTTGGCTGAAGATCTCGGCGACGTTCATCAGAACGGTACCTGGACCGATGTAACGACTGCGGCCCTGGTGCCGCGGGGCTTGTCCGGCCGGACCGCAATCGTTGCCCGGCAGGTCGGCATTATTGCCGGTCTGCCGGCCGTTGAGCCGACACTCCACGCGATCGACCCTGAATTGACGTTCCATGCCCTGGTGACGGACGGCGACCTGTTGAGTCGAGGAAGTGTGGCAGGACGAATTGAAGGCTCCGCCGCGGCGGTCTTGATGGCCGAACGCCTCATTCTGAATCTGTTGGGGCGATTGAGCGGTATCGCCACGCTCGCGAAACAGTACGTCGATGCAGTTGCCGGTACTGGAGTGCGAATCTACGATACCCGCAAGACGACACCCGGCTGGCGCCGGCTCGAGAAGTACGCAGTGCGATGCGGCGGCGGCTACAACCATCGCGAGGCATTGTTTTCCGCCGTGCTGATCAAGGACAACCACCTGGCGCTAGGAGCCCAGGCGTCAGAGGCCGGTTTGAGTTTCTCGCCAGCCGATGCGGCTCGTCGCGCTCGCCGCTGGTTGGAAGACCAGCACGGCTCGGCCGCCGGCTGCATTGTCGAAATCGAGGTCGACACGCATGAGCAACTTGAAATGGTGCTCCCTGCAGGTCCCGATATCGTGCTACTGGACAACATGTCGCCGTCCATGCTCCGAGAGGCTGTGGCGATGCGAGATCGGATTGCCCCGGATGTCGAACTGGAAGCGTCGGGCGGCGTCGACCTGGGCACAGTGCGCGCCATTGCCCAGTCGGGTGTCAATCGCATTAGCATCGGTGCCCTGACGCATTCGGCGCCGTCGCTCGATCTGGGCCTCGATTGGCTGGCGTGATCAGAAGTCCTTGAACGGTCCTCGTGGTTCGGCGGAGTCCATTTCCGCAAGCCAATTCTCGAAATACGTCTGTATTTCGCGGGCTTTCTCCGACATGGTGCTTGCGAGTGGAAGCGATCAACTGTTGTTTCATCGCCTCCCCGCTACATCATCACTTGCAACTCATCCCGCAAAGGGGAAGCCGCGATCATACCCTTCGTCACTTGTTTGCTCAAACGCCCTAAGTCGCGCACCACCCATGGTTGCATTCCTTGTTTCGGCATCATTTCGCGTTTGAAGAGATGATCGGATGCAAGACAACGGTGCGTCGCGGTAACCAACCTAGTGAGCCTGCGATGAAGCAAGGCTCGTCGTCGTACCGTAAATTCGGAAAGATTCTTCCCTTGTTCGTGACGGAGCGTCAGAGAAGGATTTGCGGCGAACTTTATCTATCACCCATGTTCGGAGCGAGGAGGAGAAAATGATGTTGCGTAAAAGAGTGAGATTCGGTTTGGGGTTCTGGCTTGTCGCTGCAGTCCTGCTGGCCATTGCGGGATCGTTAGTGGCCGCGAACCTGCCAGCGAGTGCGACACCGAAGGCCGAAATCCCCAGAGACGAAGCCGTCAACTCGGCGAGGGCGCTTTCCCAGGCTTTTCGTAATGCCGCCAGCGACGTATTGCCGGCCGTAGTGGCCATTCGGACCGTACCTCAAGTGGCTGTGCGTACGCAGTCCGATGAGCAAGAAAGCCGTGGTGAACAGTCCGATATCCCGTTTCGGGAGTTTCATGGAATGCCGTTTGGCGAGCTGTTCGGCAACCATCCCGAGCTGCGACGCTTTTTTGAGCAGATGCCATCCAACCCAGGCCTTGACTCGCCGGGACCACGTGCCGGCGGTCTGGGATCCGGCGTGATTATCGACAGCGATGGAACCATCCTGACTAATAATCACGTGGTGGCCGGCGCCGGGAAGGTGTCTGTCCAATTGCAGGACGGCCGCGAGTTCGAGGCGGTGGATATCCATCGCGATACACGCACCGATTTGGCCGTACTCCGAATCGAGGGGGCAAGCGGCCTTACCGCTGCAAAGCTTGGCGATAGTGATTCGGCGGAGGTAGGCGACTGGGTCTTGGCTCTGGGCGAACCGTTCGGTCTCGAGGGAACCGTCACCGCCGGCATCATCAGTGCCAAGGGGCGCGGGCTAGGCATCGCGGAACGCGAAGACTTCATCCAAACCGATGCCGCCATCAATCCAGGGAACAGCGGTGGACCGTTGGTCAACCTCGATGGCGAAGTGGTTGGCGTTAATACGGCCATTTCCTCACGATCGGGTGGGAATCAGGGCGTCGGGTTCGCCGTACCCATCAATCTAGCCAAATGGGTGGCCGACCAGTTGATCGAGACCGGCTCCGTGCGACGCGCATACCTGGGCGTCGTCATCCAGCCGGTAACCCACGAGTTGGCCCAACACCTGGGAGTTTCGGCCAGACAGGGCGTCCTTGTCACCGAGGTAATGCCTGATACCCCGGGAGCGGCAGCCGGCCTCAAGGACGGCGACGTCATTGTGGAGTTCGCCGGGCGGAAGATGACCAAACCGATCGAACTGCAAGGAGTGGTCGAGCGGGCGGAAATCGGCAGCAAACAGCCGCTTGTGGTCCTCCGTGACGGGAAACGTCATGAATTATCGGTTCCAATCGGTGAACAGCCGACCGACTTTGGCCGTAACTCATTGAAGGCGACCCGGCCTGGCGAACGAACAAAGCCCACGCCGTCACAGTTCGAGAATCTGGGTTTCCAGGTGGAGACCCTCAGTGACGACGTGGCCGAGCACCTTGGGTTCCAGGGCCAACAGGGATTGGTGATTACGGAAGTGACGCCGGATAGCCCGGCGGCAGAGGCCGGTTTGGGGGCCGGGGCCCTGATCACTCATATCGATCGGACACCGGTAACTGACGTGGCCAGCCTCCGAGAGGCGGTGGAGAAAGCGTCGGCCGAAAAGGGAATCCTGCTGCGTGTTCGCAACGGGCAGGGAGCGAGGTTTGTGGTATTGAAGCCACGAAAGTAGCGCAGGCCAACAACTCTCCGCAGAAGCATTCCTCTGTGGAAACGGTAGTTAGGGGCTGACCAAGTAGTCTCTTTTAGCGGTTAAAACTCCCTGCCGCGGTTTCACCGCCGCGGCAGGGATCGTGCTTTCCGTCGGAACGGAAGCAGTGACAATGTCGTATTTGGAGGACTTTATGGCGGAGAAGGTTTCCGACACGGTTCACGTATATCTGACGCAAATGGGCCGTGTTAAGTTGTTGACGGCCGCTCAGGAGCAATCGATCGGACGCCGCATTAGCGAGACTCGCGAGCGTTACCGGAGGCGACTGCTGGCGACCGATGCGGCCATCCAGGCTGCGGCTGACGCCATGGAACGGGTTTGCGCGGGCCAGGATCGCCTCGAGCAAACGCTGGAAACACCTGCCAGTTCCCGGCGAGCGCGCCGCCACCTGGTGTCCGTGATGCAGGCCAATCTGCCTACGATACGGCATTTGGTGTCCTCCAGCCGAGACGACTTTCATGCGATACTGGACAGGCGGCGTTCTTGGTCGGCCCGCTTCTCCGCGTGCCGTCGGATTGTCGCTCGACGCCGGAAGGCGATCGCATTGCTCGAAGAAACTCCGCTTCGCCGCATGATTCTGGAAGACGTGCGGACACAACTGAAACGGCTTGCCTCGCGCATGGAGTCGCTTAGCGCGGATCTCGCAAGCCGCGCCTCTAACAAGGAAGCTCATCAGTCGCAAGCAGAACTTCGTCGGGAATTGACGAACTTGATGGAAACCACACACGAAACCCCGGCCAGCCTCCGTCGCCATGTCATCCGACTGGATCAGCGGCGTCGCGAGCATGAACACTCTCGGCGTGAGCTTTCCGCCGCGAATCTCCGGCTTGTTGTCTCAATTGCCAAGCGGTACCGAAATCGCGGCGTGAGCTTTCTCGACTTGATTCAAGAGGGAAGTACGGGCCTGATGCGGGCGGTCGATAAGTTCGATTATCGGCGAGGATTCAAGTTTGCCACTTACGCTACTTGGTGGATTCGCCAAGCCATTTCCCGCGCCATCGCCGATCAATGCCGAACCATCCGCGTTCCAGTCCACATGCTTGGCGTGATGGACCAAGTGCGCGATGCTCGACAGAACCTGTTGGAGGCACATCAGCGCGAACCGAGCGAAGAGGATACCGCTCAGGCAACAGGAGTACCATTACAGAAGGTACGACTCGCCATGAGCATGGGCCATCGTCCGCTATCGCTCGACGAGCCCGTCGGTGACTTCCGAGACCTGTGCCTGGGTGAGGTCCTTGCGGAGCGTCGGCTGCAAGCGGAAGGCTTCGAGATTGACCAAAAGACCCTTCGAACGAAGCTGGACGAGGCTTTGAGTCGATTGAACTATCGGGAGCGCGAGGTAATCCGCATGCGTTTTGGCTTGGCGGATGGCTGTGCATATACCATGGAAATGATCGGACAAGTATTCTCCGTTTCTCGCGAGCGTATCCGCCAAATCGAAGCCGACGCGATCAACAAGCTCAAAGGCCCCGAATACACCCAGGAACTGGCGGGCTTTCTCGATCTAATAGGCTGATTTGCTGCGGAAAAAGGGTTTCGGGGGTTTGCAGACGTGGATTTCTTCCGCTATTATTGAGAGTAGTAGGATATTGAACAATCCAAGGTGATGAAAATGGCAGACCCCTCGGTGAGCCCGGCCGGCATGCGGCTCGTGAAGCTGCTCGTTGGTAAACCACCGATGACCATTGCTCAGTTGATCGACGCGACTGGAGTAACACGAACGGCGGTTACCGAGCAGCTTGGCGAACTAATGGCTGGTGGCTTTGTGGAGCGGAGCCTCGAACGGCTCCCTGGACGTGGGAGACCACACCACCTCTACGTAACTACGAACGCCGCACTCCTTCTGCTCTTCGCTGATGTCCAGCGACTCGTCGTACCTGCCATGTGGAAGGCACTTGATATGGCCGGTGGCGAGGCACTCACGCAGCAAGTGATCACGAGTGTAGCCCACCAACTTGCCGAGCACTATCGCAAAGGAATTCAGGAGAGTTGTCCCAAGAAGCGGCTGAAGGAAATGGGAGCGATTCTACGAGCCGAAGGGGCCTTGGTCGAGGTAACCGAGGAAGACGGCTCACTCGTTCTTCGGAAGCGGAGCTGCCCGTTCATTAGCATGCTCGACGAGAACCGCTCGGTCTGTTGTATCGATGAACAGATGCTATCCGTTGTGGTGGGACATCCCGTGCGCCGCGTGAGCTACCGGCAAGAGGGTGATCCGTGTTGTACCTTTCAGTTGCAGAACGGGCAGCGGTAGCCGTTTACGGGGATTGGCACGGATAATGTTTTCTGCCGCATTTGAAGGGGGTATTCCCCTGCAAACGGTTGCCTTTCTTTTTGTCTGCAAGCGTCATGCCCACCCTCCCGCCTCGCACAACAGTCCGGCTGCTCGTTGCCACGGTGCTGCTGGCGATGGGCGGCGCCGCCATCATCCTGTTCGACTGGTGGGCAGTCTTGCCTGACGGGATAGAGGCCACCTACGTTGGCCGCGAGGCGTGCCGCGAGTGTCATGAGGAGGACATCGAACAATGGCTGGGCTCCGACCATCATCTGGCCATGAAACAGGCAACGCCTGAGTTCGTACGGGGCGACTTCGATGCCCATGACTTCATTCGCGTGCCCTTCTTGCAGTTTCCGAACCTGCTAGACGAGAAGGCGATCCAGCTTCTTGTATCGCAGACCGTTCCGACAGAGTGGGCCGTCGCCATGAGAACGACCGATGCCGAATTGCAGGATGCGCTGTTCCGCGCCATGCCGAATGTGTTTGCCGACGCCGTGCGTCTGTCCATGACCAATCGCTCCCAGGTGCGACCTTGCGAGGCAATTACCGCGCGTTATCGCCTGGGGCGGGCGGCGGCGAAACTCGTTGTCGCAGGCGATATTGACGTGTCCGAACCAAATCAATCGCGACTCTGGCGCGAAGGCGATGAGTACTTCGTGCGAACCGACGGTCCCGACGGTCGCCAGCAGGCCTTTCCCGTAAAGTACACGTTCGGTGTCCATCCTCTCCAACAGTATCTGACGCCGACCGTCCGAGGTCGATTGCAGTGCCTTTCCATTGCCTGGGATACCGAAGAAAAGACGTGGTTTCACTTGTATCCCGACCAGCAGATTCCAAGCGACGACGTTCTCCACTGGACGCGGCCGCTGCAAAACTGGAACTACATGTGCGCCGAGTGCCACTCAACAAACCTTCAAAAAAACTACGACGCGCGAACCGACACGTACCACACGACGTTTTCGGAAATCGACGTCAGTTGCGAAGCGTGCCACGGGCCGGGGAGCGTGCATGTTCAGCTTTCCGAGGCTAACAGCCTGTTTTGGGATCGCCGCCGTGGTTTCGGGCTTCCGAACCTGAAGAGCGACGACTCGCACGTCGAGATCGAGACCTGCGCGCCCTGCCATTCCCGTCGCCGCGTTATTTACCCTGGCTTCAAGCCCGGCGAGAAGTATCTCGACTACTACATACCCGAGCTACTGGATACCGATCTGTACTATCCCGACGGCCAGATTCTCGATGAGGACTTCGAATACAGTTCCTTCATTCAAAGCGTGATGTATCGCAAAGGCGTTCGCTGCACCAACTGTCACGATCCGCACACGACCAAGGTGAAGTTCGACGATAACCGGCTTTGCGGGCAGTGCCACCTTGCGGCCCAGTACGATACGCCGCAGCATCACTTTCATCCGGATTCGATTCAGCCTGGCACGCGATGTGTCGAATGCCACATGGCCGACACCACGTACATGGTTGTCGACGCGCGCCGCGATCACGGCATGAACACGCCGCGCCCCCATTTGACTACGGCGCTGGGTATTCCGAACGCATGCACGCGATGCCATGACGACGCGTCGAAGGGCGAGACGCCCGAGTGGGCTATCGAACACGTGGAAGCATGGTATGGAAAGCCGAAAGGTCCGCCGCATTTCGCCTACGCCCTTGCCGCCGGACGTGAAGGGAAGCCCGAAGGGCGGCGAATGTTGCAGGAGCTTGCGAGGCGCGATGACGAAAACGCCATTGTTCGTGCCAGCGCCCTCCTGCTTCTGGGCCGGTATTCCTCTCCACAACCCCATACCACGCAGGTGGAGGGGCTCCGAGACTCCGACGCGCTGGTCCGCGTCGGCGCGGTCCGCAGTTTTCAGGACCGTGCGGCGGAGAGTATTGCGGAGTATCTGCCACCGTTGTGCGCCGACCCGGTGCGGGCCGTGCGCACGGAGGCCGCACGCTTGCTCTGTACCGTGCCCACGTTGCGACTGAGCGACAGAAACCGACCTGCATACGAGCACGCGCTCGAGGAATACATGGATGCTCAGCGTTTCTTGGCGGACCAACCCGCGGCCCACCTGAACATGGCCGTCGTTCATGCCAATCGGGGAGAACCGGGGCGGGCATTGGATGCCTACGAAACGGCCCTCCGATTGGACGGGCAGTTCGTTCCAGCGCGGCTCAATCTGGCCATGCTCCACGACCAGATGGGCGAGAAGGCCCTGGCCGAGACACAGCTTCGGAAGGTCATCGAAATCGAGCCCGACTTCGCCCAGGGATACTATTCCCTGGGGCTCTTGCTGGCCGAGGATCCCGCACGGCGCGGCGAAGCGGTTAAACAGCTTCAAACGGCCGCGCGCCTGGATGCGGCTAATTCCCGAATTCAGTATAATCTAGGGTTGGCATTGCAGCATCTCAAGCGATGGGGCGAGGCGGAGCAATCGCTTCGCGCGGCGTACGAGCTTGCCCCGAACGTGCCGGACTATCTTCATTCCCTGGCGATCCTGTTTTCACAACAGGATTCCTGGGCCAAGGCCATTGCGTGTGCCGAGGAACTGGTGCGCCGATATCCGAACTCTTCGCAATACCAGGCTCTTCTGGAACACTTACGCCGTCGGGCAACCGATAATCGGTAGGGCGAGGTGCGGTCAAACCGGCGATTTGTCACGTCTTGGGACCACACAACCCGCCCTGGATACTGCCTGAGTCCCACCCTATTTGCTTTTACCGCTATTTTGCCTCTTGACGATGCTTGGTTTGCCCGCTAGGCTACTAGGCTTTAAGAAATGGCCGGCAGGGGGCAGGCATGGGTTGCCCGACAGCACGCCCCAGAGGCCCGATCGACGCCCCCTCTACGTACTAGAATGGGGGTTGGTTTTTGCATGTAAGACCGTGGAGTTCTGAGCGTGGCATACGATAGCATCGTTCTCATAAAGCAGGTTCCCGACACGGCCAACGTCACGGCCGAGGCGATGAAAGAAGACGGGACTGTCAACCGGGGGGCGCTGCCCGCCATCTTCAATCCGGAAGATCTCTACGCCTTGGAAACGGCCCTGGAGGTCAAGGAGCGGTTTGGCGGCACGGTAACCGCCGTGACGATGGGACCGCCGAAGGCTGGCGACGTTCTTCGTGACTGCCTCTTTCGAGGGGCTGATCGCGCCATTCTGTTGACCGACCGACGCGCCGCCGGCAGTGATACATTAGCGACCAGCTATATCCTATCGCAGGCCGTGAAGACCATCGGGCGTTACGATTTCGTCTTTACTGGCCGACAGGCCATCGATGGTGATACCGCCCAGGTGGGGCCGCAATGTGCCGAGAAACTTGGCATTCCGCAAATCACCTACCTAGAAAAGGTCGTGAGCCTGGAAGGTGACACCGTCCGAATCCGCCGCAACATTGGGCACGGTTGGGAGATCATCGAAGCTAAGCTCCCCATCCTAGCGACCGTCATTGAGACGGCCAACAAGCCACGTCCGGCGGCTGCGCGCAGGATGATGCGCATGAAGCACGCCCGTGCGACCGTGGAACTCGAAGGGGCCGTTCGCGGCGAGATGTCGGCCGCTGACGACGCCGTCCGCGGGGCTGAGGTCCAGAAGCGGGCGGCGGCCCTGAAGCAGCGAGGGCTGCTCATCGAACAATGGGGCCTTGACCAGATCGGTGCCGAACCCAACCGCTGCGGCCTGGCCGGTTCTCCAACCAAAGTCCATCGAATCCAGGCCATCGTGCTCAAGAAGGAAGGTCACACGCAAGTGCCTGCCACCGAAGATGGCGTGCGCGGCATGGTCCACGAACTGGTCGTCGATCGAACCCTTGGGTAGGGCAAGTGACAAGCGTTGCGAGTCGCACGTCCACTGACAACTAGCATCTAACTCTCAACTTATATGGCTTCCAGTTATCAACTATGATTGAACCGAACCGACAGGGCGAAGTCTGGGTTTTTGCGGAACAGGAAGACGGATCGCTCAATGAAGTGTCGCTCGAATTGTGTGGCAAGGCTCGTGATCTGGCCGATCGTCTGGGCGTGAAGGTGGGCGCTGTATTGCCAGGCCGTGGCGTCAGACAACTGGCCCAACAGCTTATCGCCCACGGTGCCGACAATGTCTACGTTGTCGATCATGACCAGCTTGGACACTATCAGACGGGACCATACGCCGAGGTGCTCTGCCAGTTGATCCGGCGGCGCTGCCCACAAATCGTCATCTACGGCGCCACACCGCTCGGTCGCGACCTGGCGCCACGTGTTGCGTCGCAGATGCGCGCGGGCCTGACGGCCGACTGCACCGACCTGGAAATTTCCGACGTAACCGATCCGAAGACCAAGACGGAGCACAAGAACTTGCTGTTGCAGATTCGCCCGGCATTCGGTGGAAATATCATTGCAACGATTGTCAATTACGACTGGTGGCCGCAAATGGCCACGGTTCGCGAAGGCGTCATGGCCATGCAGTCGGCCGATCCATCGCGCGCCGGCAACGTCGTGGAAGAGGCGGTCGAATTGGACCCTGCCTTGGCTGCCGTAAAGCTGATCGAACGGCACCTCGAGGAGCGCAAGGTGAACTTGAAGGGAGCGAGGGTCATCGTTGCGGGCGGCGGCGGGGTCGGCTCGAAAGATAACTTCAAGCTCCTGTACGACTTGGCCGGCGCTATCGGCGGCGCCGTCGGCGCGAGCCGGGCCGCTGTCGACGGCGGCCTGATCGGCAAAGAGCATCAGGTGGGGCAAACGGGCACCACCGTGCGCCCGGCGCTGTACATCGCCGTTGGCATCAGCGGCGCCATTCAGCATCGTGCGGGCATGGAGGAGTCGGCCAAGATCGTGGCAATCAACACCGATCCCGACGCCCCGATCTTCTCCGTGGCCCATTACGGGATTGTGGGCGACTTCCGCCAGATCGTCCCCGTGATGATCAAGGCAATCAAGGAACGCGCGAAAGAGTGAGTTGCACTGCGAGGAAACCTGGAAAGCAAGATTCATGGCCAACTATTTCACCGATAACGAAGACATCCGGTTCCTGTTCGATCATATCGACCTGCGGGAACTGGCCCGGCTCCAAGAAGACGATTTCACCCGCGACCGCGACGGCGATAACAGCTACGCGCCCGACGACGTCGACGATGCGGTGGACAACTACCGCCGCGTACTCGAAATCATCGGCCAGATCGCGGGCGACATGATCGCCCCGAACGCCGAGCAGGTCGACCGCGAGGGCAATACCCTCAATGCCGACGGCACGGTCACCCTACACCCGCTGGTCCAGGAAAACCTCAATCGCCTTTCGCAGGCCGACATGATGGGGTTCACCCTACCGCGCAAGTATGGCGGCCTGAACTGCCCGAGCCTGGTCTACACGATGGCCACCGAAATGATCAGCCGGGCCGATACCTCGTTGATGAACCTGTTTGGGCTTCAGGGGATTGCCGAAACGATCCATGCCTTCGCCGACGACGAGTTGAAGGATCATATCCTGCCGCGTTTTGCCCATGGCGAGGTGACCGGCGCCATGGTGCTCACCGAGCCCGACGCGGGTAGCGACCTTCAGGCCGTTCGACTGCGTGCCTATCAGGACGCCGACGGCAACTGGAAGCTCAATGGCGTCAAGCGGTTCATCACCAACGGGTGTGGCGACATTCTACTCGTCCTCGCCCGAAGCGAGCCCGACATCAGCGATGGCCGCGGCTTGAGCCTCTTCTATGCTGAACGGAGCGAGCGGGTCAAAGTCCGGCATCTCGAGGACAAGATGGGGATTCACGGCTCCCCGACGTGTGAGATGGTCTTTGACGACATGCCGGCCAAGCTCGTCGGCGAGCGTCAGCGAGGGCTCATCACCTACGTGATGGCGCTAATGAATGGCGCTCGCGTGGGCATTGCTGCACAATCGCTGGGCGTGGCCGAGGCTGCCTGCCGCCTGGCACGCACTTATGCTCACACCAGGCAGCAGTTCGGCGGTCCGATCGAACGTTTTCCAGCCGTCGCCGAGTTGGTGACCGACATGCGGCTCGACGTCGAGGCCGGCCGTGCCCTGGCCTACGAAACGGCCCGTGTATGCGACCGCGAAAACAACAACCTCCGAATCCTCGAATGGGGCGAAAATCTTTCGCCCGAGGAAAAGAAAGACCGCAAGAAGTACTCTCGTGAGCTGAAGCGGATCAACGGAATGTTGACTCCCATGGCCAAGTACTATTGCTCTGAAATGTGTATTCGCGTGGCCACCAACGCCATACAAGTGCTTGGCGGGTCCGGCTACATGAAGGACTATGCCGCGGAGCGATTCTTGCGCGACTCGCGTATTACGACCATCTACGAGGGCACTAGCCAACTCCAAGTGGTCGCGGCCGAAAAGGGTGTAGTCTCCGGCGTATTCGCCAACTGGATCGAACCGTATGAAGCACAACAGTACGACGACGCCGACCTTGCCGGAATGCGCGATCAACTCATTGAAGCACGTGGGTTGATTGTCGAAGCCATCCAGTTTGCCAAGAGCAAGGGCGGAGCGTACATGGAGTTGAGCGGCCGAAAACTGGTCGATTCGGCCATTGCGGTGATGATCGGCCACCTGTTCCTCGGTCAGGCGGAGAAGAACGAACGCAAGAAGGTGGTCGCTCGCCGATTCCTCCATCGAGAGTTGCCCGTCGTTCGTATGAATTGCAGCGTTGTGTGTGATGGTGACACATCCCCATTTGAACAGTACTCCTTGCTCGCCGGCCCTGTTCCGGCCACCGAGTAAGGATATACCAGGTTGCGAAGGTTAGGAATAATCCTACCTAGGCGCAATATACATACCGGAAATGCAATGGGCGTCTTCGACGGCAAAGTCGGTCTCGTCATGGGTGTTGCCAACGATCGCAGTATCGCATGGGCCATGAGTTCCGCCCTGTACGCCGAGGGAGCTGAGCTTGCCTTCACCCATCTACCCGGTCAGGCCAGCGGACGTCGCGTGCATCGTCTGGTCGATCCTCGCGGCGCCAAGCTGGTCGTTCCTTGTGATGTGCAGCGAGACGGCGATATCCAGCGGGTCGTCGACGCCGTGGGAGAGACTTACGGCCGGCTCGACTTTCTCGTTCATGCCGTGGCCTTCGCTCCGCCCAGCGAACTACGGAATCCGTATGTCGAAATGAGCCGCGAAGGCTGGCGCTTGGCCATGGACATTAGCGCTTACAGCTTGGTGGTCGCCACACGGACCGCAATGCCGCTGATGTCTCGGGGCGGCGCTATCGTGACAATCAGCTATTACGGCGGCGAAAAGGTCATTCCAGGCTACAACGTAATGGGTGTGTGCAAGGCTGCCTTGGAACATAGCGTGCGATATCTGGCATGGGACCTCGGCCCAAAGGGTATCCGGGTCAATTGCATCAGTGCCGGCCCCATGCGAACGCTCAGTTCGGCCGGCATTGCCGAGTTCGACGAAATGCAGGCACATGCGGCACGCAAAGCGCCCCTGCGACGCAACGTCGAATTCGCCGAGATTGGAGCTACCGGTCTCTACCTGCTGGGCAACCAGTCCGAAGGAGTCACCGGCGAGACGCTCCACGTCGACTGCGGTTTCTCCATCGTCGGCCTGTAGACCCGGTATCGACTTGCAAGCAGCCGCTGCTGCTTGTCAGAGGTTAAGCTGAAACTCCGGCATGCTCACGACGTGGCTGAGGTTCAACGTCCAGCGAAGGACCATCTTCAGTGGCAAGATGAGTAGCAGCAGGCAGAGCAGCATCATGGTCCAATAGCGAGCGCGGCCCATGTTGCATCGAGCCGACTTCCCCCAAGTTCGTCCCAAAAGTAGTGGCGTTCCGGCAAGGTAGACGATCAGAAACACCAGCCCGGCAATCTCGCGCCATGCCGCCTGGCCCACTCGTAGCCAGACGCCGGCGCCCGGATCGACCCATGGCAACGCCCTGTTCAGCCAGTAGTCCCAGAAGTACTCCGACAACGCGACGTTTGTCTGAATCGTCATCTGCCGCGGCTCGCGTGGCTCGTACAGGCCGAAGAAGGTCCAGTTCGGGCCTCGCATGAACGTGCCGACAAGAATCGGCAGTATCCAAAGGAGGAAGAAACCGAGCACGAAAGCCTGGTACGGTCGGGGCCGTTGGCTGATGGTGTAGTATCCGCTGCCCCGCGGACTCACGTCGAGATAGGGGATGGCCATCAGCCCAAGTACGATCAGGCACGGCACGACAAAGCCCACATACCAGGCGTCGGCGTAAACCAACCACTCCTGGAGCCCCAGAAAGTACCATGGAGCCTTTGACGGGTTGGGAGTCACGGCCGGGTTGGCTGGTTCCTCCAGGGGAGCCGCAACGAGCAACGACCACGCAATCAGGACGACGAGGAGGGCCACCACGACAATCAACTCGATGTAGACCAGGTCGGGCCAGACCAGCACCTTGTCGGAATACGTCTTTTCCACTGGCTCGTTGCCAGCCGACATGCGGCGATCGTTTTCAACGGCTTGGTACGCCGCAATCCAGGTGAAGCAGCCCAACATGCCAACCATCGCGACAATCGGTATGTGGTCAGGCCGCCCGACGATGGCGGCAAATACCGGATCGGCGAGCGAGAGTCCGAAGAAGAGCGCGAGGCCGTTGAACGCTGCCAGGGCTACCGACGGCAGCACGACGAACCGCCGTCCCACGTACATGGCCGCTAGCAGCGTGAACGCCCCCAGGAACAGTGTCATCGGTCCAATCGCCGCGTCGATGGCGGCCTTGATCCCGCTGGGCAACTGGGGTGGGATTCCGGCAATCGAAAAGCCGGACAACACGGCAAACGCGAGTGTCGCTCCGAGGCACGCAAGGGAATTGCCTCGCCCTTTCTCCGCTCGCCATGAGCGCCACCCTGCGCCCAAGTTTAGGATCGCGCAAACGAAGTAGATCGCCGCCAGTAGCGGCCCCACGGCCTCCAAATGCTCGGTAATCGGGTGTGTCATGGTCGTGCTCCGTTTATAGGGGGCCGCTGATACCACCATCCTTGCGAATACGCCAGAAGTGGACGGCCATGAGAACAACGGCCAGCAGGGGCAGCGCCACACAATGCAGTACGTAGAACCGATTGAGCGTTTCCTCGCCAACCGACTGCGATCCGAGCAATAGGTAGCGAAGATCGACTCCACTGGAAATCAGGCCGCTCTCGCCGCCATGTGCCAAGCAGGCGACGGGGCCATCGTGCCCTACCACAGGCGCGGCGCCCACCATGTTTGAGCCCACCGTAACGGCCCACATCGAAAGCTGGTCCCACGGCAACAAGTACCCCGTGAACGAAAGCAACAGCGTAAGCACAAGAAGCAGTACGCCAACGACCCAGTTGAACTCGCGAGGCGACTTATAACTGCCCGTCAGGAACACGCGCAGCATGTGCAGCATAACGGTAACCACCATGGCGTGCGCGCTCCAGCGATGTACCTCGCGCAGGATGCCGAACGAGACAACGTCGCGCAACCCCAGCATGTCGTTGTACGCCCACTCGATCGTTGGGCGGTAGTAGAACATCAGCAGCACGCCGGTAACGACTTCAATCAGGAACAGAAGAAACGTAATCCCACCCATGCACCAGGTGAACCGAAGCCGCAACGCATGCTTCGGAACCGTAATCGGGTGTAGGTGTAGAAACAAGTTGCCCAGAATCACCTTAACCCGATTCGGCCGATCCACCGGTGGCGGGTGGCGGAAGACGCTCTTCCAAACCTGCGAGCGACGGATACGATCGAGAAACGCCATGAGTGCCTACCGAAGACCACGAACCCGCTTATGTCTCACTTCTCCCTCCTTTTTTGGCTCTTCCGCTTGTAACCGTTCACGGAGCGGCGCAGGCAGTTTTCGCCGCTAAATGCGAAGGAGACAGTCCCATTTTCGCGGCGGAAACGGTGGATCATTGGGAAAGAACGCCCTTTGTGCCGCGAAAATTGGGACAGTCCCCCTGTGAACGGTTACCTCAAACGAAACTTGCCGGGTCGTCCCACTGGCCAAGCTCTTGACGAAAGGTCCGGCTCCGGTCGATCTCGATTTGCCCATCGTCGGCAACACGGATTGCATAGCGGGGCAGGGGTCTGGGAGCGGGCCCCTCGGCGTTGATGCCGTCCGCGTGGAAAACGCTTCCATGACACGGGCACTTGAACCGGCGCTCGCCTTCCCGCCAAATCGTAATGCAGCCCAGGTGGGTGCAAACGGTCGACAGCGCGTACAATTGCCGCTGCCCGCCGTATTCCCCGTGGACAACCCATACTCCGTACCGTTCCCGGTAACGCTGTTCAACGTATCCCGGCGGATAACGCGCGGGCAACCCGGCCTTGAACCGTTTGGCGGGCTCGGTCGTTACGTTGGGTGTGAGGAACCGGGCTGCCGCCACCGACCACAACGCGGCCACAAGCCCCAGCATGGCAAGCCCCAAACCGGCGGCCCAGCGGACCATCCTGTTCAGGATGGTCCGCCGGGTGCGCCGTGGGACCGCGTACTGAGAAATCCGGGACACTACACCTCATCCTCGATGACGTACGGAGCGCGATAGTCGCGGCGGAACAACTCCATGGCCTTCTCGTTGCCAACGATCTGCTCTGATTTCGGGTCAATCACCAGTCGGTCACCGCCCAATCGGTAGCTGATGTTGGCATAGTGGATCATCAACGCGGAAAGGTGTCCGTGTTCGATATCGGCGTTCGGCCGGCTGCGATCGCGCACGCAGGCGATAAAGTTCTCTTTGTGCTCCGGATCCGGGAACCGGCCGTACATTTGCTCCTTCACGACGGGCTGGCGGTCCTTCGGGCGGATGAAGTACTGCCATCCCCCGCCATGTCGGCCAACGATCATGACGCCCTCGGTGCCGTACAACTCGATGCGAGTCGAGTTTTGCGGCCAGTAGGGGAACATGTCGGTGTCGCGGATGACGCTATCGGTCTTGAGCATGTAGGGCGTGTACAGGGTCAACTCGAAGCTGACCACCATGTTGTCGAACTCGTAGATGGCGAACTGCGAGTCGGGCGTTTCCAAAACACCCTCCGAGGCGTAGCGCCCGCCCATGCTGCATACCTGCTTCGGGTAAGTCACGCCACAGAGCCATCGCGCCAGATCGATTTGGTGGCTGGCATCGTTGGCGATGTCGCCGCCAGAGTAACGCCAAAAATGATGCCATCCACGGTGCATCGCCTCGTTGTAGCGATGCTCCGGCGCGGGGCCGTTCCACATATCCCAGTTCAGCCCCTCCGGTGGATCGCTGTCTGGCGTCGCGGCGCGGTTACCCCAGGATTTCTGGTTGTAGATGCGGCACATGTGGATATTGCCCATGCCGCCGTCCTCGATGAACTTCTTCGCGGCCATGTTGTACGGCGCGGAGCGGTTCTGAATGCCCAATTGGACGACCCGATTGTACTTCCGCGCAGCCTCGACCATCTTGCGGCCTTCCCAGGCGCTTTGACTGGCAGGCTTCTCGACATACACGTCCTTGCCGGCCTGACACGCCCACACCGTCGATAGTGCGTGCCAATGGTCGGGGGTTGCCGAGATGATGGCGTCGACCGACTTGTCTTCTAGCGCTTCGCGAAAGTCCTGGATCGGCTTGGGGTTGGCCCCCCCCTGCACTTGGCCGAAGCCTTCGGCGCGAGCGCCAGCCTTTTTGATGTCGACATCGGCGAAGTAGGCATAGTGACAGTCGCCACGCTCGACAAACCCGGTGGCTAGGTTTCCGCCTCGTCCACCCGTCCCAACCGCCGCAAGAATGACTTTCTCGTTCGCCGGCGCTGCGTACACCGATTCGGCCGTGCGCAAAATGGTGATGCCCGCGGCAAGACCAAGTGTTGTTCGTTTCGATTGCTCAAGAAATTGGCGACGGCTGAGGTCGTTGGTCATCATGGCTCCTCCAGTAAGTTCAGAGATACAGGTGGGTCAAAGATTCTGGATGCTGGGGCGGACGGTGCCCGCCAGTCAAGGAAATGGCTCTTCGGTTTGCGGCGGGCGCAACCCG
>CAZASB010000015.1:0-32428 GCA_964487655.1 uncultured Planctomycetaceae bacterium
CAATTGGGACAATTGTTCTACACTGGGTATATTTCAATCTGCCGGTCGCCTAACATCCTCATCCAGCCACGCAGGGGGGTTTTGCGCGAGCGTCCATCTGGCATACTGTCGGTGCCGCCGAAATAACTGGAACAACCGAAACTGGTTATCCACAATACGCAATAATCCCATCTTATCTGCGCGCTTTTTTGGTGAAATTTCGCAACCGCGATGTATCTTTTCTACATTAACACTCCCCTTGCCGCTCTTGCATCAGGAGCCCCAAAAGTGGCGACAACCAAAAAGAACACCGCCAAAGCGAACAGCCCCAAGAAAAGCACTCGTCCCAGCGTGAAGAGTCCCGTAAAAGACGGCACCACGAAGACCGCCCAGAAAGCTAAGAGTCCACCGATCGAAGCCGCAGAAAAAAAAGGCCGGAAGCCGTCCGTCACCATGGAACGTCGCAGCGAGAAAGATCGTCGCGCATCGACCGATCGGCGTCAGAAAAACGAGCCCGTGGCAGGCGAACGCCGAGCAATTCAGCGACGTAAGAAGGTCAATCGTCGCCGGCAGATCGACCCAACCACCTGCGAGAGGGACTACACGTCCGAAGAGATCGAGTTCATGAATGCCCTGGATGACTACAAACGCACCAGCGGCCGGATGTTCCCGACATGCAGCGAGGTGCTAGAAGTACTGAGGGGCTTAGGATACTCGAAAGACACATGTGGGCAATCGCCGGTTGACTCCGAGGCGGCTTCCCCCATGCCCGTCACCGCCGAATAACCGATCTTGCAGCGGTTTGGCCGTTGCGGTACCTTTACGCCTCCTTTCCGTGCCTTCGGCGCGCCGTTGCGCCGAGGGTCTCTCATCAAGAGAGTCCACCCCGAAAGCGAGGCCAGACCCCCGTGCCTACTTTCTCCACCCATAGTTGGCATCGTGTGTACAGCAGAGGTATTTCGCGGCTTTTGTGGGCGTTTCTGTTGATGCCCCTCGTGGCAACCGGCTGTAACAACTTCGACGCCCAGGCTCGGAATGCCGAGGGTGTTCGCATGTTCCAGCAGGCCCGGTACCACGAGGCGTTGCGACATTTTCAGGAAGCCAACTATGCCGATGCCAAGAACGTCGATGCTTACTACAACCTCGGTGCAGCCTATCATCGCCTTGGCGTGGTAGAACGGAATGAGACCTACCTGCGGCAGGCCGAAAACTACTACGAGATGGCGGTTGCTCGTCACGACGACCACACCGAGGCGTATCGAGGGCTGGCCGTCCTGCTGGCCGACCAAGGGCGGACCCAGGAGGCATTCACCTTGCTCGACGCTTGGGCCAAGAAGAAACCGATGTCGGCCGATGCCAAGATCGAATTGGCTCGCTTGTGCGAAGAGTTCGGCGACCGGGCCAACGCCGAGGCTCGATTGGCCGAGGCCGTGGCCCTGGATCCCAACAGCGGGCGAGCGTGGGCGGCGCTGGGGCGTCTTCGGGAGCAACAGGGCGATTCGGAATCGGCTTTGCGCGGTTACGAGCGTTCGCTGTCGCAAAACCGTTTTCAGCCGGAGGTGGCACAGCGCATCGCCTTCTTGCGGTCGCGTGTTCAGCCCACCCACTCTGTCGACGCGCCGACGGGCGATACCCGCCTTGTCGAGCAAGGCCCCACCGTGTTGCGCTAGGGATCTGTTGATTTACAGTGGCTCTCCTCTCTGAGGCGGAATATCTTATGGTGTGGCATTCCAGTACGCACAGCCCTTTGTGGTGGTTCGCTGCGATAGCGGATTAAATCAACGGACTGCTAGTTGCGGGGGCCTTGCCGCTTCCCAATGGACCGCTAAAATTGGGACTCTCGGCGATTTCCTTCATTGACTCTTTCCCTGGCCAAGACCATGTCAAAGATTGTTGTTCTGGATCCTCTTTCACAAGACGGACTCGACCTGCTGGAATCGGCCAGGAGCATCGAATATGAGATGCGTACAGGCCTTTCGGGCCAAGCGTTGCACAATACCCTGCTGGAGTTCGACGGCGCCATTTGCCGCAGCGGCGTAAAGATTACCGCCGAGGTCCTTGAGGGCAACCACCGCCTCCGGGCGATCGCCCGGGCCGGCGTCGGGGTTGACAACATCGACTGCAATGCGGCAACTCGGCACGGCATTGTCGTGATGAATACGCCCTGCGGAAACACCATTTCGACCGCTGAGCACGCAATCGCCCTGATGCTGGCCATGTCACGAAACATTCATCCTGCCTACCAAAGCTTGATGGAGGGACGATGGGACCGGAAGAAGTACATGGGGTCTCAACTGGCAGGCAAGACCCTGGGCATCGTCGGTCTGGGACGCATTGGCCAAGCCGTGGCCCAAAGAGCGGGAGCCTTTGGAATGCGAGTGCTGGGCTACGACCCATTCTTCCCAGCCGTCCGAGCGAAAGAACAGGGAATTGAAGTATGCCAGTCGACCGACGAAATGCTTCCCCACGTCGACTACCTTACCGTCCACACCCCGCTGAACGACGCAACCCGCAACCTGATCAGCTTTGAACAAATCCAGATGATTAAAAAGGGCGCCCGGCTGATCAACTGTGCCCGCGGCGGCATCTTCAACGAAGATGCCCTGGTTGAGGGACTCAAGAGCAAGCAACTGGTAGGCGTGGCCCTGGACGTCTACCCGAACGAGCCATGCACGACAAGTCCGCTGTTTGGAATGCCCGGCGTTCTATGCACGCCCCATTTGGGCGCGAGCACGGAGGAGGCCCAGACGAATGTGGCCGTCGAGGCGGCCGAGCTGCTGATCGACTTCTTCACGACCGGAGCGATTCGGCAATCGGTGAACATGTCGCCCCTGGAACCAAAGACCCTGGCCGACTTGCGCGGCTACCTGAACGTGGCGTGGCGGCTGGGTCTGCTACTTGCCCAGATGGATCATCGGCCGCCCACCCTGTGCCGCCTGATCTATCAGGGCGGCGTTGCCAAGAAGGACACGCGACTTCTCTCGGCCGCTTTTGCCGCCGGATTGTTAGAGCACGCCATGGATACCGGCGCGAACATCGTCAACGCCGAGGTTATCCTCCGCGAACGGGGCATCGAAGTCCAGGAACAGCGCTCGGCCGATCCCGGCGCGTTCAGCTCACTCATCACCGCCGAGGTCGTTACCGACCAGAAGACCTCTATCGCGGCGGGCACGATCTTCGGCAACGACATGCCCCGCTTAGTCAAAAAGGGCGATTGCACGGTGGAAAGCCGCCTGGACGGTGTCCTAATGGTGTTCAGCCACCGCGACCAGCCCGGCGTCATCGGACGCGTGGGCACGGTATTCGGAAAACACCGGCTGAATATCGCTCAAATGTCGGTCGGTCGCGGTACCGATAAGCCTGGAGGCGAATCAATCGGCGTCCTGGCACTGGATTCCCAGCCGCCCGCGAAAGCCCTGGCCGAGGTCGTGGCGCTCAGCGACATTACCAACGCATGGGTTGTAAAATTGCCCCCGGCTGGCGATACCCCTTCCTGGATGATGGGATAGTCTGAAACGACTGGTTTTCGGGAATTTCCGGCTCTTCCGTTTCTTGGTACAAACCACGGCAAAGTAGCAGGTACGCTCCGTCGTGCCGTCTGCTATATCGGGCAGAACTCTGTCGTTCGGCTGGTTTGTACCAAGAAACGGAAGAGCCGATTTTATTTTTTGCGCGAATTGTCCCGCACTTGCGCAAATCGTAACGTACGTTTGTGCAAGAAGCGGGGTGGCTTATTTAGCATAACGTCGGCCGCCTCTCCCTGCTTGGTGTTTTACTTTGGATGGAGACGATGATTAGCATCCCCCTAGAAGACCGCGTCTTGACGGCGCTCGAACAAAATCCCCATGTCGCGCGCCGTAGACTCCGTTTCGAGACGTGCGAAGGCCGTGTCACGCTACGAGGCAGCGTGGGCAGCTTCTTTCAGAAGCAGATGGCGCAGGAAGCGCTTCGCCATATTGATGGTGTCTACGAAATCGCCAACGAACTCGAAGTAGCCCTCTAGTAGAGTTGCCCTAAGCCGGCATTCCACAAGATTCAGGACACTCATCCGCTCGCTGCCCTCAGGGCAACGAGGCGGTGTCGAACCGTCGCGCAACCATTGCCGATTACCGCGGATGCCGTGGGTACCGAGCGCCCATGACGGCTTCTTCCCGATCTTGATACTCGGGAAAATGGCTTTCCAAGTTACACGTGTGCAACACATGACGATTGTACGCCGAAAGTCCGCACACTCTCATCACGCCGTCGCACTCGCGAATCCGCTTGTAAAGCTGAACCAGTTGCCCAATCAGGTGACTGTCGAGTAGAACAATCTGATTCAGTTCCAAGACGAGCCGGTAGGTGAAGTGCCGGCGCAACTGCTCCCATACCTCATCGGCCAAGGGAGGCGCGTCGTGCGCTTCCGGCGTCTTCAGGATGCGGACCAAAAGCCAATCCGGTCCTCGTTCAACGGCTAACTCCCAGCCAGGTGCGATTGCCAACATCACGTTTCTCCTACAACGCGGTCCCGAACAATCGGGTAAGGAAAAGAAACTCCCCAGTCTTGAGTTTACCCATAGCCGCCGCGATTGCAATAACCCTAACGGGGGGAACCTAGAATTCCTGCCCCGGCCTAAATTTCAAAATTGCTAAGACGCCCATTTGTGGCGCTCGGCATCTTCGTGTTGTTTGCGTTCGCGCTGAATGCGCTGGCGTAGGGCTTTCTTCTCTTGCTTGGTGAGCTTACGATTGATCGTGGCCTCGGTGTTGGTCACGCTAGCCACTAGTTGCGGTTTGGCCGGTTCACGGCGTCGCAAGACGGGCGTAGGCGACTGATGCGGTGCGTCGATGGCAATCCATTCGCGGACAGTCTCGCTCTCGTCTTCTTCAAGGTCTTCCTCGTCCGCATCCGCCTGCTTCGGCTTCGGTCGAGGCAGCATGCCGGCGGCGTCGAGCACAACATATCGGGCATGGAAACCGGTTCCCACCAGTAGAAGCCAGCAACCGAGCATTTCGGCCCCTCGGCCGATTAAGACGTTATGGTTCACCGAAATCCAGCCAAGCTGCACCACCACCGCTGATGCCAAGCAGCCACACGCTATAGCCAGCGTAACACTCGAGAGTCGGGCAGGCCATGCATCGACCAGCAGCCGCGAACCCAGCGCGCTGAGCACCACCAGATACGGTATGGCCCACCATAACGAGCCATCGCCATACAGGGCCGTACCGGTCAGCCAGGTCATCGCGTCCTTGAAGGCCTCGCGAAGCCCGGCCGTCGCATCCACGCTCAGCACAACCCAGCACGTCGCGGTCCACAGCCAGATACGGTACTCACCCCGATAATCGTCCGTCCGATAACGGCGCACCGAGTAAACCAGCAGCGATGCGACCGTAGCGGCCAGCAGGGTGGCTGATAGGAACCACGCCGCCAAACTGCCCGATCCGCTCAGGTCAAACGCCCTGATCGGCATCTGCTCGGGCGTCCAGGCAAACAGGGCCTCAATCGCGAAGATCGCCACCACTCCAGACAGAAGCAGCAGAAAATGGAGTGGCAGGCGGCGAGGAACAAGACTGGTTACTCGCGGCTGATCCGCCAATGCCTCAAGACCGTAATGCAGCCATGTTCGTTCAGACATCTCGCTCCGCTCCGCCGACCGCGCGCGCCTCGTCCTGCCGCTCGCACCGCCGCGGCAGAGTTCTTCGTTCAACAGCAGCCGGCGGCGGTCGTCGCGCTGGCCACTACGTCGAAACTGGTTGGAACAATTCCACGCCACCGGTCACACCTTTAACCAAGCGAACCTCTCGAGCCATCCCCCAGTGCCGAGCCAAGCCTTCCAGCCGTGCCCAACACCGCCGCGCATCCTTCGTAAGGGATCGACCAACCTGAACGCGCAGATACAGCCAGACTGCCGTAAAGCGAATAGTGCGTGAGAACCCCACCCGTCGCACATACTCGCCACACCGGGAACTTTATGCAGCCTACGCAATCCTCAAGGTCTCGCGGGCGGTCACGCGATTGAGCTTTTCCGCTTCTGGGTGCAAACCAGACGGACGGAAGAAGCTCTGCCTAGCCCGGATTATTCATCTACGTAGGGTGGGTCAAGTTCGCGTAGATCGTTGGTGGGTCCGCACAAGCCGCAACCGAGCTGATTTATGGCCGCCCGCCTGGGAAGACGCCGACAATAGCGACCGATGACCCACCAAGGAAGCGGCTTGCTTGACCCACCCTACCTATCGTGAATAATCCGGGCTATTGTCAACACCAGGCGTTGTAGTGTTTCCAGGCGAGCGTTCTTCCATTTGCCCGAGCTGAACGGCATGGGGTGATCGTCTCGCAGCAGCGCATCAATGTCCGCCTGCAAGTCCATGATCTCCAGCAGCTATCCTCCGTGCCCTTCAGCACATCTACGACACACGCCAGGTGAAAGAGACAAGGCTTTGCCCTCGCGGGCCACTGTGGTATACTGGCAGGGTTATGCCCATACTGGGGGGCTCTTTCATAGGCGATTCCAAGGAGAAAACGATGACAAAAACGGTGAAACTGGTCCTCGATAACGGTGAATTTGAACTACCGATTGTCGTGGGCACCGAGGGCAACCGTGCCATCGACATTACGAAGCTGTACCGCGATACGGGCTATATCACCCTGGACGACGGCTTCGCCAATACCGGCGCGACAAGAAGCCACATTACCTACATTGACGGCGAAGAGGGCATCCTCCGGTATCGAGGCTACCGGATCGAGGAAATCGCCGAGCGGTGCGACTTCACCGAGACGGCCTACCTGCTGATCTACGGCGAGCTGCCCACAGGTGAGCAGCTCGAAGAGTTCCGGCGAAGTATCCGGTCGCATACGCTGCTGCACGAGGGCATGAAGAATATCTTTGCCGGATTCCCGCCTGCGGCTCACCCCATGGCGATTCTGGGCTCGGTGGTCGGCGCGCTGGCCATCTACTCGCCCGACTCGCTGGGACCGAGCGATCCGGCCCAGGTGGAACTGGCCATCCATCGTATCATGGCCAAGATGCCCACCATCGCCGCGTTCAGTTACAAGCAGTCGATCGGGCAGCCGTTCGTATACCCGCAAAACCACCTCTCGTACGGCCAGAACTTCCTGAACATGATGTTCGCCGTGCCGAGCGAGCGTTATCAGGTGGATCCAGATTTCGTCGTAGCGCTCAACGCGCTATTGGTGCTCCACGCCGATCACGGCCAGAACTGCAGCACGTCAACCGTCCGCATGGTCGGCTCCAGTACGGTGAACTTGTTTTCGTCCATCTCGGCAGGCATTTACGCTCTCTGGGGTGCCTTACACGGGGGGGCAAACGAAGCATGCATCAATATGCTGGAACAGATTCAGGCCGACGGCGGAAAGCTGGGTAAGTATATCGACCGCGCCAAGGATTCCAACGATCCGTTTCGCCTGATGGGCTTCGGCCACCGGATCTACAAGAACTACGATCCCCGCGCCAAGGTGGTCAAGGGCATTTGCCACCAGCTTTTCGAACGGCACGCCGTGGAGAACCCGGTGTTTCAACTCGCCCAGGAGCTGGAAGAATTCGCCCTGAAAGATCCATACTTCATCGAGCGTAAGCTATACCCGAATATCGATTTCTACTCGGGCATCATCTACAGCATGATGGGCATCCCGAAAGACATGTTCACCGTGCTGTTTGCGTTGGGACGGCTTCCCGGCTGGATTGCCCACTGGCGCGAAATGCATACCAATCCTGGCGGCTCGCGCATCCACCGTCCACGACAGGTGTATCAGGGATCCAGCGAACGCACATTCGTCCCGCTTATCAAGCGATAGCCCACGGAAAGAAGGCGGTCTCTTGGCAACGGCTGCCGTGCCGACGTACCAGTTACACGGTCGTCTACTCGAAGCCCGGCAGGAGCAATTGCAGTCGCGGATCGACGCGATCATGGTAGCGGTAGCGATACCCTTCGGCCAGATGGACCATGACCTCCAGCACGAGCAGATCGGCGCGGTTCATCACGTGCCTTGCACTGCGGGTGCCCAGGCCGCGCACCAGTTCCTCAACAACCACCAGGTGCAACTGGAGCGTCTCGCGAGCCGAAAGCCCGGCCGTGATCAGTAGCTTGGCCAAACGCTCCAGTTCGCTGCCCAGGTTGCCCGATCCCATAATCACGTAGGTTCGCAGCAACTCGCGGTAGTGGCACAGCAGCGGTTCGGGCAAGGGAAGCAACTCGGATGAGCCTACTTGCACGCTGTCGGCGGACGTTTCGGGAAGCCTGAGCCGCTCAATGTCGCTCAACAGGGCCCGCTGCTGACTTAGCAGCCTTTCGGCTTCGTCGTGTTCGCGTTGGATCCGGCTCTGTTCCGCCTGGGCGAGGCGATGGTTCTGGCGAATCAACTCATGTCGCTGAACGGCGCGAGCGGTCAGCCAGATCAGGTTTCGTGTTGTCGCCGTATTGACGCACAAGTAACCATCCGCGCCGACCTCGTAGCAGAGCGCGGATATCTCCGGCTCGCTTTGCGTGCCCAGTACGAGAATCGGCTCGTCCGATCCGCCGGCTCGGTAGCCCTCGATCAAGCCCAGCGCGTCTAGTTCTCCCGGCTCGTGCGTTACCAGCACGGCGTCGAACACTTCATCGCGAAGCCGCGCAAGCCCGGCAGCCGCTCCGACAACCTCTTCCAACAACACTTGCGAGGCACTGTCGGCCGCCAAGGCCTCGGCCAGCCAGCTTCCGGTGCGGCGCCGAGTGGTGATGCTCAACACACGCATTCGCGCGGGGAGCCCTTGCCATGCGAGGGACCGTGCCTTTGTGAACTCTCGGGTAGCGTGAAGCATGGCTTCCATACGGAGCCCTTCCGTGGGCAAAGACAAGGCGAAAATCTGGCTGCGTACTCTACCCAGATCGGACGAAGCAGTCAATGTTGCTCACAGTGTGCGGCAAGATTTTCTGGCAGTCGGGTGGCACTCGCCTCGGTCACGCGCCGTCCACCGACCAGTGCGAGCCCCCCGCCGTAGCCGACTTGGGGGTCAGAAAACGAACATCCGGGATTTCCGAATGACCCAAGCGTTTTTCGACTGTTCGTTTATTCGTCCTTGGTTGATCTAAACCGTTGCGACAAAAGGAGTTACGTTGATTCCACGGTCTTCTCCGACCGTCGGCCGCTGGAGGCGAAAATCGGTTGTAAACTCTTATGTGGCAAGATGTTACGATTTGTCGAACAGTGGCGATGCGAGCCCGTTCGACAATTGCTCGCGCAATACGGCCCGGGGGAATCAAAGGTGTCCGGTACCTTTGCTCTTGACAATCTTCAGTATTTCGCTATTCTGCTGGCATGGGAAGGCCGAAACGGGTAACGCTGGGTGGATACGTTTATCACGTTCTGAATCGTGCCAACGGGCGGCTGCGCATCTTTAAGAAGAAGGAGGACTTCGCGGCCTTCGAGGCGATTCTCGCCGAAGGGATGGAGCGGGTGGATATGCGGATTTGCGGCTATTGCATCATGAGCAACCATTGGCATCTGCTGCTGTGGCCGCGGGAGGACGCCGATCTGTCAGACTATTTGCGATGGATTACGCTTACGCACACCCAGCGACACCACGCCTCGCACGGCACGGTCGGCATCGGTCATCTCTACCAGGGTCGCTACAAGAGTTTTCCCACCCAAGACGACGAGCATTACCTGACCGTGTTGCGATATATCGAAGCCAACCCCTTGCGCGCGAGGATCGTGGAGCGGCCGGGCGACTATCCGTGGTCGAGTTTCGCCACTCGCAAGGGATTGGAAAAACCCTTCGCCCTAAGCGACGGCCCGCTGGTTGTTCCCCAAAACTGGCCGCAACTGGTGGGCCGCAAGCTGGCCGTTGCAGACCAGGACAGGATCAGCAACAGCATCCGTCGCGGCACCCCGCTAGGCCAGCCCGACTGGGTAAGGTGCGCCGCCGCCAAGCTGAAGCTTGAATCAACCATCAAGCCCCGAGGCCGACCTAAAAAAAGTACCGGACACCTTTAATTCACGCGGCCCCACCTGCCATCGGGGTCGAGCGTAGCGCGAAAGAGAAAACGGCGATCAGTCGCCGTACTCCATATCTGGAGTGTGGGAACTTGTTCCCGCTTTTGGATTGGCGGCGGGCGGAAGGAATAAAATCGCACTATCCAAAAACCGTGTCAACCTCAACTTTTTGACAGCCCAGGGGTTACGCCTAACCGACGGGATGGCTGGCGTGACGGTCGACCGGCAAGGTCGCCACGCCAATGGCAGCAGCCATCAGTGCTTGCAGGAGGCCGACAACGACAGGGTGGGGTACGGGCGGCTCGAAACGGGGGCTCGGCTGCCATGAATGCGTCAATTCCCATCCGTCGATGGTCCGGCGCCACGAATCGACGTCCCGTGGCGCCGCCTTACAATCGACCGGTTCCGGGCAGACGCACGCAACCCAGCCTGCAAACAGAAGCAACCCAACGAGCAGGATGGCAACACGCATGAACGGTCCTCCGGGGGGCCGGCCAACCGGAGCGGTTGAAAGGGCGTTGGCCGAACGGCATACCGGAAGGAAGTGGGTTGCAACCGGTGGACCAACTTGCAGCAACCGATGGGCCGCGTGGCGCAAACAGCGTCTGGCAAAGCAGATACGACTCCGCCCTCCGGAACGCCGCCTCGCACGGGTGGAGGCAGATCGTCAACACGGCGCCAAGCAGTGGTTGCGTTTTCTCTACATTTGCCTGTAAGGCGGTTGTGGCGTACGCTTCCCGTGGCGAGTGGATTGCGTGATGTTCTTCCCACATGCCTCGCCGAAGAAAACATCTCTACTCCAACCGTGGAACACATGGAACGATGACTGACGCAAAGCCGCTGCAAATCGACTTGAAACGCATCCTGGCAGGCGCTCAACTACCCGCCTTGCCGCAAAGTGCCATCCGACTCCTGGAACTATCGCAGGATCCTCGCAATGGGCCTGCAGAGTTTGCGTTGCCGATCGAGTCGGATCCGGGTTTGACGGGGCAAGTGTTGCGGTTTGTGAACTCGTCGTACTTTGGCTTCTCGCGGGAGATTTCGAGCGTGAAACTGGCGATTACTCTGGTAGGTATCCGCACGATCAAGAACTTCTCGCTTTGGAGTGCGGTATTCAGCCTGATGCCAAACCCCAAGTGCGGGCCTTTCGACCTGAAACTCCTCTGGCAGGACTCGCTTCGCCGGGCACTCTTCGGTCGTGACATGGCGAAGCTTCTCGGCGCCAGGGAACCCGAAGACGCGTTCGCCGCCGCCCTACTCCAAGACATGGCCATACCCCTGCTGGCGAAAGAGGCCGCGCCATTGTACGCAAAGCTGATCCAATCGCGAGATGGAGGAAAGGTGCGACTTTCCCACCTGGAACAGCACGTATTGGGTTGGACGCACGCCGAGGCCGCCGGCATTATGGCTAGGCAGTGGAATTTGCCTGACGCTTTCGCCATGTTGATTGAGCGTCATCAGGAAGCCGAACGGTTCGCCGCTGACCCAAAGACCGATCCAGCCAAGCTGTCCGTTGCCCTGTCGGCCCTCCTCCCGGCAACGGTCGACCAGCAGTGGTCCGAATGCCAACTGCTCGAATCGCTCTATCAGCAGGTGGCTCCTCGCAATGCGCCCAGCTTGGCCACGCTGCTAGGGCAGGTGGACGAGAAGTTCCGCGAGTTTGCGCCCGTTCTAAAACTGTCTGAGCCGGGCAGTTCCCTGGTCCAGCGCTACGAGCACGAAACCGTCTGCACCAAGTAACCCCCGACGGCATCGCATTCCAACCGGGCCGGCGTGCCGTTGCTCCGAGGCCGCTTCTGGTAGCACTCGTGGAGGAACTGGCCCGGAATCTTTGTGCGAACGCCCTTTCCTTGAGGGCCCCCTAGCGCCTACAATTCCATGGCGGTGGCGGTTGCCCGTTACAAACCGTCGCTTTCAGGCCTGGAAACAGCTAGAATTGTAATGATGGACAGTTGCGCTAGAGTACGCCGGATCAAACTCCAACGCGAGGCCGAGGGATATCTCGAGCTGGGTCTCTCCCGCCGCGCGCTCGATGTATTAGCTCGCATGGGCGACCCAACGCGGCTGGACGGGCATTCGCTCTACCTGTGGGGCGAGGCGCTTCGCGACCTCGGCCGATTTGAAGACGCTTTGACGCCACTCGGCCGAGCCTCCGAAATCGAGCCGGAAAATATCCATATTTGGATTGCGCTCGGTTGGTGCCAGAAACGATTGGGAAGACTCGATCTTGCCATCGAATCGCTCGAAGAGGCCCTTGCCGCCGACCCGGACGAATCGCTCATCCACTACAACCTGGCTTGCTACTGGTCCCTGACCGGCAACAAGCAGAGGGCGATGGAATACCTGGAAAAGTCGCTGGCACTAGACTCCAGCTATGCCCGGCGGACTGCCACGGAGCCCGATTTCGATCCAATTCGCGACGATCCCGAGTTCCAAGCGGTCGTCAAGGGGCAACCTGTCGGTGATTAAGACGGCGGTGTGAGTCCCACAGTTTCCTCCAGGTATCCCTTTGGACGAGCCGATCACACCGCCGCCACATTTCCCTCTGCTGGCTGCCGTGTTCGAGGGCGGGTTGGTATTCGTGGCGCTGGCCGCAGGGTGGGTCTTGGGGCAGCCACCGCTGCAAACGTTGCACGGGTCGTGGTCAGCCGCCGGCTGGGGCGCCGTTGCGGCTTTGGGGCCACTCGCCGCACTGTGGCTTTGTGTGCGATGGAAATGGCGACCCATCCAGCGGCTGGTCGACGTGGTCAACCGCCTTATGTTGCCGCTATTCGAGTACGCTCGGACGGCCGAACTGGCCATCATCGCCGTGCTGGCCGGGCTGGGCGAGGAGGCATTGTTCCGCGGCGTGGTGCAGGCGGTAACCGCCGACTGGATTGGCGGGTCGGCTGGCGTATGGGCGGGCTTGGCCGTGGCCTCGCTGCTGTTTGGGCTCGTGCATCTCATCACGCCTGCCTACGGCGTATTCGCCACCCTGATGGGGCTGTACCTCGGCCTACTCTGGCTCTGGACGGACAACCTTCTTGCCCCCATTACGGCCCACGCCGTGTACGATTTCCTCGCGTTGGTTTACTTACGGCGAGTGCGTGGTAGCCAAGTCATCCCATAGACGGTAATACAACGGGCTCTTCCGTTTCTGGGTGCAGAATTGCCTGACACGTGGATGAACCCGGATGCTGAGACATCCGGAACCATCCACCCTACGTCTTTTCACCACGGACTTGCACCCAGAAACGGAAGAGCCATACAACGTTAAGCGGACGGCACGATGGAGCGTGCTTGCTACTTTCGTGCCACTGCCGTCCCGGTCGTGCCTTCCTCCGTCCGTTCCCTTGCTGCCTCGGAGTACGAAGGTCATCTCCGCGCCAACGGACATGACCGACAACGGGCCACTTCGGAGCCGGAGCGTCGTGGGGGCATCCTTGACGCTCCTTGGCGACAAGAAGTCGGAAGAAGAAACACAACCGAAACGACAGTGGCACGGGAAACGGCAAGCACGGCCAAAATGACCGTGGCACGTGTCAAGATGACCGTGGTACCCAACGTGGCGACTTCCTAGGCGTCCCGAAAAGCCCAAGTCCAACTCTACCGGCCGCGGCGCGATGCTATCACTTCGCCAATGATGGCATCCAAATCGGTTTCAGGGGCAAAACCGATGGTTTCGCGCAACTGGGTCAGGTCGGGGAGCCGGTGGCGGCAGTCCTCGAAGTGCCGCCCGTAGGCGTCCATGTAGCTCTGAAACTCGATTGGCAAACTGGGATCCACCTGCCGTACGACGCGGTGGGCCAGGTCGAGAATGGTCACCGGCCGGTCGCTGCCGATGTTGAAAACGCGGCCGACGGCCATCTCGCAGGCCATCAGGCGGAGGATGGCCTCGACCACCTCGGTCACGTGGGCGAAGCTGCGTTGTTGCCGGCCGTCGTCGTGAACCACCAACGGACGGCCGGCCAGGGCGGCGTCGACGAATCGCGGGAGGACCATGCCATAGGCGCCCGTCTGTCGCGGCCCAATCACGTTGAACAGGCGGCCCACCACGACTGGAAGCCCTTGCTCCTGCCAGTAGGCCAGCGCGAGAAACTCGTCGATGGCCTTCGACGCGCCGTACGACCAGCGAGGCCGCACCGTGGCCCCGAGCACCAAGTCGTCGTCTTCGCTCCAGGCCGGCTTGGGATTCTTGCCGTACACCTCGCTTGTGCTCGCCAGGAAGAGTTTCACTGGTCGGCCTGTCGCATGGCTCCCGGCCACTTCGGCGAGTAGCAGCCGAGTCGGCTCGATATTGGTCTCGATGGTGCGAATGGCGCTCTTCGCGATCAGCGCCACCCCGACCGCGGCCGCCAAGTGGTAGACCTCGTCGGCCTCCGCAACCGCTTGTCTGACCAGACCCGAGTCGGCCACGGAGCCGCGTTGATACCGCAGGCGGGCATGGCCTCGCACCGAAGCGAGGTTTTCGACCGATCCGGTCGATTCGTCGTCGATCACCGCGACCGTATCGCCGCGACGGAGCAGGGCCTCGACGAGATGGCTTCCAATGAATCCGGCTCCACCAGTGACCAAACAATTCGACATTCGATATCCTGTCACACGAGAGGGTTCGGCAGCGACTTTCCGTGTGATTTGCGCCGCACACGGTGTGTTTTACCTCAAGAAGAAACCACCCGGAGGATAACATAACTCAGCCTTGTTTCCAAGGTAGTTCCCATATTGTCGCGGGGGACAGTTTTTGTTGCGACTTTTTCCTGGCCTATTGTATCGCGGGAGGGAATAATGATGGTATGTAGCGTCCGAAACAGGTAATCGCCCGGAGTAAGGGAATCCGCGGTCAGGGGGGGTCTCCAACCCGTCTGGTTCTGCTATAATAATAAGTGGATACGCAACGCGTCGTCGGCTAGGCCAAGGGCAGCCGTCGCGAAACGCGTTCCACGCGGGAGCGTGTGCCCTACCCACATACTGCCAAGCGCCAGGGCGGCTGGCCGGTGTTCCCCTGTTGGGGAATTGCCGATCGCCGTGCCTTTCCTTGTGTGCCCGCCACTGCCTCGCCTGCCACGGAACAGACACTCAACAGAGAAGGTTCTTGCAATGAAGTCAGGCTTTTTTTCTCACGCCGCGCTCGTGTCGCTCGTCTTCCTGCTGGCTCTCAGTCTCTTGGCCGGCGCGTTCGCCGACACGGGTAGCGATGCCTCCATGCGTCAGTACGCAGCCGCCGTTGCCCTGCAAAATCGGGGCGTGTTCGATCTGGCGGCCGCCGAGTGGGTCAAGTTCATCGAGACCTACAAGACACATCCGCGTTTGCCCAATGCGCTGCTCCACCTGGGCGTGTGCTATCTGAAGACGGACAAGCTTGAGCAAGCGGCCCAATCCTTCGGAACCGTCATGAAGGCGCATCCCGAGTCTGACGTGATGGAAGACGCTTCATTCTATCTGGGCATCGCCCAGTACACCATGGGGCAGAAGGGCAAGCCGGAAATATACGATGCGGCGGCAGATGCCTTCAAGCAACTCCTGGAGAAGTTTCCCGAGAGTCGTCATGCCCCGAAGGCAATCTTCTACCAGGGCGAATGCGCGTACGCCCGGGATAATAAGAAGGGCGCCGCCGAGATGTACGCTCGGCTGATCGAGAAGTACCCGGAGAACGAACTTGCGGCCGATGCAATGTATGCCATGGGCGTTGCCCAGGAAGAACTCAACCAGCCGGCCGAGGCAGGCAAGACGTACGACCTCTTTCTTGAGAAGTTCAAGGAGAGTCCGCTGCGCACCGAGGTGATCATGCGCCGCGGCGAGGTGTTGTTCATGCAGAAGCAATACGGTCCAGCGGCCCAGTGGCTTGGCGTTGCTGCGGGGAAGGAAGGATTCCCGCTGGCCGACCACGCCACCATGCGTCAGGCAGCCGCGTTGGCCATGGAGAAGAAGCTAGCGGAGGCCGCCGCCCTGTACGGAACGGTGGCGGCTAAGTTCCCGGACTCCCAATTCATCGAGACGGCCGGGCTCGAGGGCGGCAAGTGCTACTACCTCGCGGGGCAACTGGACAAGGCCCGCGAGATGCTCCAGCCAGTTGCCGAAGGCGGCAGCGAGGCCGCGCCCGAGGCCGCGCACTGGACCGCCCGCGCCTTGCTGACTGAAAAGAAGCCTGCCGAAGCTTTGAAAATTGTCGAGGCCGTGCTGGCGAAGGCGGAGAAGAGTCCGCTACTCGCTCGCCTGCTCGCCGACCAGGCCGACGCGGCGTACGAAATTGCCGAACGCCGGGCCGATTCCATCGCCATGTATGCGGCCGTCGCCGAGAAGTTTCCGGAGGATCCGTCGGCGCCGCAGGCACTGTACATGGCCGGGTTCGCCGCATTGGGGCAGGGACAATACGAAGCGGCGCGGAAGTACGCAACCGCGTTCCTCGAAAAGTATCCAAAGGACGAACTGTCGCTTGACGTGCGCCATGTTGCCGCCGAAAGCGCGCTGCAATTGCAGCAGTACGCCGAGGCGGAGAAGCTCTTCACGCAGGCGCTCGAACAGAATGCAAGCCATCCGGACGCCGAGGTCTGGAGGGTTCGCCGAGGACTGGCTCTGTACTTGCAGAAGAAGCACCAGGAAACCATCGATGCCCTGACACCCGTTCTGGAGCAACTGAAATTGCCCGCCACGATTGCAGAGGCGCGCTATCTCATCGGGGCCAGCCAAGCGGAACTCGAGCAGTTTGCCCCGGCGATCGAGTCGCTCGAGTCGTCACTGAATGCCGACGCCAAGTGGCGGCAAGCGGACGACGCGATGCTCGTCTTGGCCCATGCATACAACCGGGCCGGAAAGCCGCGGGAGGCGGCGGCCACGGTGAGTCGACTGATTGCCGAGTTTCCCAAGAGCCGGCTCTTGGACCAGGCACACTATCGCCTCGCCGAGTACAGCTACGCAACGGGAGACTTCGAGGCTTCCGCCGCAAACTACCAGCTTGTTCTGGACAACCACAAGAACAGCCCGCTGCGGCCACATGCCATGTATGGTCTAGGCTGGTCCCTGCTGAGTCGGAACGAGTACGAGGCGGCCGAGAAGGCGTTGGACCAACTCGTCACGGAGTTTCCCGACGACAAGCTCGTGCCGCGAGCCCGCTACGCGCGCGGCATGGCTCGGCAGCAACTCGGAAAGTTCGCGCCGGCCCTGGAAGACGTGCAGGCGATTCTGGACGCCCAGCCCACGGCCGCCGAGAAGTCCGATGCGCGATACGTAATTGGCCTTTGCCAGGTGGGCCTGAAACAGTACGGGGAGGCTGCGACCACCTTCCGCGCCTTGCTAACCGACGACGCCGACTACGGCAATGCCGACAAGGTCTTATACGAGTTGGCATGGGCGCTGAAGTCGCAAGAGAAAGAGGGGGAAGCGGCCGAGGTCTTCTCGCAGCTTGTTACTCGATTTCCCGACAGCTCGCTGGCGGCCGAGGGCCATTATCACGCGGCGGAACAGAAGTACCGCGACGGGCAGTTCGCCGACGCGGCTACGGCGTACACCGCCTCCATGACCGCGGCCAAGGACGCGCCGCTAGGCGAAAAGGCCGCCCACAAACTCGGTTGGGCCTACTTCCGCCAGGATCAGCTCGACGAAGCGCAGAAGACGTTCGCCCACCAGCGAGCGACCTGGCCGGAAGGACCGCTGGCGGCCGACGCGGCGTTTATGGAAGCCGAAATCCTGTTCCGGCAGGCGAAGTACACGGAAGCCCTGGCGGCGTATGAGACCGTACAAAAGCCGTCCACCAAGGAGTTCGAGGCACTCACCCTATTACATGCCGGTCAGGCGGCCGTGCAGCTCAAGCAGTGGGAAAAGGCCCTGAAAACGCTCAACAAGCTGATCGAGGATTTTCCCGACTCGACCCACCTGCCCGAGGCCCTCTACGAGAAAGGTTGGACGCTGCAGAACCTCGGCCGCCTCGACGACGCGGTTGCGGCCTACCAGCAGGTGATCGCCAAGACCGAGCGCGAGGCGGCCGCCCGAGCGCAGTTCATGATCGGCGAGATTGAATTCGCCCAGGAGAAACACCGCGAGGCGATTGTGAGCTTCTTCAGGGTAATTTCCGGCTATGGCTATCCCAAGTGGCAGGCCGAAGCTACGTATGAAGCCGCGCGCTGCTTCGAGGTTCTCGGCCACAAGCCGCAGGCGATTCAGCAGTATCAGGAGCTGCTGACAAACTACCCGCAGTCCGACAAGGCGCCGTTAGCGAAACAGCAGATTGAGGAACTGAAGAAGTAGTCACGGCGCGTGCCGTCCGCATCCACCTACCAGTGAGAGTTTTCTCATGAGGATTCACAGACTTTACATAGCGCCTAGCCTGGCATTGCTCTTGGCGTTGGCCGGCGTAGTGCTTTCCTTGGAGCCGGTCCGGGCCCAGCAGGCCGAGGAATCGGCGACCGAAGAACCGGCGGCTCCGGAGGGCGGTCCGAGCGCCGAGAATGCCGACGCCAAAGCGGCGCGCATGTTCGCGGAGGCGGAACAGGCCGCGGCTGCGGAGGACGCCGACGAAGTTGAGGTGCCGCGGGACGTCTTCGTGCAGGAGCAGATCAACCTGTTGAGCCTGATCCTGGCGGGCGGTTACCTGATGATTCCCATCGGGCTCATGTCGTTCCTGGTGGTGACGTTCGGAGTGGAACGCGGACTGGCGCTACGCAGGCACAAGGTTTTGCCGCCCGAGCTAATCAGCAGTTTGGGTACCCTGGCGTCGCAGAAGGGCGGCCTGGACCCACGCAAGGCGTACAAGCTTTGCAAGCAGTATCCATCGACGGCGGCGACGGTCATCAAGGCGATGCTCTTGAAGGTTGGCCGGCCGCACACCGAGCTTGAGCAGGCCGTGGCCGATGCCAGCACGCGGGAGGCCATCCGGCTGTACACAAACGTACGGTGGCTTGCCCTATCCGCCGGCATTACGCCGCTGATGGGCTTGCTGGGAACGGTTTGGGGCATGATTCAGGCGTTCTTCGTTACGGCCCATCTGCCCACGGGCGCCAACAAGGCAGAGCACTTGGCCGATGGCATTTATGTCGCCCTGGTAACTACGTTTGCCGGGCTGGCCGTGGCCATTCCGGCGGCCGTGCTCGCGCACTTGTTCGAAGGGCGCATCCAGCGATTGCTGCTGGAACTTGACGAAACACTGCTCGGCTTGATGCCACAATTGGAGCGATTTGAAGGCAAGCTTCGCGTCAGCCGCGAGGTCGACGGTTCCGGCCGCTCGCGTCACGAGATCGCCTCCGAGGCCGAGGATGAGTCGCAGTCGCCGGTCAATGAGCCCCAGCCTGCCGCCACAACCCCCAAGTAGTGCCGAGGCGCCCCATGGCAACAAAGATTCCAACCGGTTCGGCGCTGAGCCAGCTCAGTCTGACACCGCTGATTGACATCGTGTTTCTGCTGTTGATCTTCTTCCTCGTCGCCACGCGATTTGCCGAGGAAGAGCGCGAGCTGGACGTCCTTCTGCCGGAGGCCAGCGAGGCCCAACCTCTTACGAGCAAGCCTCGCGAGTTGTTCATCAACATCGACGAGGACGGGCGCTATTATGTAACCGGCAAGATCGTCACCCTCGGCGAGTTGCAACCACTGCTCCACGCGGCGTATGTGAACAATCCGGGCAGGGCTTCGGTGGTGATTCGGGCGGACCGCCGCTGCCGCTGGGAGTTCGTCGTCTCGGCGATGAATGCGTGCAACCGGGCGAAGATACGCGACTACCGAGTATCGACCAAGGAGGGGCCTTCCGGCTAGGTGGAAGCGACGTGGCTTCCTTGCCATGCCGGGGCACACCAAACGCCATCACCGACGGAGTTCACTCATGGCCGCGAAACAGTACATCCGCAAAGTAGAGACCGCCTCCACAATCGACTTCGACGAGCAGCAGTGGCCCATCAACGTCGCCCTGCTGATTCTCGGAGCTTTCGTTGCCGGCATTGTCGTGGCCGCCAGCGATTTCGAAGATCCTCGCGTTCTCTACAACGGCTGGGTACGCGTGTTCGGCGTGCTGCTGACCATGGGACTCCTGTTCGGCGGCGTGATGTACATGCAACGCAGGATGATGCGCCGCGTGCAGCTTTGCGTGCTGGTGAGTCTGCTGTTCCACCTGTGGCTGGCACTCTACCTACACCAGCACTATTTGCGGTTGATGGCCCAAGAAGAGGCTCGCCGCAGTCAGCAGGAGCAAACCGTCTACGAACCGACCACAATGCCCGACTACAATCCAGAGCAGCTCGATCGCCCGGAAATCGTGCAAAGCTTCGAGGAACCGGTCGAGACACAGGCCCCCGTTGACGCTGAGCAGGAACCGCTCGAGCAGGAGAATGTGGAACGGCCGCTGCCCACGATCGATAAGCCCGAAGTCGAACCGGTCGAAGCGCAGCGACAGCAACCGAGTCCGGCGGAGATGCAGCGGGCCGAGCTTTCCGCGCCGCGTCGAGCCGATCAGGCGGCGGGCGGCAAGGTGAGCCGGCAAGAATGGAAGCAGCGTCCGTTGCCGGATGAACCGATTCCGCAGCCGGAAATCAGGCCGCCGGGCGAGCAGCCAAACCGTCCACTGGTCGATCAGGTTGCCTCGGTCCAGCGGCGCGAGGCCCGCATTCCCCGCCAGGAACGTCAAACATTCGATGAACCCTCCGCCCAACGTCAGTTCGAGGTCGCCGCGTTGGCGCGAAGCGCTCGCGAGTCGCAGCCGACGCCGGAGCGTCCTACTACCCCCGCGCCGACGCGGCAGTTGACGCAGCCGGCCGAGGTAGCGCAAACCGACGCGCCCGCGCCGCAACCCGTCCAAGCCGTGGAGCCGCTTCAGCCGGCCGAGTTGAAGCCAGCCTTGGAGTTGATCGCCCAGCGTCAGTCGGATCCCTCGCGATCGATTGTCGGGAAGCGGGCCACCGAGCCGATGCCCGTTGCCGCCACAGCGACAACCCAGGCGGCCACGGAACACCGCCGCGCCGACCAGCGTCCGGAGCTGGCCCAGAACCCGCAACCACGTCCGACCCGGCGCGTCCAGCAGGTCGAAGTTCCCGCGGAATCGGCCTCGCGGGAGCCTCGTCAATCAGTTGCCGAAGCAGCGCCCTCGGATCGGCCGCTCACGCCCGCGGAGTCTGCCATGAGCCGGCAAGTGGCCCAGACGGGTCCATCGCGTGTCGCGACACCGCTTCCGGAGGCTCCGGCTCCGGAGGTTTCGACCGTTGCTGCGGCGAGCGTCGTGGCGGAGAGCCAGCCGCGTCGCGCGGATCGTACGGCCCCTTCGCCGGCGCAAAGCGCCCTAGCGCCGCGCCGGGTGGCGAGGCAAATCCGAGCGGCGGACCAACCAACACCTTCGGATGCCATGGTAACTGCCTTGGCCCAGGCGGCCGCGCCCTCGGCCACGGCCGCCGAACCTTCGGAGGCAGCGACGATTGCCGTGGCCAGGGTGCCATCGGCCCGAACCACCGGCGGCGCGTCGCGTGAAGCCGCGGGCCAGTCGCTACCGGCAGCCAGCCATCGGGCGGAGCTTCCCTCGGCGGTGGCTCGCCGCGCGGAAGCGTCTCAGCCACGGCCCTCCGTGGACAATCCATCGACCCCCGCCCGGCCCTCCACGTTGGCCCGGAGCACGCAGGGCGCTCAGCTCCCCTCCACGGCCATACCGGTGGACGGCGCAATGGCCGCGGCGCAGGCATCGCCGGGCAGCACGCCGGCCAGCCAGGTGGATGCGACCTCCAATGTGGCGGCCGTAACCCGATCGGCCTCGCAAGCGCCACGGAGCACGGCGGTTGCAGCCGCCGGTTCGGCTGATTTCGCCGTCGGCGCCGGCCAGGTGACCACTAGGACAGGTCAGCCGCGGGCCACCGACATGGCCCAGCCTTCGCTTGCCGAAAGTTCGCCCGCGCCGCGGCCTGCCCGAGCGAATGTTGGCGTTTCCGTTGGTGCAACTCCAACTCCGGAGGTCGCTCCCGTGCCAAGTATCGCCGCGGCACAACCGGGAGGGATGCCATCGCCAGTCATGGCCGCGTCGGCAGTCGCCGTCTCCCGATCCGGCCAGGCGGCATCGCCTATCAGCAGGCCAAACCCCGGCGCGGGCCCCGAGGCCGATCGCGGGGCTTCCGCCAAGATCGGGGTTTCGCAACCAACGCGAATCACCCGAGTTGAATCGACGCCCGAGGGCATGAGCGGCGGTGGCTCGCCCAGCCCGGCACGATCGTCCGTCGGGCGGGAAGTCGCCACTGATCTTCCAACCGAGCCGATGCCCTCGGCACTTGCCAAAGCCTCGGCTGGCGGCCAGCAGGGTTCTCCGGTCGAGGCCAACGTGCAGGGCCAACAGCAACAAGTGGCCGGCTTGCCGGGTAGCGAGCGAAGTAGGCCCCTGGCCGGCGCCGCGGCCTCTCATTCCGATCATGGCGAGTCGCTGCCAGTTGCCGTGGCTCGCAGGGCAACTGCCGCCCAAATAAGTGAAGCAGCTCCAGGCCTGCGGCCCGAGGTGGCCGCCACGCTTGCCAGGAGCCCCCGTGGAATCGATCTGCCCGCCGCCGCTACGGCAACCGATCAGACACCTACCGCCGGGCCCGGCGGTATCGCGGCGACCTCCGCGGCAGCCCCAAGTAGCCTTGAGCCGGGGCAGGTGGCAACGGTCCAACGGACCTCCGACGCCGAGGCACCCGCCGGAAACGTACCGGTTGCGGCCGGTTCCGCCGAGTTCTCGGTAGGCACGGCACGGATCGTTGCGCTGGCCGGACAGCTTGCCTCGGGCGAGCGGTCGCTACCCACGCCGGCCGCCGCAAGTGGCCCAAGTTCGCTGGGCCGCACCATCGCTTCCGCAACCATCCCAATTGCCGACGTAGCCGACCCGATCGAAGCGATGGCCGACGCGCAACCGGCCGCCGGATCGGCGGCTGCCGATCCAGGCGAAGCGGCATTCGGTGCCGTAACGAGCGATGTCGCGCGAACTGCCGGTTCGGGGCTTCCTGCGGCAAATCCAACGACTTCCGGCGATATTTCGCTGAATGGCCCGGAGTCTGAAATAGCCGCCGCCATGCCGCGACGGCGCGGTTCAAGCGACGTGGTTCTCGCCTCCGCCGAAGGCGCGGCGGTGAGCAGCCCAACTCGGACGGTCGGAAGAATCCCCGTTGCCGATGCCCTGGCCGATGCACCGGCCGCAACGTCCATTGCCGCGGCTGCGGGCGAGCCGAACTCGCCGGCAGGCGGAACATTGCAGGCGGCGGAAATCGGACCGCAGCGACGCACTCCCGGCCTGCCGGGCAATCCAACGCAATCGCCTGCTGCCGATATGGCCACGCAGCCCGGTCCGACCGCGACGACTCCAGGCACCACCCCAGGTCCGCGCAGACTTCCGGATGGGCGGGAAGACGGTCCCATTCTGGCGGCCGCGGTCGGCGGCGCCCCGATCAGCCGGAGCAGTTCGCCGGGACTGCCTCGCGGACTGACCGAGTCGGCTGAACCGGAACCAGTGGCCGTGGTTGGAGGCGCCGAGGCCGGTCTGGCCATTGCGCTTACCGAGGGTGCGTTAGCCGGCGAGCCTAGCCGCCGCGAGGGCGGTCTGCCGGTGCAAATTGCCGCCTTGCCGGGCCCGGGCGGATTGAGCTTCAACCCGTCGCCGGAAGTCGGCCTGCCCAGCCGTCGAGCAAGCCGCGAAAGCGAGGTCGTCCATAACGTGTCCGGCCGTTTTGTGGTCGAACGCAGCGGCGGCGAACTGGCAATCGACGGGACAGTGAACGAGCCGACGGAAGGTTACCGGCACCGTATGGGAAGCGATCGTTCCAAAATCGCGCAGGCTCGCGGCGGCTCGGAAGGTACCGAACGAGCCGTGGAAATGGGCCTGGACTTCCTCGCCCGACTCCAGTTCCCCGACGGCCGTTGGAGTCTCCACCAACTGCCGCCAGGCGTCAGCATGCCCGATCCGGCCCTGGGAAACATGCAGGCAGACACGGCCGCAACCGGCTTGGCCCTGCTTACTTACCTGGGCGCCGGTTACACGCACTTGGACGACAAGCATCGGACTATCGTTGACAAGGGACTTGCCTGGCTGGTACGCAACCAGAAGCCCAACGGCGACCTGTTCACCGGCGGTAGTCGGCCCGTATGGTTCTACAGCCACGGTATCGCGGCCATCGCAATGTGTGAAGCTTACGGCATGACACAGGACCCGGAACTTCGCGAGCCGGCCCAGCTTGCCGTCCGATTCATTTGCGAGACGCAGCATCCAACCCGGGGCGGATGGCGATACGACCTCGACTCGCAAGGCCGCTCGCGCGAGTCCGATACTTCCGTTTCCGGTTGGCAGTTGATGGCTCTGAAGAGCGCCCAGATGGCGGGGCTCGAAGTGCCGCCTGAAGTACTCGCCAAGGTGAATGGCTGGCTTGACATTGCCCAGGCATCGCAAGTCGACGGCCAGTACGTCTATAACCCACACGCCGCCGATTCGCCGGAGCAGCGGGCGGGTCGCAACCCCAACCTGGCCATGACGGCCGAGGGTATGTTGATGCGAATCTACCTCGGCCGCAACCGCGACAACGCACGCCTTGCCACCGGCGCCGATTTTCTGAGAAACAACCTACCCGAGGTCGGAACGTCGCGGCAGCCCTTGCGCGACTGCTATTACTGGTACTACGCCACGCAGGCGATGTTTCAGATGCAAGAACCCTATTGGACCGACTGGAACGACCGGCTACGCCCGATCATGGAAGCCGGGCAAGAGCAGGCCGGTCCGCCAGCGGGAAGCTGGCACCCGATTCGTCCCGTGCCCGACCGCTGGGGCCATGCCGGCGGCCGGCTCTATGTGACGGCAATGCATCTGCTGATGCTGGAGGTTTACTACCGTCATCTGCCGCTATTCCAGGAACTGAGCCGGTAGTGCGCTGCTCAACAATAAGCCATCGCAACGGGAGACGTGGAATAGGCTTCCAGCCTGTCTCTTCTTCATGAAAATGCTCGCGAACCTACGCCAGAAATCGTCCCGTGCCGGCAAGAGAGTTCTTGCGGCGGCGAACCAGTTGTTCGCAAGGCTTCGTGAAGCCGAAGGCCGACGCATTGTACCAGTTCTACGTTTCTCGTTGAAGCTTGCCTGGAGCGGATTGGCCGTACTGGGTCTTGTCTCTCTACTGGCCGGAGCCTATGCCTCGTATCGCGTCATGCGTTATTACGACCTGACTCCCCGCCAGTTCGTCTTGAAAGCCGCCGAGAAGTCGGGGATTCGAAACCGATGGGTGGACGCCCTGCTGACGCCGTCTCCTCGGTATCCGGACCATGAGTTCCAGGGACAACCGCGGCTGGAGCCGTATTCCCGTTTGCTCCCCGGCGGACGCACGGCCTTGGAAGCCATCCGACGCCGCTACCTGCAAGATCCCGAGTTCGCCAGAAGCGTGGACGGCGTGGCATCGAACAGCAACATGCTCTTTCAGGCCGCCGCCTGGACCGCGAGTCGCAACGTCGAGGCAGGTGACCGAGCGATTCGGTCCCTGGTTGGAGTCAGTCCGGTCTTGCCGAAGGAATCGGGAAACTATGGAAACGGATTGACCATTGCACTGACTTACGACTTGTTGCGAGACCATCCGACCTGGACTCCCGACATGCGAGCCCGGATTGGCTTGACGCTCCGCCGGATGATCAAGGAAACCCTGCTGCTGCTCGACAGCGATTCCCCGTCCATGTGGCACGGGCGGTTTCAATTGGGCTGTTCGGCCTGGATTGTGGCCGCCGCTTTGGATGTTGAGAGTTGGGAGGACGACAAAGCGGCGTTCTCCCAGGTTCAAAGGCATTTCATCGAGTCACTGCGCGCAATCCAGATTACCGGTGGCTGGCCGGAGGGATACAACTACTGGATCAACAACAGGGCCTTCACCTTCGTCCTGGCCGCGACCGCGCACATCAACGCCGTGGACGCTCCGGAGTTGAACGAGGAGCTGCGAGCGGCTCTGGAAACCGTGGGCCTATGGACCATCCACGGCACCGAGCCGGTGGGACGATTCACCCTCTTCGGCGACAGTGGGCCACGCGCCGACCTCAAGGATGAAACCCAACGCATCATCGACATCATCGGTGCCGTGACGGGCAAGGACGTCTTCCGGGACTACTCGCGGTACCTGACCGGCATGCATGGCCGGGAAGCCTACTATGCCCCGTATCGTTGGGGCGTTCCGCTCTTTCGTGGGCTTCCCGATCGGGATTTCTCCCCGTCGGACGCTTGTGACAGTCTTCGCCTTCTGCAAGGCCGACTGCCTACCAGCGCGGTGTTCGGTCGCGAGGGACTCGGGCACGTGTTCAGCCGCTCCGACTGGGGTCCCGAGGCCACGCACCTGTCGTTCCATGCCGGGCACACCTTCGCCAATCATGGCCATTACCAGAACGGCCACTTCACGCTGAGCAAGGGCAAGACCGCATTGGCCCTGACCAGCGGTACTTACGGCAATTATTTCATGTCTCACCGACTCGACTATTATATCCGCACGGTCGCCGCCAACTCTCTGCTGGTAGTTCGCCCCGGCGAGATTGTCCGCCCCAACCGATTCTTCTCCAACAACGTGGCCGATGGCGGTCAGCGAATTGTCATTCCAACGGGCAGCGAGATTACCAGTGTTGACGACTGGCGAGACAATCTTGCGGATGGCGAACACTACCAGGGCGGCAGTATTACCGCCTTCGACAACGCACACCCTGGTGTCATGTACGTTAGCGCCGACCTTACGCCTGCCTACAACAGCGTCGACTATGACGACAACGGCGACGGAGGCAAGGTTGCGCAGGTAACCCGACAGATGGTACACCTGCAAGAACACGACCTGGTTCTTGTCCACGACCGCGTAACGGCCACCGACGGAGGCTATCCCAAGAAATGGCTTCTCCACTCGTGGACCAAGCCAAGCACGGCCAAGGAACGCATTCTGCGAGGCACGGAGCACAACGGAATCTTGGAGTCACTCGACTCGGAAGCCTTGATCGCCCACAACGACGCCGTCTTGCGAGTGGTTCGCCTGTTTCCCAAAAACGCCATCCTGCGCAAGGTGGGCGGACCGGAATACCGCTTCTACGTCGAGCCGGACGGAGTTGACCTTGCCGGTCGGAATATGACCGAAGGAGTCAAGGACCAGCCCTGGTACGACGCCGGCCTGTGGCGACTGGAACTCCAGCCGCGGTCGGGCAACTTGTTCGACCGCTTCCTGGTCGTGCTCCAGGTGGGGGAAAGCAACCAGTTCCAATCAGCTTCGTGCGAAGCGATTGAGGGAGACAAGGTTGTGGGCGCATGTTTGCCGAAACACGCGGTGCTGTTCGGCAAGGAAGGCGTGTGGGAGGGAACCGCCGTCTACACGGTCCCCAAGGGTGAAGCACGACAGAACATCCTTGTCGATCTTCCGCCAAATCGTCCGGTTTACGTCGCCGCCGGAAACCAGACCGTTTCTGCCGGAAGCAGCGCCGAAGGCCTACTGCTGTTCGACCTGAATGCGAGGCAACAAGATGTCCGCGTCGAAGTGACGGTGAAGTCGAAGTGACGGTGAAGTCGAAGTGACGGTGAAGTAAGTACGCCGCCACCGTCTGGTTATTCGTCCAGAATCGGAGCGGTGCCCTCGACAAACTCGACGTTCGCCAAGCGCCACGCGGCACTGCCGGGCTCCAGCGATACTCGCTGCATGGCAAGGCGGACGAGAAATGTTGTTGTGCCGCGTTCCGTGTGGTCATAGCTTACGGCAAATACTTGCCGGACAACGACCGAGTAGCTATCGCGGCCGGTTGTCTCGGTCTCGCGATATTCGACCTGGGCTCGCTTGCCCAGGGCAAGGAGGGTGCGAACCACTGCCTGCTTGCCATAGCCTTCGGGGCTCTCCTGCGGGAACTCGTTGTTGCGAGGGAATTCACTCTCGGGCCGTAACTCGTCTTCTTGAGGTTCGGTCTGCCCGGCCGCATCGTTGGCCGGCTGGGGCTCGGGCTGCCGCTGCCGTGGCGCTAGGGTGAGTTGATAGGCTTTGTACAACTCGTCGTTGGCAAGGAACCCGAACCACGCTTCGGCAAAACGGCGCGCCTCTTGATCGACGCTTCGCCAATACGCCACATGATCGGCCCCCGCGGCCGAAACACTCAATACCGACAGAAACAGGCCGGCCACCGCCGCGCTCCGCCCGGTAAGCGCGGGTGAATAGACCGCGATGCGGGCCAGAGCGATCAAAGCGACTGCAATGCCCAGCAGGGGAATCAGGCTGAGCCAAATGTCCACCAGGGCAGCCGGAGCAAGCAACCCGAGGATGAGCGAGGCGACGGCCCAGCCGCTAACGGCCCGATATTCATCGACCATGGCGTCGTCATGGTCGGTCAGGTGCGGCGAGTCGGGTAGGATAGACATGGCGGCGCGCCCTCGAGAGATCTCTTGCTATTGAACACGAACCGCGCCGGTGTTCTCGACATGCGATTGGAGCCGGGCGCGACGCGTGGCGTATTTCGGCAGTAACTCACCAGTACGGTCGAAGACGGCCAGGTTGGCTTCAGCGGCGTTCTTCTCCTGCTCGTTCGCATACTTCTTTCCGGTTGTCTCGGCCTCGGAAAGTCCACGGCAGAATGGCCCTCGCGAAACCCCCTGCATAAATCCGAGCCAGTACATCTCCGCGCCGTTCTTCTCCACCCGCTCCTCGGACTTGAAGGATCCGCCAAGGAACTCGCGGCCCAGCGGCGCGAGGTGCAGAGAGAACGCCGTGAAGCAAATTAGAACCCAGCCGATCCATGCCGAGAAGATCACGGCGCCGATCTGGTCGGCGATCTTCAGGAACCGGACTTGCACACGGGAGATAGAATCCGTGGCCGCGCGGAACACAATGAGGAACACGGCGAACAGCCCCCACAGCGCCAGAAAGTCCCACAGGTAGGTGTAGCTGGGCTGCAACCCGTCCAGGTACCCGGCCACTGGCTCGAAGTAATTCGTCGCCAGAAGGGCGGCGGTCACGACGTTGATCAACCGGATGGCGTTTCCCCACATGCCGTCTTGATACAACAGCGCCAAACACACGGCGAAGATGACCAGAAAGATTCCCAATAGCATCGTTTCGTTCCTATTGCTTGAGCACTCGCATCAATTCCGGCAGCGACGTCACGCCTTTGGCCACCAGGAGCAGCCCCTCTTCCTGCAGCGAGCGGGAGCCATCCTTGCGGGCAGCCTGCCGTAGCACGTCCGGCTTGGCGCGCGCGGCCAAAGCCTTGCGAACCGTCTCGCCTGCCACCAATAGTTCAAAGACGGCCGTACGGCCGACGTAGCCGATTCCACTGCACTCCTTGCACACTTCCTCTCGCTGCTGCGGCGGGCGATAGAACGCCTGGACACGGCCCGCAGGCAAGCCAAGCTGCTTGAGCACTTCAGGCGTGGGGGCGTACGCTTCCTTGCATGCATCGCACAGTTTGCGGACCAGCCGCTGGCCGAGCGCGCCGGTCGCCACCTTGCCAAATCCCGCTGGCGAAGCACCCAAGGCCAGCACTCGCACCAAAGCCTCGGCCGCGTCCTTTGCTCGCATCGTACTGATGGCAAAGCGTCCCTCCTCGGCAATCTCCTGGCATAGCATGTCGGCCGTCTCGCCATCGGGCAAATCGCGAAAGACGATCACGTTCGGATCGACGCGGAACAGTCGTGTGAGCACTTCGATTGTCGATTGCCCCTCGGCCGCGTCATAGACGGTCACCGGGATATTCTCGATCTCCTCGTACCGCTTTGACGCCTCCTCGACGGCGACAAACTCGCGAGTGAACCGGTCCGTGTTGTGCAAGACCACACTCATCGTACTGCGGAGCCCGGCGCCAGGCATGGCCGAGAAAACCATGAACCCCTGTTTCGTGTTCAAGAGTTCCTTGACCTGCTCCTGCATCTTCGCGCGCATACCAAGATCGTCCAGTGTCTTGAAACGTACCTTGGGGTCCTTAAACTGCATGACGACCCGCTCGCCTGTTTTCGTGCCCTGCGCGGCGAACGTTCCTTCGTATTGGATCGCTTGGTACTCGGCGGCGAAGGTTCCCTCCTGTCGGCTCTGACGGTCCTGCGGATTGAGCCCGCAGAGAATTTTCAGAGCCTCGAGCGCGGGGTCGGCCTTTTCGCGTTCCTCGGGTTCGCGCTGGTGCCACACGTCGTCAATCTGGTATCGCACGCCCACCGCTTGCTGCGTAAACTCCAACAGGATGGACGCAGCGCGGGTCTGCATGCCGTCGGCGATGATCTGCCTTGCCATCCTCAACCCGGGGGCCTGTCGGGAGGCGAGCAGCCGAGTGTTATTTTCCCGATCATCGGCGCCGCCACGCGCCGAGAGCGCTACCGGCGGTCCGGCACGGTGCGGATCCTGGGCCTCGGCCTGTATCTTCACGCCAAACACGTGCATCTTTGACGCGATGACATATCGCAGATGCTCCCGCGTGAGCACGCGTTGATCGTTGCTCACTTGCGAATTCCGAAGAACAATGTACGTTACAAGCGGCCCCGCGTAGCTGATTACCAGTAGCGGAAACCCGAGCCAAAAATACGGAATAATCCAAAGCAGCAGGAACCCGGCCATGAAACTGCCGAAGACAATCGGGTTCCATCGCAGATAGTTCCATTTCAACTTCACCGTCTGAACGTCGCGGCTGACCCAGTCGGTGGTCCAGACCCAGGCTAGGAACAGGAACCACGGAAGAAGCACCTTGACCAGGCTCAGGTAGGCCCCGGGGCCGCGAAAATTGGCTGGTGCGGCAGGATCTGGCCGATAGGCCGGCCAATCAGCGGCAAAAACATAGTCCGTGGTCATGCCCAGCAGCACGGCCACGAGCAGAATCGAGCCAAGCCGAGGCGTCATCCTTCGAGTTCGTTCCAGAGTTTCTGATATCATTGCATCTTATGCGGGTTGCGAGTTTACTGCCAAATGCCCATCATAACCGGCGGCAGGCCGCTAGAGAATACCCGGCTCGCGGACCTCGATCCCCTTCAACGCCATCTTCAGGGACTCGGGGTTCGGGGCTACTTCAAACGCTGTGGCCCGGTCGATCATATCGCGCTGCACCAGGTCCTTCAGGCTCATGGTGAAGTCCTGCATGCCCTCTTCCTTGCCAATCCGGATGGCGTCGGTCAGCTTGTCGTCTTGTTCGTTCAACAGCAGTTTGCGCACGGTCGGCGAGAAGGTCATAATTTCGCAAGTGGGCACCCGCCCCACTCCCTCCATGATCGACGGTAGCAGCTTTTGTGCGACGATGGCCTTCATGTTGAACGCCAGGGCGCTGCGAATGGCCGGGTGCATTGCGTCCGGGAATAGGTCGAGGATACGGCCGATCGTGCTCGCGGCGGTCGAGGCGTGGATCGTGCCGAACACCAGGTGGCCCGTTTCCGCCGCCTGGATGGCCGTTTCGAACGTCTCGCGGTCGCGCATTTCGCCCACCAGGATGACGTCGGGGTCTTCGCGCACGGCATGTTTCATGCCGATCATGAAATCCTTCACGTCCATGCCGATTTCGCGTTGGTTGATCAGGCACTTGTCTTCCGTGAACACGAATTCAATCGGATCCTCCAGCGTGAGGATGTGCTTGCGGTAATTGTGATTGATCCAGTCGAGCATGGACGCAATCGTCGTGCTCTTTCCTGAACCGGTAATGCCAGCCAAAAGGACCATGCCCTGGCTGAACTTGCACAAGTTCTCCAGGCCATCGGGGAGGTAGAGGTTCTTGAAACTGGGAATCTTGTTATTCACGCGCCGCGCCACGAGGCCCACCCGCCCCATCTGCTGTAGCACGTTCACGCGAAACCGCCACATCGTTCCGTCCACGTCCACCGTGTGCGCGAAGTCCACCCCGCCGGCGTCGTCGAATATCTGGCGGCGTCGCTCGTCGACGTCGACCATCTGGAAGATCAGCCGCAGCATCTCCTCGTCGTCAATCGGCGGGCGGTTCAGCGGCCTGAGCACGCCGTTGACTCGCACAAACGGCGGGCAATTGACCTTCAGGTGAAGGTCACTCCCTTCGAGCTTTACCAGCGCACGGTAAAGCTTGTCGATTTCAAACACCTGGCGCTGTGCCAGAAAACGCTTATGTTCCTCAAGATCAACGGTAGCCATGAGACTCTCTTACGGTTCGAATCGGTTTCTCACTGTAACGTAACGGATGATTCACGACTCTTCGAGTTGTTAATTTCTCGGTCGCGCGACTCTCCGAGTCGTATTGACTAGTCAACGACTCGGAGAGTCGTGCGACGTTACGCGGATAGCCGAACCGGCACGCCGCGGTCGCGCAATGGCGCGTTTGGTCTGTTCGATCGTGTACTCACCAATAATGGAGAAAATGCTTTGAGATGACCCGTTTGGCAAGCATGGAAGTCCGTGCGAAAAGCCCGAGAACCCGGCCACGGCATCGCCAGCCAGCCGGAACCGCTTCACTGTAAGCTGGGCGAATCGGGAAGTCAAGGGCGAGGCCGGCTCGTGTGCAGCAAGTTTTTCTGGCACGCTTGGCTCAGGCGTTCCAGCGCATGCAAGCTGCAGTTTACATTAGCCCGGATTATTCACGATAGGTAGGGTGGGTCAAGCAAGCCGCTTCCTTGGT
>CAZASB010000016.1:0-31105 GCA_964487655.1 uncultured Planctomycetaceae bacterium
CCTGATTTCGTGCAGTTGCACGAAATCAGGGCTCTGATATCAAGGGGAACTTCAGCCTAGCTGGCCAGTCATGGAACCGGCTGGGACGAGCCCAGCGGGGAAGAACGGATGTTTAGAGACTGCTCTTGACGATACCGGCATCCATTTCCAGCACGCGCCCAGCGTAGGCGGCGGCGTCGGCATGGTGCGTTACCATGAGCACGGTGCCGCCGGCCTCGGCAAAGGCCGCCAGACAGCGCAGCACGCGTTCGGCGTTCTCGGCGTCGAGATTGCCCGTGGGCTCGTCCGCCAGCAGCAGCTTGGGCTCGTGGAACAAGGCACGCGCCAATGCCACCCGCTGCCGCTCGCCCGTGCTGAGGGCGGCCGGTACGTGGGCGGCGCGATCTTCAATCTGGAACTGGCGGATCAGTTCACCGGCCCGAGCGGCAGCGTTGGCTCGCGGCTTGGCCAGCGACGGGGCCATGACGTTTTCGAGTACCGACAGGTAGGGCACCAAGTAGAACTCTTGGAAGACGAAGCCGATCCGATCGGCACGAAACCGACATCGGGCCTCATCCGAAAGCTGGTAAGGATTCTGCCCGTCAATTCGCACTTCGCCCGACTCGGGCCGTAGCAGCGCGCCGAGGATCATCAGCAACGTGGTCTTGCCGCAGCCGCTTGGTCCTCGCACGGCCAGAAACTCGCCCGGCTGCGCACGGAAAGAAACGCCTCCTACCGCAGTCACTGTTCCCGCCGGTCCGGCGAATCGCTTGGTCAACCCGGTAACTTCCAGCATCAACGGTCTCCTTCTCGCAGGATTATGGCAGGGTCGGTCCTCGCGGCCAGCATGGCGGGAATCCAGACGCCCAGGATGGAAATAGCCAGTGCGGTGGCCAGCGCCAGGGCCACCCAAGCGGGGCGCAGCACGTCGGCCGGCGCAAGCGTTGGGAGCAGTTCAGCGCCGCGGCCAAAGTAGGTGCCCAGCAGGATGCCGGCAAAATATCCCAGCACGCCGCCGAAGAGTCCCACCAGGGCCGCCTTCGACAGAAACATGCCTAGCACACGGCTGGAGCCAACGCCAATGGCTCGCAGAAGTCCGTACTCCGCGCGGCGCAAACGCATGTCGCGGAAGGCCCAAAGGGCCAACCACACGGCAGCGGCCAGCATGAGAACGGGACTGAGTACGCCGGCCAGCGTTTCACGACGCGCGTGCAACGCGGCTCGGCGCCGCTGCTCCTCCTTAATCGCGGCCTTGGCCTCGTCGCCCACGCGAGAGCGTGCCTCGTAGCGCGCCAGCATGCGCGACCCCATTTCCACCACTTGCGTGTCGGGCAGAACACCTGCCACCTCGCTCCGCACGTTGCCTAGGCCAACCCCGGGACACGACATGCACTTCAGGGCCAGGATGGCGTTGATCTGTCCAGGTCGTTCCAGAAGCTCCTGGGCCTCGCCCAGCGAGATCCAGGCCGAGATGTCGTCCTTGCTCCCGCGTTCTTCGTGGCAGCGATGGACGCGAAAGTCTCGTCCCAACATTCGCACCGTATCGCCCTCGGCAGCCGATAATGCCTGCTGCAACTGGTAGCCGAGCACGATGCCGCCGTCTGGGACGATGTGCCCTAAATCGAGCGGCTTCTTCGGCGTCTGTCCCAGGTTCGGCACGTAGCCGCGCGTACCGATCAAAATGATCGAACGCCCCTTCTGCTCTCGCCACTCGACCCGCTGCTGCAAGGTCGGCAGAAGATGCTGAACGGTAATCAGGTTCGCAGCCGAAAGACGGTCCACGTATTCTTCTGGCATGTACTCCGTTGCGAAGTCGTCGGTATACCAGTCTCGCAGGTTCTGGTTTTCAGGAAGGATGAGTAGGTTGTAGCTCAACTTAAGCGTGGCTTTGCGCATCTCGTCCTTCAACTCGGCCATGAGAACGTCCACCTGCTCTTCGTGGTCCGCCAGAACCCGTTCGTCTTGCCGCTTATTCACGTCAAGGGCCATCAAGGACCCAACAAGTGTGGCCACGGCCACGGCCACGGCCAGCAAGGCCGACAGCGAGGCCGTCTTGCGAAACGCAACTTCTTTCAGAATCATTCGCCACATGCTCATGGTATCGTATCCTTGCAGCAAACACTGGCAGGCGTTCCAACAGTCGCCCACAACATCTGGCCAAACTCAAACGCGGCCTCGGTCATCTCGATCGCAGCGCCATGGCCGGATCTTCGCGCGTTGCGGCCAGTGCAGCCACGCCTGCCGCTACGCCCGACAAGAGCACTGCCACGACCAACGCGGTCGCCAGCAACTCCGGCTGCCATGCACCGGTCGCAACGCCCGGCAAGAGAGTCACGGCCAATGCCGCGATCAGACCCGTCACCGATCCAATGGCGCCGAGCAACAGCCATCGACCCAGGAAAATGGCCGCCACTTGCCGGGCATGAAGACCGCAGGCTCGCCAGATGCCAATTTCCACCCGCCGCTCCGCAACGTTGCTCCATGCCAACCACCCGACCCACAGGCCACACGAAGTAACGACTAACAAGTTCACGGCTCCGGCCAACTGCCGGCGGAACCGGTTCAAGTCGGTCTGTACCACTTGCTCCTGCTCCAAGCGCGCCTGCTCGCTGTGATGGGTGTGCGTGGTCGCCAGTTTCGAGGCGACCGCGGCAGGAACACTCGGTATCATCTGGACGCCGGGGAGCACGCGTGCGACCTGCCGGCGCAACTCCGGCAAGTCCTCCAAGGCCGCCGGGGCACCTTGAGCGACGATTTCGCTAATACGGCCAGGCTGGTCGAGCAACTTCTGCGCGTCGGCAAGAGGCATGAAAACGGCAAGATCGTCTCGACTCCCCTCTTGCGGCAAGCAGTGGTCGACTCGCATCGTCCGCCCCATGAATTGGACTTCGCCGCCCTCGCGCAGCCCGAAAACCTTCTGGAGTTCGTATCCCAAGGCAACCGTACCGGGTGGAAGCGGCCTGGCGTAACGCGAGGCCAGGGGCGCCGGTTCCTTCAAGGCGGCGCCGGGTTCGACGTCCGACTTGCCTTCTGCAGCAGCGATCGGCCCGGACGACTGAATCGGACCACGCCCCACGACCACAACAGGCCAGTTTTTCTCCGGCCATGTTACGCGGCGGCGCAACTGCCCCACAGCGTTCTGCAAGGCTGGTCCATTCGCCTCGGCAAGGCGGCGGACATAAGCCTCGGGCATGGTTGGCGCCGATTCGTCCTGGGCGTACCAATCGGCCGCTTCCTGGCCCTCGGGCAAGATGGTCACGTTGAAGCCCAACTGGCCCATCGCCCGCGAGATGTCGGCCCGCAGATCGGCCAATTGAGCCTGCAAGCAGGTTTGCTTGTCGTTGAGCGTGCCTGCGGCATCGGTTTCATAGCTCCCGAGAATCATGCCCGTGGCGACAATCGCGCCAACGGCCAGCACGACGGCCGCAAGACCAGCGATGGAGTTCCATCGGTGGTGAAGCAATTCTCGCACGACCACGCGGAACCAGTCCATTTTCTACGGCCTCTTTCTTCCCAGAAGGACGACCGTGGCCCCGGCTACCACCAGCAGTAGGCCGCCCACCACGGCACCGGTAATAACGAACAGCGATGTGCCTGGGAGGGGCGTATCACTCACCTCGGTCGATGTCGTTCGGAACGCGCCGTCGTCGGCGGGGCTGTGCGCGACGGGGCAGCGGTCGTTCGTACCGGCGTGGTCGGCATCGGAATCACCGGCTGGCCGAGACTGTTCTTCGTCGTCCTCCAAGCGTGGAACAACAGCCGTCAGCATCTCGGGAGTGATTTCCGGCGGCGGAGGAACTCGGCCTTCCAAGGCGCCCGGCCAGTCGAACTCGATCAACAGGTCCGTACCGGGATTCATGTGCTTGACCTGGCACGAGCAGGCCCCCGTCAGGAAGCCGCACGATTCGAGAATGTTCTCGGCGTTGATACCGGCGCCCACGAGGGCCCAAAGAGCTCGGGCCTGTCCGAATATGGGAAAGGCCATCGGCTCCTTGGCATACTCGTGCAAGTCGGGCTCCAGGTTGAGCAGCATGGCCAGAAGGGTTTGCTCGTTGACATCGTCTCGAGAAAGCGACAAAAGCGAGAACTCGATTTTCAGCGGAATGGCCTCGGTCGGCTCCTGGAGGACAAGCACCTCGGGACTGGGGGTATCGGAATCGGTCGGCAAATAATCCAGTTCCTCGGTCCCCGGAATGTGGAGCTTTTGCTTCACCTCGGTCAACTCGCGCTGGAAGCATTCTTTTGCCGCCTTGTCCTTTTCGGCATTCCCGCATTCGACCAGCACCCAAACCGCGGACTCCCCAAGAAGGATTCGTCTCACAATCTCCTGCCGCATCGGAGAGTTTGAAAGAAACTCCAGCGCTTCCGTGTTCCATGCACCCGACCAGATCACTTGCATTGTCCGGCCGGGCCGGGGCGGGTAGCGCAACACGGCCCAGGGAAGCTTCTCTCGGTCGACCTTCACGCCCTCCAACCGCCAGTCGTCGGCCTCGAGCAAATCCAGATTGACCGCTTCCGCGTGTAAACGCAACGGCCGCTTCTTCAGCGACTCCAAAGCGCTCTCAAGTGCAGCCTCACCATCGCCCACATGGAAGATGGTCAGGTGGTATGGATCGGGTTGCCAGCGTTCGAGCGCATAACGGAAAACCGGCACATTACACGCCCACGCGGACGACGTTGCCGATTCCACGAGCGCGACCAGCCACAACACCGCTCGAAGCGGGGAGAAAGAGAATCCGGGCAACCGCAAAGTGCCGAGCATCGGCGCAATCCCCTTTCGGATGGGCGGCGTACCACCTGGCCGACGCCAAATCGGAAGGCTTCAATCGAGGCACAACCATTGCATTATACGCGGAAGGCATCGTCCTCGACAACCCGCTGGGCCGCACTCGCCATGGCCCTCGCGGCCTTACGGGCGGTTGCAATCTTCTTCGTCTGGTCGACATGCTCGGTGATCCAACCTTCCAGCTCAAGCCAGTTAACCGGTGGGAGCTGTTCTCGATCGGGACGAAGTCGCGCGGCATTTTTGATGTAGACATGGACGATTTCGCTCGCCTTCTTCTCGGTATTCCAGTGCAGCAAAATGCGAATGCATCGTCGGAGCGAACCGGGAACGTCGAGTTCGTGGTAGCACATCAGCGCAATATCGAACCAACCGAGTTGTCTTGCGGCCAGCGCGGGGAACTCGGCGTCTAGATCGGTAGTCGTCGTAAAGACGGCGCTGGCGACGTCCTCCGGCTCGATCCGATTGATATGGATCATCAGGGCCAGAAGCTGCCGAGTGGCTTCAAGAATGCTCTCGCGGGTGTTTTCATCGGCCGTGGTCGCGCCACGGATTCCTCGACAAGGCATGGGCTTTCTCCCTGAGTTTCGGGACACAGGCAGAAAGCCCATGCGACCCACGTTCATCAAACGGTCACCGCGATCTTTCGTGGTTTAACGGCCTCGGCCTTGGGCAGGTGCAGAGTAAGGACGCCGTTTGCGCACTCCGCCGAGATATTCGCGGCGTCAACGGCTTCGCTTACTTGAAAAGTCCGCCAATAGTCGCCCACCCCATATTCACAAAGCAAGTACTCGGTTTCCGGCGGCTGCCGACGTTCGACAGGCGCATGGATCGACAGGGCGCCGTCTTCAAACTTCACGTCAATCTCGTCGCCTTGGGTACCGGGCACGTCGGCAAAAACGAGAATTTCGTTCTCGTACTCGACGATATCGCAGTTCGGTCGGAAGAACTGTCCGCTGCGAGTCCGCTCGGCGGCGTCGGGATGGTCGGCCGCCTTCTTGGTAACTTCCGAATGATTGGCCATGGTAAACTCCTTACTGTTCAATTCTACGACAAAGGGCAAGTCTACGACAAATGGCTAGGAACGAGAAACCGGTTTGGCTTTCGCCACTCCCAGGCTGCGAGCCACTCGAACGCAAGCCACCCCCTCATAAGTTGTGCTCGCAAGGGGGAGCGACTCCATCAGGATCGCGAAGAAACCTTGATCTTTCGAGGTTTCGCCGTCTCGGCTTTGGGCAAGGTAATGGTCAGCACGCCGTCCTTGATGACTGCCTGCACGTTGTCCCCGTCCACATCGGCCGGGAGCCGCAGAACACGTGTTGTGGCGCCAACGAGGCGTTCGCGCCGGTGGCATGTAGCCCCCTCTTGGATATGGTCCTGGCGTTGGACCTGGACCGATAGCTCGCCACCAATCACCGAAACGTCGATCTGTTCGGCGGTTACGCCGGGGACCTCCAACTCGGCCACCAGCGCGTCGTCTTGCTCCCACAGGTTCAGCGCAGGCTGCCCTCGAGTCGCCGAGGGCCAGACCCCCTCGGCAGGCTGCCCAAATACACCCGACAAAAGACGCTCCATTTCATCCCGCAACTGGGCAACCGGATGACGGAGTCCACGATATAGGGTGGGCATCACAATGTCTCCTTTCGAAAAAAACGGCATCATTGAAGAACATCCAACCACCTGTATATTGGGTGTGCAAAAGCAATGCCAAGCTCGCTGTTTCAACGGTATTCCGTTGTCTGGCAAGGAGTTATGCTGGCGGCACGTGGCGCGAACTGGGAGCAAGACTGCCAAAATGACAGTTTTTGCATTTTATGGTTGTTGACTGACGTTTTGGTCGGTATACTCAAGAGTTTAGCGGTTCCTCCGGTTGAGAGCTTGCGTAACCGTTCCCTCCCGGAACTGCCCCAATTGGCGCGCCTGACGTAGCCGATACGCTATTGAGGAGTGATTGGATGGTTCATGTCGGAGTGACTGTGGTATGCGTTTTGAATTGATCGATCGGATTATCGAGCTTCAACCAGGCGCCAGCGTTAAGGCGATGAAGAACCTGACGCTCGCGGAAGAGTACCTCGGCGACCACTTTCCCAATTTTCCGGTGATGCCGGGCGTTTTGATGCTGGAGGCACTAACCCAAGCTGGGGCATGGCTTATTCGGGCAACCGAGGATTTCGCTCACAGTATTATCATGCTGCGGCAAGCCAACAACTTGCGTTATGGTCAATTTGTGCAGCCGGGCAATACATTGATGGTGAGCGTGGAAATTGTCGAAATGGGCGAGAAGGAGACGCGGCTTAAGGCGCAAGGGACTGTCGACGGGAAACTTACCGTCGGCGCCAGGCTCGTGTTGGCTCGCTACAACCTGGCGGATCAGAACCCGGATAGCGCCGACCTGGACCGGACCACCATTGAGGATCTCCGCAAGCGGTTTCAGTTGATCTATCCCCAGGAAAAAACTTCGCTCTAACAATCCCATGACGACGAGTTGATTCCTGGTTTCCTCCGTTTCGCGGTGCAAGTGAAGCGGTTAGTCAATCCGAGGTGCTTCAAGAAATGCGATTTGAAGGAAAAACGGCACTGGTTACCGGTGGCAGTCGCGGTATTGGTCGCGCGTGTGTTGCCCGTTTGGCGAGCGAGGGTGCGAAAGTCGCCTTTGTGTACCAAAGTAATCGCGATGCAGCCGAATCGCTGGTGGCCGAACTGGCCGATACTCCCGGCGAGGTGCGGGCCGAGCAGGCCGACGTGGCCGATTACAAGCGCGCCCATGAACTGGTGGAGCAGTTGCTTGAGGACTGGGAAAAGATCGACGTACTGGTCAACTCGGCCGGGATTGTCCGAGACGGCCTTCTGGGCATGATGACCACCGACCAGTGGCGCGAAGTGATCGAAACCAACCTGGGCGGCACCTACAACTATTGCCATGCCCTGACACAGCCGATGATGATGGCTCGACGCGGCAGTATGATTAACCTGTCCAGCACGGCTGCCGAGTTCGCCTCGCGCGGCCAGGTCAACTACGCCGCCAGCAAGGGCGGCATCAACGGCCTTACCCGGGCGCTGGCCAAGGAACTTGCGCAGCGCGGAGTTCGCGTCAATGCCGTCGCGCCCGGAATGATTGAAACCGACATGAGCCAGGTCGTCCGCGGAATCGCCAGCGACGTGATCAAGAAGGCGATCCCGTTGCGACGGGTCGGTCGGCCGGAAGAAGTGGCCGCCTTGGTTGCCTTTCTGGCAAGTGATGACGCCGGATACCTCACCGGGCAGGTGATTCGGATCGACGGAGGTTTGAGCCTGGGAGGGTACTGATTTTCACTGAAAAGCCAAGAGCGGACAACCGCGACCGGGGGCATTGGGGACCGTGGCGTCCGCCCCGCGGAGTCCATTTATTAACCTTTGGAGGTAGCGCATAATGCCCACAAAAGACGAAGTGTTCAAAAAAGTTCAAACTGCTTTGGTCGATGCCCTGGGGGTCGACGACGATGAGGTATTGCCGGAAGCCACGCTGGTGGGCGACCTGGGCGCCGAGTCCATTGACTTCCTTGACATAGTCTTTCGTTTGGAGAAGACTTTCGACATCAAAATCCCGCGCGGCGAGCTGTTTCCCGAGGACGTGTTCACCAACGCCGAGTACGTGCAAGATGGCAAGCTGACGCCTTCCGGCATGGACGAGTTGAACAGGCGAATGCCCTTTGCCGATCTGAGCGGCTTCGAGGAAAACCCCGTCGTTCAGGATTTCGCCAACCTGCTGACCGTGGCCGATATGTGCCGGTTTGTCGAAACCAAGGTCGAAGTAACCGAATAGCGAGGGGGGAGTGGAATGCGTTGGTACTGGCTCGATCGGTTTATCGAATTCGAAAGTGGGCAACGCGCAAAAGCAGTCAAGAACGTGTCACTTGCGGAAGAGCATGTTCACGACCATTTTCCATGCTACCCGATGCACCCCAACTCGCTTGTTCTCGAGGGGCTTGCGCAGACAGGCGGCCTGCTCGTGTGCGAGCAGACCGACTTCGCGGAGAAGGTGATTCTTGCCAAGGTGCCCAAGGCGCGGTTCCATGGCCAGGCGATCCCCGGCGACCGGCTAATTTTCTCGACGAACATCGAGTACGTGCGGCCGGAGGGGGCCATGGTCACCGGCACGAGTTATTGCGGCGACAAGTTGCACGCGGAGGTTGAAATTGTATTCGCCCACCTGAACGACCCCCGCCTGGGCTCCCTCTTCGATCCGGCAACCTTTTTGCGTATGATGCGATTGCTGGGGGCCTATGATGTGGGCCACGCGGCCGATGGAAGCCCCCTCCAACCGCCGCAGAGTCTGCTCGAAGCGCTTGGACAGGCGACACCGTAAGGATTCATGCATGAGACGTCGGGTAGTAGTTACTGGAATTGGCTGGGTTACCCCGCTTGGGTGGGAAATTGAGGCCGTTTGGCGTCGGCTTCTGGCCGGGGAGTCGGGCATCGGCCCTATCTCGATCTTCGATGCCAGTAGTTTTCCGACCAAGATCGCGGCCGAGGTACGCGGCTGGGATCTGTCGGACGTTGGCGAGGATCCCGCCGAATGGACGCACCAGGGCCGGCATACGCGCTTCGCGGTAGGTGCCGCCAAGAAGGCCGTTGCCGACTCCGGCCTACTTGACGGCAAACTGGCCCCCGAACGGTTCGGTGTCTATACCGGCTGTGGAGAGGGGCAGCAGGACTTCCACCTATTCACCCAAATGATGGTTAGCGCCATCGACAAAGGCGAGGGTGATTTGGATATCGCCGAGTTCATTCGTGTTGGCCTGGAGAAGCTCAATCCGCTGAGCGAACTGGAACAGGAACCGAACATGCCTTCGGGACACTTGGCTACTTTGTTCAACGCCCAGGGGCCAAACATGAACTGTTTGACGGCTTGCGCGGCCAGCAGCCAGGCTATAGGCGAGGCCGTTGAGATCATCCGACGCGGTGAGGCGGACGTCATGCTTTCCGGCGGCACCCACACGATGATCCACCCGTTCGGTGTAACCGGTTTCAACCTGCTGACAGCCCTTTCCACGCGAAATGACGAGCCGCAGAAGGCCTCGCGCCCGTTCGATCGGAATCGCGACGGCTTCGTACTGGGCGAGGGGTCTGGCATGGTGGTGCTGGAAGAGTTGGAATGGGCCAAGGCTCGTGGGGCCAAAATCTATGGCGAAATCCTTGGTTTCGGCTCCACGGCCGACGCCTTTCGCATTACCGACGCGCACCCCGAAGGCCGCGGCGCCATCGCCTGCATGAAAATGGCAATGGCCGACGCCGGCGTACGTCCCGACCAGATCGACTACATCAACGCGCACGGAACCAGCACCACCGTGAACGATAAGGTCGAGAGTCTGGCCATCCGAGAGACATTTGGGGAGCAAGCCTACCGGATTCCCGTCTCCAGTACGAAGAGCATGATGGGACATCTCATCGCCGCCGCCGGAGCGACCGAGTTGATCATCTGCCTGCTGGCCCTTCGCGATAACATGGTGCCGCCCACCACCAACTACGAAACGCCCGATCCCGACTGCGACCTCGACTACATTCCCAACGTCGCTCGCGAGAAAACCTGCCACGTCGTGATGAATAACAGCTTTGGCTTCGGCGGGCAGAATATCTCTCTGGCCATTTCGAAATTTCAGTAGTTCGCCTACCGCAATCGTTCACGCAAGGCTTCGATTTGCCGGGCACGGTCAGCGGGAGCGGCTTGAGGGTCGAAGGCGACGGGCTTGCCGAGAATCTCGCCAAGCCGGGTGACGGCCGCTTGGCGAGTGGCAAGCTCCGGCCGGTTGGCCAGGGCAAGCCAGGCATGGGCATCGCCCGACAGCCAGGCAACCACTTCGTCGATGGTATCGCTACCGCTCTCGCTCGCGCCGGCGTCCATCATGCGTCGAATGCGGTACTGCTGCTCGGGCATCAAGGTGGCAAGGTCCAGCCTGCGCAAGAAGCCGAGTGCCGTGGGGCCGGCCGCGCGTAGTTCACGGTCGGCAATCTCGCGGCGGGCAAACGAGTCGTCCGTAAGCTGGTCGAGAAGCGCGGTCCAACGGCTTCGATCAGCTAGGGCCAACGACGATTTCCTCTGCAAAAGCCCCCGCTCGATCTCTTTGGATATATGCTCGAGGTCCCAATGCGGACTGAGCGTAGCCAACATGGGTAGCAGGTGTTCGCGGCACGGATCCGGGGCAGCCAGCAGTAGATGCCACAACGATGGCGCTTCGATGCTTTCCGTCCGCTCATCGCCACCAACGAGAAGCTGAACCTCTTGGCCGGGCTTCTGGGCGTAGACGACTGCGGGAAAAGATGCCTTCCCCGTCGGACGCCGCTCCAGTCGAACGGCTTGTTTCGCGGAGACATTCACGAGGAAGACCTCCGTGGGAATGTTTAGCTGATAGTTCAGGAATGTCTCATTTTGCGTGAAACGCATCTGGAGCGATTCACTCTGGGCAGGCCCCGTCGACGAGGTGCTCCGCGTGCCGAAACCACCCCCTACAAGGGAAACCCGCCCCGAAACCATGGCGAATATGGCATCGTCGCTCCGCACCAATTGGTCGAGCATGGGAACCGTAGGCATATCCTCGGCCCACACGGCAGCCGGGGCGGCAAGCAACACGGCTATCACCGCAATCGTGTGTATGTTCCACATAGCCTGCAAGTCTCCCGTCAACGGTGCGCCCTTGGCACGATGGCCTCGCGCATTTGCCTGCCGCAAGGCAAGAGTTGTGCCTTCCCGACACATCAAAACACCGATTTGCCCGTTTTATCCGTCTCTCCGGACGGCACGGTCCATTAGGTTATTGTACTCGGATCGGCTGTTTGAAGTCCACGTGTGCGGCAAGTTTTTCGGCTATATCAGCCGGAGGCTTGACTCGTCCAAACCGAACTGACGCAGTTCATATCCGCCTCCGCGGTTGGCCGGGATACACATGAGGGCGGCCACTTCCGCATGGCTCTCGCGGAAGTGTTGGGCTCCCTCGACACCCAGGACGAAAAACGCCGTGGAAAAGGCATCGGCCGTGGCGGCGTCGAAGGTAACAGCCGTTGCGGCAAAGATACCTTCGGCCGGCCAGCCCGTGCGCGGGTCCAAGACGTGCGAAAGTCGCCGACCTTCGTGCAAAAACGACTGGAATCGCGAGCCCGACGTCGCCAGCGCCCGGTTCACCAGCCGCAACTCGGCCAGCCGGCGATTCGGCCGGAGCGGGTGGGGAATGCCAACGACCCAGCCGGGCGGATCAGCGAGGCAGTCGCCCCGGGCAACAATGCTGCTTCCGCCGGCATGGAGCAAGAAATCGTGGATGCCCGCCGCCGCAAGTTCCTCGGCGCATCGGTCCAGCGCATAGCCCTTGCCGATACTGCCGAGGTTCAATTGTACCCCGCCACGAAGGAACCGTACGGTTCGCCGCCGTGAGTCCAGTTCGACCAAGCGGCCGCCCACACAAGCAAGCGCCGCTTGCAGCGCGGCCTCGTCAGGTACCCGCGGCGCACGCGCGGCGAAGCCCCATGCTTTCCACAGCGGTGCGGAGGTGATATCGAACGCGCCGTCCGTCGCAACGTACAACCGAGCGGCAAGCTCCAGCAACTCGAACAATCGCGGCTCTACCTCGACCGGCCGGTTGGCGGCGTCACGGTTCAGTTCCGAGATAGCGCTGGCGGAACGGAAGAGCGACAACTGTTCCTCAATCGGATCGAGCAGGTCCAACGCTCGCAACGCAGTTTCGGTGCCCTCGGGATACTGGCCTGCGTTCAGCAGAACCTCAAACTCGCAAGCCATGGCCGAACGCGAAAGGCGAATCACATAGCCCCCGCCGACTCGCGCGCCGGTCGAGCTGAGTGGACCGCCGACGGCATCGGCCAGTGCATCCGCTGCCGCCTTGCCTTTCAGAAAATCGCGACGCGTATTCTTGCGCGACATGAACGCCAATCAGGGTTTCGAGAAGTCGGGGATGTACACCTTCACATGCTCAGCCTCGCGCCCCGTGGCGATGCCTGCAACGATAACCAGCGAGTTCTCTTGCGCAACGATGTAGGGCTTGCCGGTAAACGGGTTGACCGCCTTCCCGGGACTCCCGCCGGTCGCCATATCCAAGGCCACGGCCCACGCCTCCCAGTTGGCTCGATCATGCGCCTGTATGGCATGCGCGGCGGCCAGTCCCTTCAGCAGGAGGCGACCGGCGACAAACGGATAGTCGGACGCGCCGCGATGCGCATCCAATTCACTGGTGATCGAGTTAAGCAGCCCCAGTCGAGCATAAGGCGGCTTTCGACACGCTTCAATCACCTGCCGCATTGTCTCCAGGTAGTAGACTTGGTCGCGGTCGGCGTTTCGTCGCGCGGCTTTGGCAAGAATACGCAAGTCGCCTTCCCGCTCGAAATCCTTGACTTCGTCTTCCGTCAGCAGGATCAACAGTGCCCCGTCTCGCACCAGTTCGTAGGTATGTAGCCCGATCGCGCGTTCACCAATCCAGGCATGGGCGTCGTCGGTCCAGTTATGCAACTGTGCCTGGACCGTCTGAAGCAGTGTCAGCAGGTGCTCCCGCGTCACCTTCCCGTGAGTCACAATCGCCTGCATGACGGCCAGGGCCTCGGCCCGCAAGTAGGCGGCGTGCAGCCGGGCGTCAAGATGTTTCTCGGCTCCCAGGCACTGCGTCAGGGCGAGCATCTGGTCGACCGCTAGAATCGCGTCCTCGAGGTTGTCCTCGGCAAGTAGTTCCGCGGCATGGAACGCCTCCAACCGAACGCACACGCGAACCGCGTCAATCACCGAGGTATCCGCCGAGAAACCCGCCACGAACCGAATGCCCAGATGAGGCCGAGCCTGCTTCAACGCCTTCCGAGCGTCAAGCCGAGACCGTTCGTGCTGCCGGCGAAAGGCAATCACCTGCTCAAGCCGCGCGGGATCGAACCGGAACTCACGAGGCGGAAAAAGTTCGTCGGATTGGGCGACAATGAGGGCCAGTTGCTCCTTGGGGAATAACTGTTTCAGGACATCGCCCACGCTTTGCTCGCCATCGGAAACCGTAAGCTGCTCCGGCGTGCCACCTTCCTCGATGATGCGCGCCAGTTCATCCGCAAGCTGCTGGTCGCGCGTGGCCTTCAAATACGGAAGCGAACCGAACCGTTCCAGGTCGTCCAGATCGAACGATTCCTTCGTCTCGCCCGCGCACCCCACCAGCAGTAACAGGCAGGTCCAGACAATCGGTATCCCGTGTTCTTTCATGGTTTTGCTCGTCTGTCATGGCTTCCTATCGGGCGGATCAGCCACGCCGCGTACGCCACGTAATCCATCTCCCTATTCCCCAACCATTTTCAAGGCACTCACGACGATTTGGTCGGACAGGTCCGACTCGAACAAGAAGGTAAGCGGCGATGTGTTGAAAACGGCAGGGTCAGCCACGACTCAGCTCCCCTCGAAGGTCGTCAAAGTCAACGGCGAATACATCGATCTGATTGCGGGCCAACGCAGCTAGAAACTCTTTACGATTCAGACCAGCTATTTCGGCCGCTTTCTCCTGAGAAACCATGCCCCGACTATACCAAAGCATGGCCGCCGCAAGTCACATTTCCTGAGCAAATTCCTCGGGTGAGCGACGCAATGCCGAAAAGACACCCTCGGGAAGCTCCATGGTTACCGTTTGCATAACCTTAAGCCCTCTCGAAACGAATTCGTGGTCATCAGAAACGAGTTCTCTGGTCCCGTTCTTCCTTGCCAACTTACCGCGCCTCCTTGAGCCACTCCCAAAGCACCCAGCCAACCTTGGCCAGACTCTCCGGAGAGCACTTGTCAGGCGTGTCGCCCTGGGTGTGCCAAGGGGGATAGTCGAAGTCAATCAGATCGCAGGTGGGAATGCCTGCGATGACGTTTAACGGAACGTGATCGTCTCGCACCGCGTGTTTCGGCTGGTGGATGAACTCGCGCACGCCCAGCCGCCGAGCAGTCGCCCATATCTGCTGAACGAGGGGCCGCGTTTTCGGCCAACTCAAGCTGTGGCGTTCCTGGTAGATTTGCAGATCGGCGTCGCCGATCATATCGAGCAGCACGCCCCAGCGATAGCGGTGCGCGGGCGGTTGGTTGACGTACTGGCTCGCAAAATACTCCGATCCGACAAAGAACCGGTCCGACTCGGAGAAGATGTATTCCTCGGCGTCGAACAGCACAAAGTCGATCCCATAACGAGTTTCCAAGTCGGGGATGACGTGCGCCATTTCCATCAGCAGCGCCGTGCCGCTCGCTCCATCGTTGGCGCCGACGAATCGGCCCTTTGGGTCCACCGGATCCAGCATGGGATAGGGCAGCGTATCGTAATGGGCACACAGAAGAATCCGATCCTTGCGATCCGGATGCCAGTGGACAATCAGATTGCCAATCGGCACGGCCGACCCGTCGACCGGATGACGGTATTGGAATCGCTGGAATTGGACCTCGCCGCCCAGTTTTTTGAAGTGTTCCTCAAGCATTTCCTGTTGCCGCTTCATGCCGGGTGAACCGCTAGGCCGCGGGCCGATCTCGGAAAGCTGCTTCAGGTACTCGTAGGCCCGGGCACCGTTGAAGGGGATTTGGTCAAGCGTCAACTCCGAAGCCTGCCCCGACCGTCCGCGACCTCGGCCAGACTGCCACTGCGCCCAGATGGTTACGCCGCCGATGAGAAAAACGGCCACGCCAACTGCGGCGATCAGGAAGATCGTTTGCCCAGACGTGCGGTGAGCTGAGTGTTCCTGCCTCGATCGAGAAGTCATGCCAGTGTACCTCGTGAACCGGGGTGGTCCTCCCCGTTGTTACACACAAGTCTGGGGCGTCACCGGCCGGCTTGTCCGGCCGGAACAGTGGTCAGTGGGCTACAAGCGGCACCCAGGTTTCCTAGTGGAAATCCTTCCAAGAAAAATATACTCCAGCCAGCTATGTTCGTCAAGTGCTCAAGTTCCGGGACCGACCGCCACGGAGAAGCCGCCCAAGGAGATCAATCTCCCGGAAACTCGCCAAGGACACGCGCTGAAGGAGAATGTCACCCCAAGCCCCCGATGCCCACCCGCCGCCCGAAAATGATGCCCTTTTCAAGCCCGTCGCCAATCAGAAAATCAGTGTCGGCACTGGGGATGCCCTTCAACTCTACGGCGGTGTCGATCATGGTGTCGGCCCCGGCGACGAACGGCTCTTTATCCAGGCCGACCCGCTCGTCATCGAAGACCCACATGCCGTTCCATTTGTACGGATTGATAACGAAGATGGAGTTTTTCATAATTGGCTTACTTTGAAAGAAACCGCACCACCCAGATGATGCCCGTCAACAGCAGGCTAAGGACGATGCAAGTGACAATCGGGAAGTAGAACCGGAATGCTTTCCCCTCGACCCTGATGTCTCCGGGCAGCTTTCCAAGCCAGGGGATGTGCAGAGCCTGCAGCCAGACCACACCGATTACGGCGATCACCAGCCCAATGATGACAAGAGTCCAAGCTGGGTGTTGCATGGCCTACTTCTTTCCGGGCTTCCTCGCCTGGGCCTTGGCCTGCTGCATCTTCTTCCGCAGGTGGGCGAACTTCGTTGCCGGTTTGCGTGGCGTTTGGCGTTGGTTCTTGGACATGGCAATGGTTCTCCTTTTCCATTCTACCAGCCCTGGGGCGGGGGCGGTAGAATGATGGCGAGTACGACCCTCGAAAAGACGCACCGAACCATTAGTCAAGTAACAGCAGGGGCAGGCACGGCAAGCGCCAAAAGTATCACATGACCTGGGCAATCATTTTCATCGTCGGCGGATTGGCGATCCTGGTGGTCGGTGGCGAGCTTCTCGTTCGTGGGGCGTCCCGAATTGCAGCATTGGCCAAGATTTCGCCGCTGGTCATCGGACTAACCGTCGTCGCCTTTGGCACGAGTTCTCCAGAACTAGCCGTTTCATTGAAGGCAAGTCTCGCCGGTCAGACGGACATCGCCATTGGCAACGTCGTGGGTAGCAATATCTTCAACGTACTGTTCATCCTTGGAATCTCGGCCCTGATAACGCCGCTCATCGTTTCGAGCCAGTTGATTCGAGTGGACGTTCCCTTGATGATTGTCGCCTCAGTGGCTCTCTCGGTTGTCAGCCTCGACGGTAGTATCGGGCGCATTGATGGCATTGGACTGTTCGTGGGATTGATTTGTTATGTCTTCTGGTCTATTCGTCAAAGCCGCAGGGAAACGGCTGTCGTCCAGAAGGAAGTCGAGAAAGAGTTCGCCGGGGCACCCGAAAAGGCGACCAGGCAGATCATTCTGCAAATTGGTCTGATTCTGGGCGGGTTAATGTTACTGACTCTGGGAGCGAAATGGTTGGTGGATGGATCGGTGACGATTGCCAGGATTCTTGGCATGAGCGAATTGCTCATCGGATTGACCATCATTGCCGCTGGAACGTCTCTGCCGGAAGTCGCTGCTTCGATCTTAGCGAGCATCAAGGGGGAGCGAGACATCGCCGTGGGCAATGTGGTGGGCAGCAATATTTTCAACATCATGTGCGTATTGGGGTTGTCTGCCGCAGTTTCTCCAGGTGGGCTTGAAGTCTCGCAGACGGCGTTGCGATTGGACATCCCGGTGATGATTGTGGTCGCACTGGCCTGCCTTCCGATCTTCTTCACCGGCCATGTCATTGCCCGCTGGGAGGGTGGGTTGTTCCTTGCCTACTACTTTGCATACACCGGATACTTGATCCTTGCCGTCACAAACGAGGCTATCAGTCGAATCTCCGGGTGCGTTATGCTCGGCTTCGTCGTGCCGTTGACTGTCGTGACACTGCTGATCGGGGTAGTGAGGTCACTGAAATGAACAACCTTTTCTCCGACATACCTGATGCCTTCTCCGACGAGTTTCTGGAGATCCTGGTCGATGCCGACTCGATTCGAATTGAGCGGATCGTTTCCCACGGTCACGCATCGCCCGAGAGCTTCTGGTACGATCAAGAGCAGCATGAATGGGTGGTGCTACTCACAGGAGCGGCCAGGCTTCGGTTCGAGGGCAGCGACAAGCTGTTGGAGATGAAGCCCAGCGATTTCATCAACATCCCCGCCCACAAGCGGCATCGGGTCGAGTGGACAACACCGGATGGACCAACCGTGTGGCTGGCAGTGCATTATGGGTGATCCAAAAGGGAACATGCTGTACGTGAGCCTCAGAGCCTCCCAGATCAGGCGACGGCTCAAGGGGTTCGGACACGGAGTCCGGAAGATTCAGAGTGCGGGGAAAGGGCAAGCCAAACGTGCAAGAGGCTCCCAACGAGCGCATGTTTCACCATACTCCAGTGATCCATTCGCGCCGAGGCGCCCATTCAGGCTTCTCGCGAGACAAGGGGACCATGAAAGACGACGAAAACCAGGAAATCAAGACCGTGGAATCCGATCCCAACGGCTGCCCGCGAAAGCCAGGTAGCGTCAAACTATGGTGGATCGCTTCCCGGCCGTATTCACTAACGGCATCGACCATGCCAGTGATTTTCGGGACCACCATGGCCGTGACGATCGACGGCGCCGAGATGCATTGGCTCAGGTTCCTGGCGGCGTTTGTCGGCATGGTATCACTCCACGTCGGAACGAACCTCCTGAACGATGGAATCGACTTCAATCGCGGCTTCGATCGACGCGTCAACCCGATCAGCGGCGGCGTGGTCCGAGGCTGGATCACGCCCAGGCAGGCGTTTGTCGTCGCGGGGGCGCTGTTTGCATTCGGCTCCGCTCTCGGCGTCGTTCTCGTGGCCCTCGTCGGCCTGCCGATCCTGTGGATCGGGCTTGCAGGCGTCGCGATTGGGTTCTTCTATTCGGTCGGGCCGTTCGCGCTGAAGTATCACGCGGTGGGCGATCTGGCCGTATTCCTCGATTTCGGAATCCTCGGCGCCATGGGCGCATGGGCCGCGCAGACGGGTGAACTATCGTGGCTGCCGGCCCTTTGGACGCTGCCGATGTCGCTGCTCGTTATCGGCATCTTGCACGGCAACAACTGGCGCGACATCGAATTCGACACGGCAGGCGGAGCGCGGACGATGGCATCGTTGCTCGGAGATCGCCTTTCCGTGGCCTACTACGGATTCCTCGTCTTCTCGCCGTACGCGCTCGTGCTCGCGACGATTGGAATAAGTCATCTCGGCATGGGGCCGAAGATGCCGCTGACCTTTCTGATCACGTTCCTGACTTTACCGCTGGCCGTGCGGCTCATGCGCCGGGGTCTCACGCGACACACCAGCGCTGATCCCGCGCTGTTTCGCTCTCTGGACGGCGCCACCGGAAGACTCAACCTCGCATTCGGACTCCTCTCCACCGTCGCGCTGCTGCTCGCGGCCGTTCTGCGCTGAAATTACAACGGTCGCGCGGCTCACCCTACGATTGGCCTCACCCTACGATTGGGCCGGCGACAGTGAATCATCCCACTCAGCCGCGAGATCGCCACCGGTAGAGGAGCAAGGCATTGCCGATCACGCAGATGTCCGACAAGCCCATGGCCGCGGCAGCCATCCACGGCTGCAGCAGGCCTGCGGCAGCCATGGGGATTGCCAGCACGTTGTAGAAAAAGGCAAAGAAGAAGTTCTGCTTGATCTTATGCAAAGTAGCGCGGCTGAGGTCCACGGCATCCACCAGCGAGCCCACCCCGGTTCGCATGAGCACTATATCAGCGCTGTCGGCCGCGATGTCGACACCGCCTCGCACGGCCACGCCGAGATCGGCTTGGGCCAACGCAGGCGCATCGTTAACGCCGTCGCCGACCATCATTACCATCTTGCCGGCGCGCTGCAATCGAGTGACGATGGCGGCTTTCTCCTCAGGCAATACTCTCGAATGCACGTCATGCTCCTCAATGCCAACCTCCCGCGCAACGCTCCGTGCGGTGCGATCGTTGTCGCCGGTCACCATGTGAACGGTAAGTCCCAGACGTTGTAGGGCCCTTACCGCTTCGCGCGCCTCGGGCAGGACCGTGTCGGAAAGGGCAATGGCGCCTTGACACACGCCACCGGCAGCGACCACGACGGCCGTTTGCCCCTGTTCCTCCCGGGCACGAATCCAATCGCCGACTGCCGTACAGTCGAGCCCGATTTCGGCCAGGAAATCCGGCGTTCCGACGGTCACCTCCACGCCGTCCACCCGGCCTTGCACGCCGCGTCCGCTCTTGGCCTCGAAAGTCTCCACGGACTGGAGCCGGACGTTTTGGTCGCGAGCGTGTTCCCAGATTGCCTTCCCAATTGGGTGTTCCGAGCCGGCCTCCACGGCGGCTGCCAGTCGGAGCGTCTCGCTGGGTTCGCCACTCCCGGTCGCCTCGATGCCCGTCACGGCGAGCCGGCCGGCGGTGAGCGTGCCCGTCTTGTCGAGCAGGACGTCGGTGATACCGCCGGATTGCTCAAGGGCGGCCGCGTGGCGGATCAGGATTCCATGCCGGGCACCAACCCCGGTTCCAACCATCATGGCCGTCGGCGCGGCGAGGCCCAAGGCGCAGGGGCACGCGATAATCAGCACGGCTGCCATATTGATCAAGGCATTTCCCCACGCGCCCGTGGTCAACCCCCAGCCCAACAGGGTCCCCAGCGCGATCAGCACCACAACCGGCACGAAGACATTGCTGATCTTGTCGGCGATTCGTTGGATGTTCGCTCGGCTGGATTGCGCTCGGCGAACGGTTTCGATCACGTGGGCCAGCACGGTATCGTGGCCTGTGTGGGTTATGCGAACTTCCAACCGCCCACTGGTGTTCAGCGTGCCGCCAATCACTTGGTCGCCGACCGTCTTGGGTACCGGCAGGGATTCACCGGTCACCAATGACTCGTCCACGGCGCTCTCGCCTGCCGCGACCTCGCCATCGGTAGGAATACGACCGCCGGGCCGCACCAAAACGCGATCGCCGACGTACAAGGAGGATACGGGGATGACAGTTTCCTCGCCAGCGGCGTCAACCTTCACCGCCGATTGAGGCGCAAGCTGCACGAGGCCTTCGATGGCAGCGCCTGCCTTGCGCGTTGCGCGAGCCTCGAGCCAGTGGCCAATTGCGATGATCGTGAGAATCTCCGCCGCCGCTTCAAAGTACAGCGGCGTAAGCCCCATCGCCAAACCCACGACGCTATAGACAAACGCCGTTGTGGAGCCAAGCGACACGAGTGCGTCCATGTCGAAACGCCGGGCCCTGGCCCCCCGCCACGCACCACGGTAGAAGTGCCATCCCAGGACGGCTTGGACAGGCGTCGCCAAGGCTAGGGAGAGCCAATTCATGGCGCCTCCGTAGCCCAGCCATTCAGCCAAGCCAAGGTGGTGCAGCATCACCAAGGGCGCCGTAAAGACGATTCCGACAATCGCCAAGTTCCGCCACCGGACGTCGCGCGACAGGGTCTTGGCGGGTGAGGTGACTATTCCCCCCTCCGGAGCGTCGATCAATTCTACGCGATAGCCGTCCCTGTCCACGGCGCCGATGAGCGATTTGGCCGGGACTTCGCCGCGGACGTGAACACGAGCCCGGCCGGCGTCGAGGTCGACCTCGGCCCACTCGACGCCACCGATCTTTTGGAACGCCCTCTGCACGTTCGTGGCGCACGCGGCGCAATTCATGCCGGCAACGGCGAATTCGTAGACTCCTTCGACGGACTTTTCCGGCACGGCTTTGTAGCCGGCCTGCCTGACGGCCTCGACCAAATCCGCGTCTCGCGCCGGGGCGCTATCGAAGTGTATGACGGCCCGGCCGACGTCGAGGTCGATGTCGACGTATTCCACGCCTTCCACCTGCTGAAGAGCCCGCTTGACCCGCTCCTGGCAGCTTACACAATGCATGCCCTCGATGGACAGCGCTCGCGGCGGGACGTTTGTCGATCGTTTGGTGGAACTCATGGTCGATCCTCCATGCATGAAATATGGGCAAAACTGCACCCGAATCGCGTTGTACTGGTGAATTATACGCATTGACAGCCCCTGGCGTCGCCGTTTTTCTCATCCATGGCGGTTTTCCGAGGAATCATTGCGTTTCCCCGGAGGGCAATGCCTTGGACTCTTGTTGCAAGTACAAGAACCAGGGAGATGGCCGGGAAGTCACTGCGACAGCTTGACGTCGGTCAGCCGTGATGCCAGACTTATTGGGTGCGTGGCAATCACAATCCCTGTCCCCCCGCCGTCGCGGTTGGGCGACTATCGCAGGAGACGTCATGAGATTCTACTCGCTGTTCTTCGCGAGCCTTCTTCTGGCCATTCCCGTTGCGGCGCTGGGCACTGAGCCGCGGCCCGACGCGCAACCGGCCTTGCGGCTGGTCGAAAACGGCGAGCCCCGAGCCACGATTGTCGTCGCCAAGGACGCAACCGACTTGCAGCAGGCGCCGGCCGAGGAGCTGCGGGAATACGTCGGCAAGATGACCGGCGTTCTGTTGCCGATCGTTGACGATTCACAGACGCCGGAAGGCAACCTCGTACTGGTGGGGCCGAGCCGGCTGACGCAAGAAATGGGCATGGACCTCTCGTCGCTGACCGGCGACTCTTTCCTGCTTCGAACCGCGCCCGGCCGACTCGTACTGGCCGGCAACGATGCCCGGCTCTTGCCCAACGATCCGTACTACCGGGCGAAGCGAGGAACGGCTAACGCGGTGAGCGCCTTCCTTCAGGATGTCTGCGGCGTGCGCTGGTTCATGCCCGGCAGCCTGGGCGAAGTGGTCCCTCGCCGCGAGTGCCTGGAAGTACCCGCGCTCGACCGGCGAGAAACGCCCTATCGCCTGTCGAGCGGGGGTAGCTTCGCGCGGTCCATTTGGGCGCAACGCAATTTCTTCGGCCAGCAGGTGTTCATCAGCCCACTGGGCTGTCACTTGTGGAACGTGCTGATCCCGGCCGACAAATACTTCGACGCTCACCCCGAGTGGTTCGCGCTGATCGACGGCCAGCGCACCCGGGGCGATCGCCGGCATGCCTTCCTCTGTACGTCGAACCGCCAGATGTGGGCCGAGGCGGCGATCAACCTGAAGGAACTGTACGCACCCGGTTACGACGCGGTCATCTTATGCCAGGTGGACGGATACCGTCGCTGCCAGTGCGAGGCGTGCGAGGCGATGGACGGCTACCGCATTAGCGGCTGGTACTTGCCAGGCGTTCCGGCCGACCGTGTGTGGGTATTCCACGACTTCCTGGCCCGGGAACTCAAGAAGACTCATCCCGACCGAAAACTCGTCATCCTGGCCTACGGGCCGACCGGCGAGGCACCCCAGCGGCTCGAAGGACTGCCCGACAACGTGATTGTCGAATGGTGCCACCCAACCACCGGGGCCGTCGAGCGATGGACGAAGTTCCACGGCCAGTTCTCCGCGTTCGTCTATTGGTTCGTCAGCGAGAGTCGCAACTACGTGCCCATGCCGGTGGTAGGCGTGGGCGCGGAGTTCAAGCGGTTGGCGGCGGCTGGCGTTCGAAGCTATTACTTCTGCGGCGGGAACGGCAGTTGGGGCATCCATGCACCGAGCTACTACCTGGTAGGCCAACTGCTGCGCAACGCCGAGCGTGACGCCGAAGAAGTGCTCGACGAGTTCTGCGAGGGACTCTTCGCGGGATCGGCCACGGCCATGAAAGACTTCTTTCATGCCTATTACGAGAAGACCGGCCAGCGATGGGAGTTGATGCTGCCCGAAACCTTGGGCCAACCGTACGACTATGTATCCCACGAAAGGCCCCAAGACTTATACCTCGCCTGCTTTCCCGACGAGGTGCTCCAGCGATGCGACAGCCACCTTCAGCGAGCCGAATCACTCGCGCAAGATGAAACCGTCAAGAAGCGGATACGCCTATTCCGCGATGGTTTCGAGTACTCGAAGCTAACCACCCTGGGTTTTGCGCGGCTGAAGCAGTATCAGGAGGACCGCTCGGAGGAACACTTGGCGGCGCTTGCCGCCGCCGTGGAGCTGCGCAATCGATTCGTGGCGGACCTGTTCGAGCGTCAGAAAGGCAACCGCGATGAGTTGCCCGAGGTATTCAGCGGCTCATTGGAAAGCCTTCTTTACGGCGTTCGTGGCCAATTCTCCTTGCCCTTCCAGACGTTGCCCAAACCGCCTACTCGTAAATAGGGCGCGGCCCAATAGCCGGATGATCCGGATGAAGGCTCGCGGCAACGCATATCAAGAAGCCCCTGGCGCCGGAACTCCAGCGCCAGGGACTGGTTCGCTTGCTACACTTCCAACTTCCAGGGCGCTCGGTAGGGTTTGTCGACCAGGGCGTTGGCCTCCGGATCGCCGACAATCTGCTCCTTCTCGCCGTCCCACTCGATGCGGCGGCCGGCCAGCCAGGAGACGTTCATCAGGTGGCACGCGGCGGTCGAGTAGTGCCCGCCCTCGACGTCGGCGGCGGGGCGTTTGCGGTCGCGAACCGCGTTGAGGAACGCCGCCTGGTGCGAGCTGTCGCTGGGCGAGCGATAGCTCTCCTCCTCGCCGCCCTTGCGAGGCTCGGGCGTGATGGTATAGCCGGATCGATCGAGGATAAGCGACGCCTCGCTACCGAAGAAGCACTTGCAGTGCGCGCGGAACTCGCGGCGGGCGCCCATGCGGCACGTGTACTGCACGCTGAAGCCCTTGTCGGCCACTGGACAGGGACCGTATTCCAGGATGCCGGAGAACGTGTCGGGCCACTCGCGATTGTCGCCGAACGCATGCATGCCGCCCATGCCGACGACCGACTTCGGCCACTTCACGCCCATGGCCCACTGCATGATGTCGAAGTGATGCACGCCCCACGCCACCGTGTGCCCGCCGCCGGAAAGACGGAACCAGTCGTAACCGTAGTTGTAGTAGCAGTTCGGGTTATAGTCGCGCCAGGGGGCTGGGCCAACGTAGAAGTCCCAGTCAAGCTCCTCGGGCGGGGCGCAGTCGGCCGGCGTGCCGCGGCCGGGGAAGCGGTTCTCGTAGTCCCATATCTTGACTTCCGAAATCTGGCCCAGCCGGCCCGACTGGATGATCTCGACCGCGCGTTGATAGTGCTCCCAACTCCGCTGCTGCGTGCCGATTTGAACGACGCGGTTGTACTTTCTCGCGGCTTCGACCGCAATACGCCCTTCATGGATCGAGTTGGCCAGCGGCTTCTCCACGTACACATCCTTGCCGGCCTGACACGCGCGAACGGTCGGAAGCACGTGCCAATGGGCCTGCGCGGCCACCAGAACGGCGTCCACGTTCTTGTCGTCAATCAGCTCGCGGAAATCGTGATAGGCCGCCACCTTGTCGGGGCCGCCGAAGGCGGTCTGGAATTTCGCGCGGTGTGTCGAGTTCACGTCACACACGGCCGTCACGCGGTTGCCCGGCACCTCTTGAAACTCCTTGAGCACCTGCCCAGCTCGGGCGCCGCAGCCGATCACGCCCAGGTTGATCGTTTCGTTCGGACTCGACTGGGCGTCGGCGGCAAACAGTTTACCGGCCACGAGCGTGGTTGCTGTGGCAACCGAGCTTGCTTGAAGGAATTGGCGTCGAGAGGTGCGTTGCATGGCAAAAGTTCCTGTACTGGTTTCAAACGGGTGGATCACCGAGCCTCCGGCAACCCGCCAGTATAGTCGCTTGCCAGCGGACGAACAACCGAAGCTGATAGCCTACCCTATGGGGCCGGTTGTGGTAAAATGCCCTGACCGGTGTGCCCCTTGCGGCGCAAACCCATATCTGCGAGGCATCAATGCAGCCCCAAAAGGATTATTCATGGATTACCGACGCATTATTCCGTGCCTAGATGTCAAAAATGGCCGCTTGGTCAAGGGCGTTAACTTCGTCGACCTAAAGGAAGTGGGCGATCCGGCCGAGAACGCCGCGGCCTACAGCGAGGCCGGGGCCGATGAACTCGTGTTCCTCGACATCACCGCGACCATCGACAATCGGCAGACCCTGCTCGACGCCGTCAAACGCACGGCCGAACGGATTTCCATTCCGCTGACCGTGGGCGGTGGCATTCGCTCGGTGGCCGATATCGACGCCCTGCTGGCCGTCGGCGCGACGAAGGTCTCGATCAACACGGCGGCCGTGCGCAAGCCCGAGCTGATCCGCGAGGCGGCCGATCGGTTCGGCTCCGATCGCGTTACCGTAGCCATCGACACTCGCAAGTCCGACGCCTGCCCGTCCGGTTTCGAGGTCGTGGTGCGCGGCGGGACCGAAGGCGCCGGACGCGACGCAGTGGCCTGGGCCCAACAGGTCGAATCACTCGGCGCCGGCGCGATCTTGCCCACGAGCATGGACGCCGACGGCACACAGGCCGGGTACGATATTCCCATGACCCGCGCTCTGGCCGACGCGGTGAAGGTTCCCATCATCGCCTCCGGCGGCGCCGGCACGCTCGAACACCTCTATGAAGCGATTGCCGAGGGGCACGCGGACGCCGTTCTCGTCGCCTCCATCGCCCACTTTGGCAAGTACACCATCGCCCAAATGAAGCAGTATCTTACCGAACGAGGCTGTCAATGCCGCCCCATTGGATGAAAGGATGAATCAGACATGAAACATAGGACAAAGGAATGCCCGGGCAGGGCCAAGTACCTTGCAGGCAAGCGAATTCTCCCTCAACCGATCTCCAAGGACTCGACCATTACGTCGCTGATTGATAATCTGGACGCCTACAATGGCGGCAGATTGCGCGCGGCCTGCCAGTTGATGAAGGAGAGGTACGTCCAGCCCGATGTCACGGTAGGTCTGAGCCTGGCAGGCGCCCTGACCCCGGCGGGATTGGGTCCGTCCACGGTGATTCCGCTGATGAATCACGGCTTCGTGGATTGGATCAGCGCTACCGGCGCCAACATGTACCACGATCTCCACTACGCCTTCGACTTGCCCATGCACCGGGGCAGCCACGATGTCGATGATTGCGATTTGCGAGATAAGGGTATAACGCGAATCTATGATATCCTGTTCGATTACGAAGACGTGCTTATGGAAACGGACCGCAGGCTGCGAAAGATCTTGCTCGGGCCCGAATTCCAGAAGGAAATGGGGACCCGCGAGTTCTATCACTTGCTGGGCAAGGTGATCAATGATTGCGAGGCGGAGAATAACCTGGGCCAGGTGAGCATCCTGGCTGCGGCCTACCGAAACGGGATTCCGATATTCACGTCCTCGCCTGGCGATTCCACGCACGGCATGAACGTGGCGGGCCTGGAACTGCTGGCCAGGGCCTCCGGCCTGGAGCACAAGTTCAAGCTGAAGATCAATCCCAGCATCGACGTCAATGATTCCACGGCCATCATTCTCAACGCCAAGCTTTACGAAAAGGGCAAGACGGCGGTCATTCTGATAGGCGGCGGCAGTCCCAAGAACTTCATGCTCCAGACCGAGCCGCAAATCCAGGAAGTGCTCATGATCCCCGGGGCGGGCCAAGATTACGACATCAATATCACGGATGCTCGGCCGGACACGGGCGGGCTCTCCGGCGCGTCGCCAAGCGAGGCGGCAAGCTGGGGGAAGATCGATCCGGCCAACTTGGACGACGCCGTTACGGTTTATATGGACGTGACCGCGGCATTCCCGCTCCTGACGGCCTATGTCGTTCAGAACACCAATCCCAAGCCCTTGAAGAGACTTTATGATCGCGCCGAAGAACTGCACGATAACCTTGTCAAGGCGTATCTGGAAAACAACAAAGAGGTTGATGAGCTGAAGAGCCTCATGAACAAGCTATGACCATGACCGAAGCGGAACTACTGCAACTGGCGCGGCGGCAGGGTACGCCCCTGTTCATCATCGACCACGAACGCCTGCGAGCAAACTACCATGCCTTCAATCAGCATCTGCCTCGCGTGCAGTGTTATTACGCCGTGAAAGCCAACTCCAATCAGGAGATCATCAAGACCCTGTTCAGCGAAGGGTGCAGCTTCGATGTAGCCTCGTACCAGGAGTTCATACAGGTGTATGAATACATCAAGTCCTTTCAGGAAGAGGAACAGGGTTTCTACGTCTGGGACAAGATCATCTTCTCCAACACGATTAAGGACAGGGAAACCCTGCGCAAGATCAAGCGCTATAAGCCCCTGGTCACCTACGACAACAGCGATGAGGTCGTCAAGATCAAGGAATACTGCGATACGGCGGGCCTTGTGCTACGGCTGAAGGTGCCCGATATCGGTTCCCAGGTCGAGATGGGCTCCAAGTTCGGCGCGGAGCCCGCGGACGCGGCTGCATTGATCGACCAGGCTTTCGAGGCCGGCTTGGTGGTTGAGGGCCTGAGTTTCCACGTGGGCAGTCAATGCGTCTGCTTTGACAATTACACCTCCGCCCTGGCTATCGCCGCCGAGGTGTTTCACGCGGCCCGCGGCAAAGGCTATCCGCTGAAGATTGTGGACATTGGCGGCGGCTTTCCCGCGCCTTATCACCCCGAGGTGCCGGAGTTTGCGGATCTGGCGCATATTCTGAATGCGGAATTCGACCGCCTGTTTCCCGCCGATGTCGAACTAATTGCGGAACCGGGCCGCTTCATGGTTGGAAACACGGCCGTCCTGGTATCAGAAATTATCGGTAGGGCGCGGCGCGACGGCAAGCGATTCTATCACATCAACGACGGTGTCTATCATACTTACTCGGGAATCGTCTTTGACCATTGGACACCTGAGTTCCGGTCCTTCGCGCAGGGCCCGGAGGAGGTGTGCGCCGTGGTCGGTCCGACTTGCGACAGTTTCGACAAGATCACCCTGTCCGCCCAACTGCCGGCCGACCTCGAGATCGGCGATTGCCTCTATACCCCGAATATCGGTGCCTACAGCATCGCATCCTCTACCAAGTTCAATGGATTCGATGGCGCGAAGGTGTGGCATATCAATCAGGAGGAGTCGTGAAAATCGAGACCCAGTTCCAGCAAGTTCGCGCGCAAATCCTTGCCCATGCGGCACTTTTCGCCACGCAAGGCACCGTAGAGACTACTTGGCGAACGTATCGTGAACATCGCCTCGGCCCCTATTTTCGCGCGTCTTGTCGGCTCGCAGTCGAAGGTTGTCACAACGGCAGGAACCCTATTAGAGACATAGGGGGTATCGAATGCCTCTCTCAACGGTAGCGCCCCTCATGCGGAACCCCCCAGATTGGATTGTTAAAAACCCTATCTCAGAGTCATTAACCTACGCCGGCTGGGTGGGCACTTCTGGCCTCGCGGTTTGCCGCACCGGACGCTACAATACCGAACTTTGAAGTACGATCCCGCCTGGAGGGTGCTGGATGATGCAGCACATGGATGGATGGAGTATTGTGTTGCTGGCATTGGCCTGCTACGTAGCCGTTTTGGCTCTGGTGCGTCTGATGAGGAAGCGCCGCGATCAGATTGTCGAGCGGTTCCGCAAAGAAGTCGAGAAGGAAAAGAAGGTCCAAGAAGTGGAACGCAAGCGGAAGGCGTTTGAAGAGTTGGGCCGAAAGTCGGCCTAGTCTCCTTCCTCGCGGCGCGCAAGTTATGCCCTATCGAGTCCATATCGAAACGCTTGGCTGCCAGATGAATGTGCTCGATACCGAGCTACTGGCCGCGACTCTGGAAGACGCCGGCTTCGAGCTGGTCGACGCGCGCCGCAAGGCCAACGTCATCCTCTTCAATACGTGTAGCGTGCGCCAACATGCCGAAGACAAGGTCTACAGCGCCCTGGGGCGGCTGAAACACCTGAAAGAACAGCGGCCAGGCACCATCATTGGCATACTGGGTTGCATGGCGCAGAAGGACGGCCAGCGCGTGTTCCGCCACGCACCGCACGTCGATCTGGTCATCGGGCCCGGGCAACTCGGCCGGGTTGCCGAACTCATCGCGCGGGTAGCCGCGGGCGAAGGGCCCCAGATGGCAGTGAGCATGGATCGCCGGGCCGGCACTCGCGCCGAGGTTGCGAGCAGCTTCGCGCGATTGGACTTCAACGCCCCTCCACGACGGCCACCCGCAGCCCAGGCCATGGTTCGCGCCATGTTCGGCTGCGACAACTTCTGCGCCTACTGCATCGTGCCCAGCGTTCGCGGCCCGGAACAGTGCCGCCCGGCCGACGAAATCGTGGCCGAAACGCAACGGCTGGCTGACGCCGGCTGTATCGAGGTGACTTTGCTGGGGCAGACGGTCAATAGCTATGTCGACCAGAGCGGCGGCGCCACCGTTCGGTTGAGCGGCCTGCTCGAACGGCTCAATGGCATAAGCGGCTTGCGGCGAATCCGCTTCGTAACGAACTACCCGAAGCAGATGACCGACGACCTGCTGGCGGCCATCCGCGACCTGGATAAGGTATGTCCCTACCTGCACGTGCCGGCGCAAAGTGGTTCCGATACGATACTTGCTCGCATGAAGCGCGGTTATACGGCCGGCTTCTACCGCGACATGCTCGGGCGCATTCACGACACCATCCCTGGCGCCGTGGTGACCAGCGATTTCATTGTCGGCTTCTGCGGCGAGACGGAGGCCGACTTTGAGCAGACGCTCGCCTTGGTGCGCGAGGGACGGTTCAAGAACAGCTTCATTTTCAAGTACAGTCCCCGGCCTGGCACCAAGGCGGCCGAGTTTTATACCGACGACGTGCCGGAGGCCGCCAAGCGGCGGCGCAACAACGAGCTGCTCGCCGCGCAGGACGCCGTAAGCCTGGAGGACAACCGGCGTCAGGTCGGTCGGCGGGTCGAGGTGCTGGTCGAGGGCCCGAGCAAGAAGGCCCAAAAGCAAGGCCAAACCGGCGAGCGGCAACAGCTTGTCGGCCGCACGGCCTGCGACCGAATTGTGGTATTCGACGGTTCGACGAGCTTGGCTGGCCAGATCCTTGAAGTCCAGATCGAGCGGGCCGAGCCGGTCACGCTGTTCGGCCGTTGTCTCAAGGGGTCCGGACCGGACCGAGGGCTGCCGAGAGAGGGCGAGTAGAGGGTAGTACCTAGCCATGGACTTTCGCGCGCCGCGAGAGTAGCCGTGCGAGCAGGTGCTCTTCGAGCATTGCCACGGCTATCTGCTGGGCGGTACGTTCATCGCCATTGACCACTGCTATGAGCTATGATATACCGCGCATCCTTCACTGTCATGTCAACTTGGGCTGATACTGCTTCACATGCGCTTCCCAGGCCAAGGCGTAGGCGTCCTGCGCGCCCCATTGGCCGTTGGGCATTCGCGAGGAGATGCCAAAATGGAGGTGCGTCCAGCCGCCACTGCCGCCTTCCTTGCCTAGCAGTCCCAACCGTTGGCCGGCCTTGACCGTCATGCACGGTCGGATCGACTCGTCGATCGAGTGGAAATGGCTGTAACGGTAGTACCATCCTTGGGAATCGCGTACGTAATCTTCGGTGCCATCGCCCGATTGCCGTCGAAGGCGTCGTGGAACACGGCTTGGTAAGGCCGCTTGACCCGGCAGTGAACCTGCCGGAGCACTCGCGAGTCATCATCGTGGCCGCGGAGCAAACCTAACCCGGATTATTCATGATAGGTAGGGTGGGTCAAACAAGCCGCTTCTTTGG